>NZ_JBHTCG010000004.1:0-439381 GCF_042665155.1 Sphaerisporangium rhizosphaerae | reverse complement strand
CACACCACGATCGCCCAGGCGAACAACGACGGGCCGGTCACCGCCAGCACGGTGGTGAACACCGCGCCGGCCTCCACGATGAACATCACCGGGTTACGCCACAACGTCACCGGATTCAGCTTGCGCAGCGCCTCGGGCAGTGAGGTGAGGAGCTGCTTGGGGTCGAGCAGCCCGCCGCCGACCTTTTCGTCGCGGGGTTCGGGAGCGGGTCCGGGCGGTGCGGGGGCACGGCCCGGGGCGTAGATCCCAGGTGTGGCCATTAGCTGATTCCTTCTGCGAGAGGCCCGAGCGCCAGGGCGGGGAGGAAGGTGAGCGCGACGAGGATGATGGTCACGCCGACGACCATGCCGACGAACTGCGGCCGGTGGGTGGGCAGCGTGCCCGCCGACGCCGGCACCGGCGCCTGCCCGGCCAGCGATCCGGCCAGGGCCAGCACGAAGACGATCGGCAGGAACCGGCCGAACGCCATGCACAACCCGAGGACGGTGTCGTACCAGGGGGTGTTCACCGTGATGCCGGCGAACGCCGAGCCGTTGTTGTTGGACGCGCTGGTGAACGCGTAGAGCACTTCCGACAGGCCGTGGGGACCCGAGTTGAGCATGCTCGCCCGCTCGGCCGGCGATCCCATCGCCAGGGCGGTGCCGACGAGCACCAGCACCGGCGTGGTCAGGAAGTACATCGAGGCCAGCTTGACCTCGCGGGCGCCGATCTTCTTGCCCAGATACTCCGGAGTGCGTCCGACCATCAGGCCGGCCACGAACACCGTGATCACGGCGAGCACGAGCATGCCGTACAAGCCTGCGCCGACGCCGCCGGGCGCGACCTCGCCCAGCATCATGTTGACCATGGTGATCATGCCGCCGAGGGCGGTGAAGGAGTCGTGGAAGGAGTTCACCGCGCCGGTCGAGGTCAGCGTCGTGGCCGCCGCGAAGGTGCCGGAGTCCGGCACGCCGAACCTGACCTCCTTGCCCTCCATCGCGGCGCCCACCGCCTGGGGGACGGTGCCGTGGTGCGCGATCTCCAGGCCGGTGAGCACGGCGACGCTCGTGAACGCCAGTACGCCCATGACCGCGACGATCGCGTACCCCTGCCGGGTGTCGCCGACCATCCGCCCGAAGGTGCGCGGCAGCGCGAAGGGCAGCACGAGGATCGCGAAGATCTCGATCCAGTCGGTCCAGCTCGTGGCGTTCTCGAAGGGGTGGGCGGAGTTGGCGTTGTAGAAGCCGCCGCCGTTGTTGCCGAGCTCCTTGATGATCTCCTGGGTGGCCACCGGCCCGCCGGTGATCTTCTGGGTGCCGCCGGCCAGCGTGGCGACCTCGTGCACGCCGGAGAAGTTCTGGATCAGGCCGCCGGCCACCAGCACCAGCGCGCCGATGAACGCGATCGGCAGCAGGATGCGCACCGTGCCGCGCACGAGGTCGACCCAGAAGTTGCCGAGGTTCTCGGTGCGCCTGCGGGCGAACCCGCGCACCAGGGCGATCGCCACCGCGATGCCGACCGCCGCCGAGACGAAGTTCTGCACGGCGAGGCCGGCCATCTGCACCAGGTGGCCCATCGTGGACTCGCCCGAGTACGCCTGCCAGTTGGTGTTGGTGACGAAGCTGACCGCGGTGTTCCAGGCGATGTGGTCGGGCACCGCGGGGAGGCCCAGGTTGAGCAGGAGCTTGTCCTGCAGGCGCTGGAAGGCGTACAGGAACAGGATGGACACGGCCGAGAAGGCCAGCACGGCGCGCGCGTAGACGCTCCAGCGCTGCTCGGCGTCGGGGCGCACGCCGATGAGCCGGTAGACCACCCGCTCGACGGCCAGGTGCCGGGTGCCGGTGAAGACGCGGTACATGTAGTCGCCCAGGGGGCGGTGCGTCAGCACCAGGGCGAGGATGAGGGATCCGATGAACAGGACGCCCGCGAAGGTCGACGACATCAGAAGCGCTCCGGGAAGAGCAGGGCCGCGACCATGAAGATCACCAATGCCGCGGTGACCACCAGCCCGGCTGCGTTGACGGCGCTCACAAGCGCTCCACCGCCTTGACGACGAGCCCGAGGATCGCGAAGATCGCGATCGTCAGGGCGACGAAGATGACGTCGGCCATCCCCACTCCTTGAAATCCGGATCAGCATGCTCGAGGCCGCCCAGACGGACGGCCACAGAGTCAGCAAATCGCGAGATTTGGGGGGTAATACGACTCTTGACGCCTTCCATACGCGTCTGTCTGGATTATTGACGCGATCCCGACGAGCGCCCTTGATCGGCCCGTTCCGCGCCGGCCGTCCGCCCGACCAGCACGGTCACGCTCCCGCGCTCAGCCGACGTGGACGTGCGGGCGGCGCTCCAGCGTCGGCTCGGCCTGGCGCAGCACCTCGCGGGTGAGCGGCGGCACGTCGCCCCCGCCGAACACCAGATAACGCAGCATCGCCGTGATCGGGTTGCCCTCGGCCCAGTGGAAGTAGACGTGCGGCACCCGGCCGGTACGGTCGCGCAGGTAGAGCATGAGCGCGGCCAGGGCGTTCGGGACGGTCGAGCTCTCCACCCGCAGGATGCGGTGCCCGTACCTCTCCTCGCCGGTGACGCGCAGCTCGGTCTCGAACTCCGAGGCGTCCGGCACGGTCACCTCGACGAAGATGATCGGGTCCCTGCTGTGCAGCCGGTGGTTCAGCCAGGTCTCGCGCAGCTTGTCGTGGTACTCGTCCTGGTCGCGCCGATGCGGCTCGTTGGCGATCAGATGGATCTCGCCGCAGGCGTCCCGCACGAACCGGTCGGCCTGCGCGTCCAGACGGACCTCGCTGACCCGCAGCTCGGTCGAGCGGGTGGCCCGGGAGACCAGCGAGGTGACGATGATCGCCACGATGAAGAACGAGGCGATCTTCACGCCGTCGGGCCGTTCGATGACGTTGGCGACCAGCGTGTACGCCAGCACCACGCCGATCGCGACGAACCCGTACATCAGCCCGCGCTGCCCGTGCCGGCGGGCGGCCAGGGCGACCGCGACGTTGGCCGACATGAACAGCACCAGCACGCCCGTGGCGTACGCGCCGCCCTGCGCGTCCACGTCGGCGTCGAAGATGATGGTGATGGCGAACGCGATCGCCGTGAACACCAGCACCAGGGGGCGCGTCGCGCGGGTCCAGTCGGGCGCCATGCCGTACCGGGGGAGGTAACGCGGCACCAGGTTGAGCAGCCCCGCCAGCGCCGAGGCGCCCGCGAACCACAGGATGGCGATCGTGCTGACGTCGTAGAGCGAGCCGAACCAGTCGCCGAGGAACCCGTGGGCCAGGTAGGCCAGGGCACGGCCGCTCGCCTTGCCGCCGCTCTCGAACTCCCGCTCGGGGATCAGCACGGTCGTGGCGAAGCTGCTGAGGATCAGGAAGACGCTCATGATGGCGGCCGCGACGGTGAGCAGGCGCCTGGTCCCCCGGACGCGCCCGGCGAGGTCGCCCTTCACCAGCGGCATGACCGCGACGCCGGTCTCGAAGCCGGACATGCCGAGCGCGAGCTTGGGCATGGCGAGCGCGGCCAGGGCGATCATCGCCACCGGGCTGCTGTACTGGACGCTCAGCACCCGCTCCCAGTCCACGACCAGCGACGGCCGCACCAGCACGTGGACGATCGCGACCGCGACCACGACGGCGTTGAGCACGAGGTAGACCCCGACGAGCAGCACGGCGATGCCGATCGCCTCGCCGAAGCCGCGCAGGAACACCAGGCCGAGCAGCCCGAGCAGCAGCAGCGTGATGAGCACGCGCTGGCCGCCGAGGAAGCCGGGCAGGAACGGGTTCTCCAGGATGTGCGCGGTCGCGTCCGCCGCCGACAGGGTCATGGTGATGATGAAGTCGGTGGCCGCGAACCCGAGCAGGGCCAGGACGAACAGTTTTCCCCACCACTGGGGGACGAGCTTCTCCAGCATCGCGATGGAACCCTGCCCGTGCGGGCTCTCCACGGCCACCCGGCGGTAGATCGGCAGTGCGCCGAGCAGGGTCAGCACGACGAGCAGCAGCGTGGCGACCGGGGACAGCGCCCCGGCGGCCAGCGCCGCGATACCCGGCTGGTACCCGAGGGTGGAGAAGTAGTCCACACCGGTCAGGCACATGACCTGCCACCAGGTGTGCTTCTTGTGCGGTCCCTGCTCGATCTGCCGGGGGTCCGCCTGAAGCCCGTCGAGCAACCACGTCCGCAGCCCGCCCGCCCCGGTACCGCCGGACGGCGTCGCCCTGGCCAACCTCTCGCCACCCCCGAGTAAATGTCGCGTATGGGCGTTCTGCACCTTACCGAGGTGGAACGGGGTTTCTTCGTGATCGCGGCGTCAAGAAAACGTCAGTATTGGACGTTCGCGCCGCGGGTTCCCCGGGCGGTCCGGTGGGACGGCGCCGCTCGTGCCTCGCACGTCCGGGGAGGGGCGTCGCGTCAAGAAGCCGCATGGATCCGCCCCGGAGCCGTATGGGCCGCGTATCGAGCGCGGCCGGGACGGAAAGCGGGCCGCAAAGTGGAGGCGTCGAGTTCAGGAGAAGACATGACACTGCGCACGCTCGCCCTCGCCGGGCCTCCCGATCCCCGCCACGCCCGCGGGCGCGGCATGGAGCAGTTCCACCACCCCCGCCCGGTGTGCGTCGGCCGCGGAGAAGGCACGCGCCCGACCCCCGAACGCCGCAAGCTCATGGCGGGCCTGAGCGGGCGCGTCCTGGAGATCGGCGCCGGCGACGGGGTCAAGGTGACCTGCTACCCGTCCGGCGTCACGGAGATCGTGCTCGTCGAGGACGACCCGTTCCTCCGCGCCGCCGCCGGCGACGCCGCGACGGGCGTCGCCATCCCCGTGCGCGTTCTCGACGGAGCCGCCGAACGACTGCCCGTTCCGGACGCCTCGTGCGACGGCGTCGTCTGCTCGCTGGCGCTGTGCCGTGCCGGAGATGCGCAGGCGGCGCTCGCCGAGGTGCGGCGGGTGCTGCGGCCCGGGGGCCGGCTCCACTTCTACGAGCACCAGCGCTCGGAGCACGCGACCCTCACGCTGGCCGAGCGGCTGGTCACCCCGGTCTGGTCGCGCGTCGCCGGTGGCTGCCACCCGGCCAGGGACGTCCTGGCCGCCATGACCGCGGTGGGGTTCGCCATCGATGGGCTGGACCGGTTCCAGCTCTTCCACGTCAACCACGTTCTCGGCGTCGCCCGGCCCGAGTGAGCCGGCCCGTACGCCGCACCAGGGCCCGTCAGCGCGAGCCCTGGTGGAGATAGGCCCGTGGGCGTCATTCGAAGCCGAAGCCCCAGGGAAGGGGAACGTCCTTGAACAGATGGGCGGGGACGGCGTCGGCCAGGGCCTGGTAGCCGGTGGGGTTGAGGTGCAGGTGGTCGCCCACGTCGTAGGCGGGCAGGAGCTGCCGCGGGTCGGCGGGGTCGCGGGCCGCGCGGTCGAAGTCGATCACGGCGTCGAAGCGGCGGCTGGTGCGGATCCACTGGTTGACCGCCTGCCGGGACGCCTCCCGGTAGCCCTGCGGATCGTCGTAGGCCTGGTTGCCCCCGAACGGTGTGAGCGTCGCGCCGTACACCCGGATGCCCAGCGCGTGCGCCCTGATGACCATCTGGCAGAAGGCGTCGATGAGGTCGGCCGTGACCTGCCGCTGGGCGGCCTGGCTCGCTTCGGCGGTGCCGATGTCGTTGACGCCCTCGAAGACGAGCTGCCACTTCACCCCGCTCTGCGAGAAGACGTCGCGGTCGAGGCGCGAGAGGGCGTTCGGGCCGAGACCGTCGTTGAGCACGCGGTTGCCGCCGGCCGCCTGGTTCAGGACGGCGACGCCGGAGGTGGCCGGAGAGGCGTGCAGGCGTTCGAGCAGCCGGTCCGGCCAGCGGTCGTTCCCGTTGGTGGTGGATCCCCGGCCGTCGGTGAGCGAGTCGCCGACGACGACGACCGCCGCGATGCCGGGCTTGGACCACACCTCGAGCCCGCTGAGGAAGTACCAGTGCGCGGTGGAGGCGGCGCCCGGCAGGTCCTCGGCGTCCACGTGGTCGCCGTTGACCATGTAGGAGGTGGTGCGGGAGCCGGGATGGGAGGTGATGGCGGTGGACTTCTGCCCCTCCGCCAGGTAGATCGTCACGGTGAGGTCGGACCGCGGGGCCAGCTCGAAGTTCAGCGGGTCGGAGACGGCGAGCGAGCCGACGGGGATGACGACGGACGGCCGGCCGTTGAAGGTCACCGGCTGGGAGGTGCCGGGCTTGATGGCGCTGACGCCGGCCTGGCCGCCGGCGGGGAGCGCCACCGAGACCCGCGTGATCGGCAGCGCCGCGCCGCCGAAGGCGTTGGAGAAGCGCAGCCGCACCTGCCGCCCGCCGATGGAGGTGTGGACGGTCTGCCGCAGCGTGCTGTCGGCGAGCACGAGGCCGTCCTGGGTGAAGGGGGCGGGCGGCATGTTGGACGGCTCGGTGAGCTGCGGCATCGACACCCACGTGTTGACCCAGTGCCCGTTCATCTTCGGTGTCACCTTGGTAGCGTGATCGCCGCCCCGTGCGCCGAACGCCCCGAGAGCGGGGGAGGCCACCGCGACCGTGACCGCGGCGGCCGCGGCGGCGGCCACCTTCGCGAACGTGGACGGGGACGGAATGCTCGACATCGGATACGGCGTCGACCGGTCGCCGGGCCGCCTGCCGGTCCGGCGGACATTACGCCATAAGGCGAGCAACACGGACCTGAGATGTGTCATCGAGGCTCCCATCGGCCCGGCCATGGCGAGCATGGCCCGAAACATTTCGCCATATCCTCGAACATTTCTGGCGCACCGTATGTCAGGGTGATCACCCGGTCAACGTCCTGCGCGCACTTGCCGGGACGACCGTGCGTCCGGGCTCGCGCCGTCGTGAAAGCTTCACGTCCGGGGCCCTCGCCGGGCGCGGACGCGCAGCGAGCGCCGACGCCCACCGGGTGGCCGCCCGTCGCAGGCGGCCCCGGCCAACTCGCGGCCGCGGCGTGAACCCCGTCACTGGCGGGCTGCTCGTCAAGAAGGCGTCTGTTCCTCGGACCTGGCCGTCAGGGCTCCGTCAAGGCGAAGTCATCGGTCGGTTATCGCCGTCTAGCTTGGCTTTTGAGGGGTTTGACCCCGATCGCCGGTTTCGATGCTAGGAGGATCATCATGGCCGATCCGTTGTTAGTGGTGCCGGTACGCGAGGGGACGGCGACGGTCTCGCTGCGGCTGTTCCGCACGGCCACGGGCGACAGGACGGCGGTCGCGTTCTCCTCGCCGCTCGCGCTGGCACGGGTGCTCGGCCCCGGCCAGCGCTGGATCCGCCTCAGCGCTCCCGCGCTGCGCCACATGGTCGCCGACCTCGGCGTCACCGGCATCGTCCTGGACCCCGCCGGGACCCTGCCCCCGCGGAGCCCCGCGACGGGCCACGACGTTCACCGCCTGCGGGTGGCGTGATGTGCCTGCTGGCCCAGCACCTGCGACTCGACGAAGATCCGGTTAGGAGCGAGGTACCCATGATCGCGATGACCACCATGCCGCCCGTGGCCGAGATCGGCAGGGGCCCGTGGCCCTCGGCGGCCTGGTTCGGACCCGGCGGCGAGGCCACGCTGGCCGGCATCCCCCTGGTGCGCCTCGCCGAGCGGTTCGGCACCCCCGCCTACGTGCTGGACGAGACCGACGTCCGGCTGCGCTGCCGCGCCTACCGCGCCGCGCTGCCCAAGGCCGAGATCGCCTACGCGGCCAAGGCGTTCCTGTGCCGCGCGATGGCCGACTGGGTCCGCTCGGAAGGACTCAGCCTGGACGTGTGCAGCGGTGGCGAACTGGCCGTCGCCCTCTCGGTCGGCTTCCCCGCCGAGCGGATCATCTTCCACGGCAACGCCAAGACCCCGCGTGAGCTCCAGGCGGCGGTGACCGGGGGCGTCGGCCGCATCGTGGTCGACAACATCGGCGAGATCAACCGGCTCGCCGCGCTGGTCCCGTTCGGCCGGCGGCAGAAGGTGCTCGTGAGGGTCGTCCCCGACATCGCGGCCGGCGCCCACGCCGCCGTCCGCACCGGCCGTGAGGACCAGCAGTTCGGGCTGTCCATCGCCACCGGCGCCGCGGGCGAGGCCGTGGCCCGGGTGCTCGCCCAGCCGTCGCTGGAGCTCGCCGGCCTGCACTGCCACCTCGGCTCGCAGATCACCGACGCCGCCCCCTACGAGGCCGCGGCGCGGGTGATGGTGGAGCAGATGGCGCGGATCCGGGAGACCCACGGTGTCATGCTCGCCGAACTCGACCTCGGCGGCGGTCACGGCATCGCCTACCTTCAGGGCGAGCGCGGGCTGGACCTGGTCGACTACGCCGGGCGGCTCACCGCCGCGGTCGAGGAGCGCTGCGCGGGCCTCGGGCTGCGCGCGCCGCGGCTGGTCGTCGAGCCGGGACGGGCGATCAGCGGCCCCGCCGGTCTCACCCTGTACCGGGTCATCTCGGTGAAGAAGGCGCTGAACCACACCTACGTCGCGGTCGACGGCGGGATGAGCGACAACCCGCGCCACGCGCTGTACGGGTCGCGGTACGAGGTCCGCGTGGTCGGCCGCCGTCATCAGGGCGGGATGCGCACGATGACCGTGGTCGGTCACCACTGCGAGACCGGGGACACGATCGCCGACGACGTGCCGCTCCCGGCCGACGTCCACCCCGGAGACGTGATCGCCGTCGCGGCGACCGGCGCCTACCACCACTCCATGGCCTCGACCTACAACCTCACCGGCCGCCCCCCGGTCGTGGCCGTCGGCCCGGACGGCGCGCGACTGCTCGTCCGCCGTGAGGAAGCGGGCGACCTGATGGGCCGCGACGTCGGCTTCTGACCCGGCGATCGCGGGCCGGTCCTTCACGGTCCGCCGGGGGGTGCTCAGTGGGGGGCGCGCAGGGCGATGGCCAGGTAGCGTTCGCCGGTGTCCTCGCAGGGCGGCGTCCGGCGGAGGGAGGCGCCCCACATCGGCGATCATCAGCCGGCCGTGGGCGTGGCGGCCCCGGTCGCGGGCCGATCGGATCGGCCATTTCGCTCCTTTCCTCCCGCCGCACGGGAAGACCTCGCCGGTGGAACGATTCGACCACCCTGCCATGCGCGTCCGGCCATCGCCCCCGCCTCGCGGATCCTGAGCGGGTGGGGACGGGCCGCCGGCCGAGGCCCGGGCTCGAAGTAGGTCTTGTGGGCGGGCCGACCTGGTGTTACGTTGCCGGAATCGAATCAGTTCGACGGTGCCAGGGAGCCGGTAATGGCCGTGACGATCGCCGATGTGGCGAGGCACGCGGGGGTCTCGCGCAGCACCGTGTCCTATGTGCTCAGCGGCAACCGTTCCATCTCCGCCGAAACGGTCAAGCGGGTAGAGCGCGCCATCGAGGAGTTGCGGTTCCGGCCGCACGCGGGCGCGCGGTCCATCAGGACGCGCAGGTCCGGGGTGATCGCCATGGCGCTGCCGATGGTGCACGGGCCGCACAACCAGGTGCAGATGCCCTACGTCTGGGCCGCGCTGTCGGCCGCGCAGGACGCCGGGCTGAAGCTGCTCATGCTGACCGACGACGACGGCGAGAAGGCGATCAAGGACGCGGTCGCCGGCGCGCTCGTGGACGGCGTGATGCTGATGGAGGTCCAGCGGCGTGACCCGCGGGTGGAACTGCTCAGGACGCTGGAGTGTCCCGCCGTCCTGGTCGGCACGCCCGACGACCCCGCCGGGTTGTGCCAGGTGGACTTCGACTTCGTCCTGTCGGGACGGCTGTGCGCGCAGCGCCTGCTCGATCTCGGCCACACCGAGGTCGGGTTCCTCGGGCAACCGCCGGAGGCCTACGCGCGCGGCGGGGCCTACGCGGCGCACGCCCGTGACGGCGCGCTGGAGGCGCTGGCCCGCGCGGGGGCGAAGGCCGCGTGGCAGCCGTGCGAGCCCTCGTCCGGCGGGGTGGTCACGGCGCTCGACGCCATGTTCGGCAGGCTGCCGGGCATGAGCGCGCTTATCGTCTACAACGAGTGGGCGCTGCCGCTGGTGGTGGACCGGCTCACCGGCACGGGCCGCCGGGTCCCGCGGGACATCTCCGTCATCGCCATCAGCTCCGACGATGTGGCCGAGCGGATGGCCACCCCGGTGACCTCGCTGGTCCTTCCGGTGGAGAACCTGGCGCGCACGGCCGTCCGGCGCCTGGCGAGCCTGATCCGCGGCGAGCCGCAGCCGCAGGTCACCATGCTGGCGCCCGAGCTGAAGATCCGCGAGAGCACCCGTCCCTACCGGCGACCACGGCGCGATCGGGACCAGCCGCCGGCATCGCCCCGACCGGACCGCGCCCGATCGTGACGGCCCTGCTCCGGGTCACGCCCGGTCATGGCGCGCTCCTTCGGGCCGCGCCCGGTCATGGCGGCCTTGGTGCGGGGCGCGCCCGGCCTCTTCGTGACGGGAGGCCGGGCGGGTGCAGGCCCGGTCAGCCGTTGTGCTGGTCCATGGCCCGGTGGACCACGTCGCGGATCCGGTCCATCATCGCCACCGGCGTTCCCACCAGCACGTTCTTGGTGGCCGACTCGATGCCGGGGTGCGGATGCGTGGGCGCCATGGCCTCGGCCGCCTTCACGCCGGCGGCCAGGGCGCGGCGCTCGGCGGCGGTGGTCTGGGCGCGCAGTTGGGTGAACTCGTAGCGTTCCTCGCTGCGGGCGTGCGCCGTCACCGCCGCGCGGAGCAGGAGGAGTCGTTCCAGGAAGTCGGGGGCGTCGGGCCCGTTCTTGTCCAGGTCCTCCAGCAGTTGCTTGGCCTGGTTCTCCTCGGCCAGGCGGTCGTCCACGACCCCGTCCCCGCCGTCGATCTTCTTGCGCGCGTACGGGTGGACGGTCTCCTCCTCGGCCGTCTCGTGCACGGCCAGCATGCGCACCAGCCGGGTGAACGCCTCGGGCCGTTCCTCGGCGGACGCCTGCTCGACCTGGTCGAAAAGGTCCCTGATGAGCGCGTGCTGGCGCAGCAGCAGGTCGATCACGTCGTCCTCGGCCATCGTCTCAGGGGCGGGCGGGTCCTGCGTCATCGTCTCCTCCTTGGCCGTGCCGGTGGTCAGCGGTCGGTCCGCAGGCTGGGCACCGGGTGGGGGCCCTCGGTCTCCAGCCGGTACTCCTGGCCGCTCTTGTCGCGGTTGTCGGCGATGACCTGCTCGGACGGCAGGGGCTCGCCCCCCATGATCACCTCTTGCATCTTCTCGAAGCGCTCGTGGGCGTCCTGCACGTATCCGGTGCCGATGGTGGTGTAGTCGATCTCGGTGGCGATCAGTTCGCGCAGGTAGGCCTTGTTGGGCTCGAAGGTGACCGGCGCCGGCAGCTCGGGGGCGAGCACCTGCTCGGGGTCGCGGCCGTCGTGCTTCTTGAACAGCTCGGCGGCCAGGCGCAGGTGTTCCAGCTCCATGTTCAGGTGCAGCTCCCAGATGGCCTTCACCTTGGGGTCGGACTCGGTCTCCATGAACGAGTGGTACAGGTAGCACTCGTTGTACTCATGGTTGAGCAGCATCTCCCACCAGGTCTCACCCGGGTCGACCAGCGACTCGTAGTGGGTGACGTGCTCTTCTTCGATCAGGCCGATCTCCTGGTAGAGCCGGCGGGCGATCGGCTCCATGTAGGTCGGGCCGACGTTCATGTAGAAGTTCATGGTCTGCTGCTCGGCCGCCATGATCGTCAGGGCGTGCAGCTTGGAGATCGGCGCCGCGGCGCTCTTGTCGTAGGGCTCGCGCACGTTGTCGACCGGGTCGCGATGGTGGAGGTAGGTCGGCCGTCCCGGCATGACCTCCGTCAGGCCGTCCACGATCTTCTCGGCCCTGCGGTGCTCGATCAGCTCGTACAGGTTGGCGTACCGGTACAGGTGGTCGAAGTCCTCCAGCACGCCGAACTGGTAGGCGCGCTTGAGGTAGGGGTCTGGCTCCATCCGGGCGACCCAGGCGGTCAGGTCGACGGCCACCTGCTCGTAGGCGATCGTCGTCTCCAGCACCGAGGCCAGGCCGGGGAGCAGCCAGTTCACGGCCTTCTGCTGCTGGGCCTCGATGTAGCGCACGCGGGCGAGCTGCTGCTTGAGCTCCACGCTCGGGCAGTGCCGGGCGAGCTGGTGGCTGAACATGATCGCCTCCACCTCGATGCCGTTCATCGCGATGATCCGGCACCGGGTGTAGGGATCGGAGTGGTCGGGGTCGACCGGGGCGACGTCGAGCTCACGCCAGTTGCGCAGTTGCTTGTCCAGCGGGATTCCACGCTCGTGCAGGGGATTGAACGTCATGCGGCACTCCTAGGAGACTGGAAGGACGGCGCGGCGAACGCGCCCGTTCGTGTTCGGACGACCGCGCCCTCGGGCGAATCGGTGAGGTCCGGGGGCCCGTCTAACGGCACGCGGCGAGGAACCGGCCGGTGTTGTGCGCGCTGACGGATGCACGGTCAACGCTCGTGGACGCTCGGCTTCTGGCGCCGACCGTGCACGGCCGGAGCTCAAGGGTGCCGAGCCTTCGCGCTGACGGATGCATGGTCAGCGCTCAAGGGTGCTGAGCCTTGGCGCTGACGGATGCATGGTCAGCGCTCCTTCGTGCGAGCCCCTGTACCCGTGACGGACCCGCCAAACACGAAGTCCCCTCCTCCTGCGCGGGAGCGCTCCTGGAGGGAGACCTGAGGCGCGGTGTGTGCCGTTGTGCACGCTCGCGGCACTGTGTGGATTCCTACGTATAACGCCGCCGGCCGCGGACCTAACGTCTGGGTTGTCCGAAACGCACTCTTACGGCAGACCTAAGGAAGATTCTGATGACGAACATCGAGCGCACCGGCCGCGAGCGGAAGACCTGGCAGCGTGTGGCCGGCCGGATGGCGGCGGGGGCGGCGATCTCGGCGCTGGCCCTCGGCGCGGTCGCGGTGCCGGCCGGGGCGGCCACCGCCTCCTCGCCCGCCAAGGTGAGCGCGGCCTCCGCGTCCGCGGTTTCGGCTGCCGGGCATGTGACGGTGAAGCCGAGGAGCTACTACTTCGGTGCGGTGTTGCTGGGCCGTAATGAGGTGCGGGAGCCGGGTAAGAAGGTGAACGATCGGGATGGTGTCGCGGTGGCGAAGTTCCGGATTCAGGGGAACCGGATGTTCTACTTGGTGCAGTGGAAGCGGACGGGCAGGCCGACGGCGTTCCACATTCACCGGGGTAAGGCCGGTGTCAATGGTCCGGTGGTGATCGATCTGCTGCACGATGGCACGATCCGCGGTAATTCCGCGTTCGGTTCGGTGCGGGTGAAGGACCTGAGTGTGCTGGCGGGGATCAAGAGGAACCCGGGGAACTGGTACGCCAATATGCACACCAAGCAGTTCGCCGACGGCGCCGTCCGTGGCCAGCTCCTCAAGACCGGCCGCTGGTAACCCTTCCCGGCCCGGACGAGGCCGGGGTCTCACTCCCCGGCCGGCCTTCAGCCGCGGCGGGCGAACCGGGTGAACCTGGCGAACCGGCTGAACCTGCCGGGAGCTGGGTGCAGCCACGCGGCGATGTCGGCCACCACCGCGGGGTCGACGTGCTGCGCCCTCTGGTATCCCGCCGGCGTCGAGGGGCCCGTCCCGGGAAAGAACAGGTGGTCGTCGGCCGCGTAGAGGCGGAACTCGACGTCCGCGCGCCGCGCGAGGCCCGCCTTCCACCGCGCGAGGTCGTCCTCGACCGTCACCTGGTAGTCGCGCCCACCCTGGAGGATCAGCATGGGCACCTCCAGCGCCGCCGCGGCGGCCACCGGGTCGTAGGCGCACAGGTCCAGCCAGTACGACGCCGGCAGGCCGAGCGGCAGCAGCGCGGCCGGCGTCGAGGGCGACAGGCCAGGGTCCTCCACCAAGGCGGCCTGCCGGGCGATCGCCTCGACGTCCGGCTCCGTCATCGCGCCGATGGCCGGCGAGGCGAGGTGGCGGGCGACACGCACGGCGGAACGGTGCATCGGCTCGGCGTCACCCGCCATGATCACCAGCCCGGCGACGGACGGCTCGGCCGCCGCGACCCGTGGCGCGACCTTGCCTCCCATGCTGTGGCCGGCCACGAAGACCCGCGCGGCGTCCACGGAGGGCCTGCTCCGCAACAGGCGGACGGCGGCGACCGCGTGCGGCACGTACTCCTCGGTCATCGTGAAGCCGTCCGCGTCGCTCACCCGCGCGCCGTGGACGCAGGTCACCTTGTCGAACCGCAGCACCGCGACCCCCCGGCAGGCCAGGCCCCACGCGAGGTCCTTCAGCGGCTTGTTCGGCCCGCTCGTCGCGTCGCGGTCGAACGGACCGCCGCCGCTCAGCAGCACGACGCCGGGGTGCGGGCCCCGTCCGCGCGGCATGGTGAGGGTGCCGGGCACGGCGAGCGGACCGGTGCCGAGCGTGACGTCATGCTCGCCGAACCTTCCGCGCGCGGCGTAGGGCGGCGGCGCCCAGGACGTCGTGGCCGCCGGGGCCAGTCGCAGGCCGTTCAGCGCGCCGGCCCCGTCCACCGACATCACCACGGTGAGCCCGCCATCCCGCCCGCTCACCGGCACACTCACCCGCGTCAGCCCCGCCCGTCCGGCTCGGTCCGCGCCATCGGGCATCGGCTCGGTCGCCGGGGTTCCTATGGCGGAGACCGGGCCGATGGAGGCGATCTCGGCGGCCCAGGCCGTCCGCAGTGTCCTGGCGGAGACGACCGCGCGCAACCGTGGCGCGAACAGCGCCTCGATCTCGGTGAACCGTCCGTCGCGGGCCATCTCGACGACGGTGACGGCGATCGCCGCAGGGTCGGTGTCGTTCCCCATCCCAGACGCCATCCTTTCTCATTTTTGCGAACGGTAGCAGATGTGAGATCGTATGGCGATGGACCCTCTGGAGCTCCTGGCCCACCCCGTGCGGCTGCGCATCGTGCACGCGATGCGCGGCGGGCGCGAACTCGCCACCTCCGAGCTCAGCGCGCGCATCCCCGACGTCTCCAAGGCGACCGTCTACCGGCACGTCGACCTGCTCGCGGCCGGCGGGGTCCTGGAGGTGGCCGGCGAGCGACGGGTGCGCGGCGCGGTCGAGCGCCGGTACCGGCTCCGCCAGGACAGGGCCGTGATCGACGCCGAGGCGATGCGGTCGCTGTCGGCCGACGACCATCGCCGCGGGTTCGCCGTGGCCATGGCCGCCCTGCTCGCCGAGTTCGGCTCCTATCTCGGCCGCGACGGCGCCGACCCGGTCGCGGACCTGGTCGGCTACCGGCAGCACGCGGTCTGGCTCAGCCGCGAGGAACTGCTGGAGATGATCGCCCAGATGCGCGCGGCGATCGCCCCCCGCCTGGCCAACCCGCCCGCCCCCGGCCGGACCCGCTATCTGCTCAGCCCCATCCTGTTCCCCGCCGAGGACCCCTTCACCACCGCCGAGGACCTCTCCACGGCCGATGAGGACCTCTCCACCACCGCCGGCGAGGCCCCCGCAGTCACCGAAGAAGACCCCTCCGCCATCGACGAGGACTCTTCCGTCGCCGCCGATCCGGCCGGCCCAGGCACGCCCGCCTGACCCGAACCCGGCCCCGGCTCCGGCCGAGTGGTGTCGCGGCACGCGCGATGCGGACGGCCGGGGTACCCCCGTGTGGAGCCGCTCAAACCGGTGCACGCGTCACCGCGTTCCCTCGATACGGTCTGGTTCCGGCGCGGGAATGGGCCGATCTGTGTCGTCCCACGTCGAAGGGGTACGGCTCACTGGTAAACGAGAGGTCCGCCGTCGGCCGGACCGGGCGGCGCGCCGGACGCGCCCGTCGCGAGGGGCCGCCGGTGCGCCGGATCGCCACATACCCAGCCATGTGAGGTTCACATGAGCGGAGCGAGTAATCACAAGGCCCGCCGTCTGGCCGCGGCGCTCGGGTGGGCCAGCCTGGGACTGGGCGCCGCGCAGCTCGCCGCACCCCGTGTCCTCGGCCGGCTCGGCGGCTTCGAGGACTCGGCCGTGTCCCGGGCCACGGTGCGCCTGGTCGGCATGCGGGAACTGCTCCACGCGGCCGCCCTGCTCGGCAGCCGCAGGCCGGCGTCGATGGTGTGGACCCGGGTCGCGGGCGACGCCATGGACCTGGCGCTGCTCGGCCGCGCCCTGGCTCGCCGCGCGGGCGCCAGACGCCGCCGCGTCATGGCCGTCTCGACGGCGGTGGCCGGCATGACGGCCGCCGACCTGTACGCCGCGATGCGGGTCGAGAAGGGCGGGACCATCACGCCGGTCGCGCCCACCACCGGCCTGCGCGCCTCCATCACCGTCAACCGGCCCCGCCAGGAGGTCTACCGGTTCTGGCGCGACTTCGAGAACCTGCCCCGGTTCATGATCCACCTGGACTCGGTGGAGACCGGCCCGGGCGGGCACTCCCGGTGGCGGGCCAGAGGGCCGGCCAGGAAGCCCGTCGAGTGGGAGGCCGAGATCGTCCAGGACCGCGAGGACGAACTGATCGCCTGGCGGTCGCTGGAGGGCGCCACCGTGCGCAACCGCGGGTCGGTGCGCTTCATGGACGCTCCCGGCGGGCGCGGCACCGAGGTGCGCGTGCGGATCGACTACGACGCGCCGGTCGGCAGGCTCGGCCTGGCCTTCGCCCGGCTGCTCGGCGAGCACCCCGACCAGCAGGTGCGTGACGACCTGCGGCGCTTCAAGCAGGTGATGGAGACCGGCGAGGTGACCCGCTCGGAGGGCAGCCCCGAGGGCACCCGGGCCATCCGGCAGCTGTTCCAGCACGTGGCCCAGCCGATGAGATGAGGAGGACCCCATGAAAGCCATCTGCTGGATGGGGCGCGACAAGGTCGAGGTCCAGGAGGTCCCGGAGCCGAGGATCCTCAACGCGCGCGACGCCGTCGTCCGCGTCACCTCCACCGCCATCTGCGGCTCCGACCTGCACCTGTACGACGGCTACATCCCCACGATGAAGAAGGGCGACGTCCTCGGCCACGAGTTCATGGGCGAGGTGGTCGAGGTCGGCCCGGGGGTGTCGAACCTGCGCGTCGGGGACCGAGTGGTCGTCCCGTTCCCGATCGCGTGCGGCGGCTGCCTGTCCTGCCAGAGCGGCATGTACTCGGTGTGCGAGAACTCCAACCCGAACGCGGGGCTGGCCGAGAAGCTCATGGGACACGCGCCGGCCGGCATCTTCGGCTACTCCCACATGCTCGGCGGCTACCCGGGCGGCCAGGCGCAGTACGCGCGCGTGCCGTTCGCCGACGTCGGGCCGATCAAGATCGAGAACGGCCTGCCGGACGAGAAGGTGCTGTTCCTGTCCGACATCCTGCCGACCGGCTGGATGGGCGCCGAGATGTGCGACATCAAACCCGGTGACGTCATCGCCATCTGGGGCGCGGGCCCGGTGGGCCAGTTCGCCGCCGTGAGCGCCTTCCTGCTGGGCGCCGAACGCGTCGTGGTCATCGACCGTTTCCCGTACCGGCTGGAGATCGCCGCACGCACGGGCGCCGACACCCTCAACTACGAGGAGACCGACGTCCTGGACGCGCTGCGCGACATGACCGCCGGCCGGGGCCCCGACGCCTGCATCGACGCGGTCGGCATGGAGGCGCACTACCCCGTCCCCGCCATGCACGCCTACGACCGGGCCAAGCAGGCGACGCGGATGGAGACCGACCGGCCCTACGTCCTGCGCGAGGCCATCATGGCCTGCCGCAACGGCGGGATCGTCTCGGTCATCGGCGTCTACGGCGGCTTCGTCGACAAGTTCCCGGTGGGGTCGTTCATGAACCGGTCGCTGACCATGCGGACCGGCCAGTGCCATGTCCAGCGCTACCTCAAGCCGTTGCTGGAGCGGATCCGCGCCGGGGACATCGACCCCGCCTTCGTGATCAGCCACCGCGTGCGGCTGGAGGACGCGCCGCACGCGTACGAGATGTTCAAGCACAAGGAGAACGAGTGCAACAAAGTCGTCCTCCAACCCTGGTGAGACACCCCCGGGACGGGGGCTTCGCGCGCGGATGACCCCCTCGGGGGAGGACTTCAGGGGCGGAGGCGGGGGACGCCGCGCGCGTCCCCCGCCGAGGTGGACCGACACGGCGCCGGGGAGTCATGATGATCGTGCAGGTGATGGCGGACTCCGCCGACGCCGGCCTGGGCGCCGCCCGCATGCAGATGGCGCTCTCGTTGGGCTGGCACATCGTGCTGGCGTGCCTGGGCGTGGGCATGCCGGCCATCACGCTGATCGCCGAATGGCGGGGGCACCGCCGCGGCGACCCGCACTACCGGCTGCTGGCCCGCCGCTGGGCCAGGGCCATGGGCGTGCTGTTCGCCGTCGGCGCGGTGTCGGGGAAGATCCTGTCCTTCGAGATGGGGCTGCTGTGGCCCCGGCTCATGGGCGCCTACGGCCAGGTCATCGGCCTGCCGTTCTCCCTGGAGGGCATCGCCTTCTTCATCGAGGCCATCTTCCTGGGCGTCTACCTGTACGCGTGGGACCGGTTGACGCCGGTCGCGCACATGCTGTCGGGCGTTCCCATCGTGGTCGCCGGGGTGGCCAGCGCCTTCTTCGTCGTCACGGCCAACGCCTGGATGCAGCAGCCGACCGGTTTCCGCCTGGCCGGCGGCCGCGTGGTCGCGGTGGATCCGTGGGCGGCCATGTTCAACCCGGCGACCCCGCCGCAGACCGTGCACATGATCCTGGCCGCGTTCATGGTCACCGGGTTCGGCATCGCGAGCGTGTACGCCGTCGCCATGCTGCGCGGGCGCCGCGACCGGTACCACCGCGCCGGCCTGCTGCTGCCGCTGACGGCCGCGGCCCTGGTCACCCCGGCGCAGATCGTCGTCGGCGACTGGGCGGCCCACTTCGTCGCCTCCAACCAGCCGGTCAAGCTCGCGGCCATGGAAGGGGTGTTCCACACCCAGCGCGGAGTCCCGCTGCACGTGGGCGGCATCGCCGTCGACGACCGGATGCGGTACGCCCTGGAGATCCCCGACGGGCTGTCGCTGCTCGCCCACTTCGACCCCGACGCGGAGATCATGGGCCTGGACCGGGTGCCGGTCGCCGACTGGCCCCCGGTCAACGTGGTGCACCTGGCCTTCCAGCTCATGGTCGGGCTGGGCTTCGCCCTCCTCGCGTTGTCGGCGTGGCTCGCGCTGGCCTGGATACGGCGGCGCGACCTGCCGCGCTCGCCGTGGTTCCCGCGCGCCGCCGCCGTCTCGGGCGTCGCCGCCGTCCTGGCGCTGGAGGCCGGCTGGGTCGTCACCGAGGTGGGCCGCCAGCCGTGGATCGTCTACCGCGTGATGCGCACCGCCGACGCGGTCAACCCCGCGCCCGGCCTGGTGTGGGGGTTCGTGCTGGTGAGCCTGGTGTACGCCGTGCTCACCGTCGCGACCGTGTACGTACTGCGCCTGCTCGCCCGGGACCGGCCCGTGCCCATCGCGCCCCAGGAGCCCGACGTCCACGACGAGACAGACCAGAGAGTGGTGTGACCGATGCCGCTGGCAGAGGTCATGATCGGGGTCATGTGGGCGGGCCTGACGGCCTACGTCCTGTTCGCGGGCGCCGACTTCGGCGGCGGCGTCTGGGACCTGCTGTCCGGCGGCGCGGCCTCCGGGCGGCGCCGGCGCGAGCTGATCGAGCACTCCATCGGCCCGGTCTGGGAGGCCAACCACGTCTGGCTGATCTTCGTGATCGTCCTGATGTGGACCGGCATCCCCGGGGTGTTCGCCGCCGTCGCCTCCACCCTCTACATCCCGCTGACCCTGGCGGCGCTGGGCATCATCGCGCGCGGCGCGGCCTTCGCCTTCCGCAAGGTCTCCACCGAGCTGTGGCAGCGCCGCCTGTTCGGCGCCGCGTTCGCCTTCTCCTCGGTCGCCACCCCGTTCTTCCTCGGTACGGTGGCGGGCGCCATCGCCTCCGGCCGGGTCCCCGCCGGCATCGCCGCGGGGAACGTCGTGTCGAGCTGGCTCAACCCGACCTCCGCGATCACCGGCGCGCTGGCCGTCGGCACCGCCGCCTACCTCGCCGCCGTCTACCTCACCCGCGACGCCCAGCGCGCCGGCGAGGACGGCCTGGCCGAGGAGTTCAGACGGCGCGCCCTGGCCTGCGGCGCGGTCGTTGGGCTGCTGTCGGCGGCCGGTCTGCTCGTGCTGCGCGCCGACGCGCCGCGGCTGTTCGCCGAGCTCACCGGCGGCCGGGCCCTGCCGCTGCTGGCGCTGTCGGTCGCCGCCGGGCTGGTCTCCCTGGCGTTGTTGTGGCGCCGCGCCTACCTGGCCGTCCGCCTCACCGCGGCGCTGGCGGTGACCGGACTGCTGTGGGGGTGGGGCGTGGGCCAGTACCCGGACCTGCTGCCCGGCGTCACGCTGGAGGACGCCGCGGCCACCAGCAGCGTCCTGGCCGCCACCCTGGGCGCGCTCGCCGTGGGCGCCGTGCTGCTCCTGCCGTCCCTGTGGTGGTTGTACGCGACCTTCCAGCGTGACAGAACCGGCCCGCCGCACGAACGGGGCGATTCGGCGCTGCGTAATGAATGAAGGGCCGGATGGTATTGTCCCGCGTTTATCCGCGCCGGCCGCACCGGTGGACGGCGATGGCCGGGTGAAAGTCGCCGCCCTGACGTATTCCCGCGTCATCGCAGGTCACCCGCTATCGAACACGAGCAGGACGTCACGTCACGGATTCGTAAGAATCGGCGGGCGAACACCGCTGTAACGTCGCCCTGTGATCGAGATCGACCCCTCGGCCGGCCATCCGGAATCCCCTGTGGCATGCCAGCCGGCCCCCCGAAATCCCGCGGCCCGCCACTTTCACCCCGACCACCGTTCTTTCGCGGGCCGCCGTATTCCCGTGCCGCCGGCCACCGGGTCCGGCGGGCGTTCGGCCGGACGCGGGGACGCCGCGTGATCGGCGCCCTGTACGAGGAGGCGCTGCAGGGAGGGGACGTGGACGTCGAGTACTCCGACGGCAAGGTCCGGCCGCTGGCCGCCGGGCGCTGGCTGCGGCCGATCGACGGCGACCGGGGGCTGTTGGACCGGTGCGACGGCCCGACGCTGGACGTCGGTTCCGGGCCCGGCCGGCTGACCACGGCGCTCGCGCACAGGGGCGTCCCGGTCCTCGGCATCGACATCGCCCCGCTGGCGGTCGCCCTCACGCGGCGCGCCGGCGGGGCGGCCCTGTGCAGGAACGTCTTCGAGCCGCTGCCCGGCACCGGGCGCTGGGCGGTGGCGCTGCTGGCCGACGGCAACATCGGCATCGGCGGCGACCCCGGCGCGCTGCTGCTGCGGCTGCGCGAGCTGGTGCGTCCCGGCGGCGCGGTCATCGCCGAACTCGCGCCGCCGGGGACGCCGACCGCGGTGGACCGGGTGCGGCTGCGGCACGGCGGACGGGTCGCCGACTGGTTCACCTGGGCGACGGTGTGCGCCGACGACATCGGCCCCCTCGCGCGGCGCTCCGGCTTCCCGTCCGCCGAACACTGGACCGAGGCAGGACGATGGTTCGCCACCCTGACCTGAGGCCCCCGCGCGCGGACCACCGCCCCGAGGCGGGACGATGACGCGCCACCCCCGACCTGAGGCTCCCGCGTCACGCGGAACACCGGCCCGAAGCCGGATGACGATGCGCCACCCTTACCTGATGCTCATGCGCCCCACGGACACCCTCGCGGAGGTACGCCGGACGCGGGCGGCGCTCGCCTGGTGGGGCGCGCTGGTCGTCGCCTCCTTCGCCGCCGGCGCGGTGCTGCACGCGCTCGGCGTGCTGCGCATCGACCATCTGCCGCCGCTGCACGCCCACTTCCGGGTCCTCACGGTCACGCTCGTCCCGGCGGCGGTCCTCGCCGCCGTCGCCGTCCGCGTTCTTCCCGGGGCGGTCCGGCGGGGCGGGTTCGGGCGCGCGTCGCTCGTGGCCTACGGGTTCGCGCTGGCGTGGACGGTGCTGCTGGCGATGTCGGGCGACGGGCTCGCCGCGCCGTTCACCCACCCCCAGGAGTACCTGGCCGTGCTGCCGCAGGTGGGGCACGACCCGCTCGGCTGGCTGGCGGGCTTCACCCGGCGGCTGGGCGAGTACCCGACGCACGTGCGCGGGCATCCGCCGCTGCCCGTGCTGGTGCTCTGGGCGCTGGCCGCCGTGGGGCTGGGCGGGCCGCTGTGGGCGGCGGTCCTGGTCATCGCGGCCGGCTGTTCCGCCACGGTGGCGATCGGGCTGACCGTGCGCCGCCTGGCGGGGGAGCAGGCCGCCCGGCGCGCGCTGCCCTACCTGGCCCTCACCCCGGCATCGGTGTGGATCGCCACCACGATGGACGCCTTCTTCGCGGGCGTCGGCGCGTGGGGCGTCGCGCTGCTGGTGCTCGGCCGGGGCACCACGGCCAGGACATTGTGGGCGGCGGGAGCCGGGGTACTGCTGGGCGCGCTGCCGTACCTCAGCTACGGGCTGGTCCCTTACCTGCTGATCCCGGTGACGGTCGCCGTGCTCGCCCGCCTGCCGCGCCCGGCCGTGACGGCGGCGCTGGCCGGGGCGGCGTCCGTGACGGCCGCGTTCGCGGCCGGCGGGTTCTGGTGGCCCGCCGGGGTGGTCGCCACCCACGCGCAGTGGGCCGCCGACCCGGGCGCCGCCCGGCCCTACCTGTACTTCCTGGTCGCCAACCTCGCCGTGCTCGCCCTGACCACCGGCCCCGCCACCGCCGCAGGCCTCCCCCGCCTCGCCGTCGCCCTCACCAACCGACCCTCTGCCTCCGGCCTCACGAACCGGCCCGCCACCATCGCCCTCCGGGACCGGCCCGCCGCCTTCGGCCTCGGTAACCGGGCCGCCTCCCTGCGCTTCGGGGAGCGGCCTGCCGCCTTCGTCGTGGCCGCGGCCCTGGCGGCGGTACTGGCACTGGACCTCAGCGGAGTGACGCGAGGAGAGGTGGAGCGCATCTGGACCCCCTTCGCCATATGGATCGGCCTGGCCGTCGCGTACGCCCCCGGCCGACGCACGCTCGCCACCCAAGCGGTCACCGGCCTCCTATTGCAGGCCCTGATCCTGTCCCCCTGGTGACCACAGCCCGACCGGTACCGCGCTCTCGGCCGGTCTCACCGGCGTGGATGGCGCCGCGTCCTGATCCGCACGCGGCTCGTTACCGTGCGCCGGTGTTCTGGAACTCCCTGGCGGCGATCGGTTCGTAGCCGAGCCGGCCCCGGGTGGCGATGAGCAGTACGACTGCCGCCACCCCTGAGCCGATCGCCAACGTGTGCACGCTGTCGCCGAACGCGTCCAAGGACGGGAAACATGCTTCCCATACCAGGGAGTACACGGTGTTGACACTGGCGTGGAACAGCATGACGACCGGCAGGCTCTCGTTCGTCCGGTTGAACACCCACGTCATGACGAGGCTCAGTGGGATCGCCGAGCCGACGAACTCCGCCATCATCAGCCAGTCCACATTGGGCCAGTCGGCCCACTCGCTGAAGAACAACGGCAGGTGCCACGCACCCCACAGCGGGCCGAGGATCAGCGAACCGGCGAGCGGGCCGTAGCGGGCCTGCAACCTGGGCTGGGCGAAGTCACGCCAGCCCGGCTCCTCCGCCAGTCCGGTCGTCAGGAACTGCATGACCAGCATCGGGACGTACAACAGCAAGACGGTCGCGCCGGGGATGCGGAAGTCGGCCAGTGCACCGGGAAGCGGGAACGTCGAGACGACCGCGACGACCGGGACGGCCAGCAGGACCCCGAGGTACCAGCGCGGGCTCACCCGCCAGCGGACCAGCCGTTTCGCCCAGCGCCGCAGCCCAGGCCGGCCGTCCACGACGGCGGTGACGATGAACGCGGCCGTGATCGGGCCGAGGTAGCCGCCGGGCAGTACCCCCAAGGTCTGTGAACTTCCCAGGATCTCGGGATAGCGGATGGGCAGCAGACCGAGCCCGGTCTCGGACAGGATGTAGGGAAGCCAGCACAGCCAGGTGATGCCGTACGACAGCGTGAAATAGGTCAGTAGCGGATGTTCTCTCATGGCCGGCAAGCACACCAGCGAGCCGGGCGCGTGGCACTACCCCTGGTCACCGATTCCGGGTAGGGCTGGCTATACCTGAGGTGTAGGGCCGGCTCGGTGGGAACCGCCGCCCGTGCTGGTTAGCGTGATCCCTGTGTCCGCCAACCCGCCCCGCACCGCGCTCTCCGCGTTCGTCACACGGCGTCTCATCATGTCCGTCTGGCCTCTCAGGTCCGCGATGTACGTCCTGTCGTCGGTCCCGATCGCGACGCTCCTTGCGGTACCGCTCGGACTGCTGGCCTTCCCATGGGCGCTGCTCGCGCGGCGGGTCGCCACCAACACCGCACAGCCGGCGTCCGGGCTGATCCTGCTGGTCCTCGGCGCCGCACTCGTAGCCGCGCTCGGGCCGCTGGTGGCCCGGCCACTGGCCGCCGCCGAACGGGTCCGGCTGCGCCTGGTCGACCACCGGCCGGTCCCGTCAGTACGCCGGGTACCGTTCGGCCTCTCCTGGTACCGCCAACCGCTGACCTGGCGGGAACTGTCGTACGCCGTCCTGCTCGTGACCGTGGTCCCCGCGCTCTACAGCATGGTCGCGTTCGTCCTCATACTGATCGCGGTGTGCGCTTTGAGCCCCTGGCTGGTCCCCGCCGGAGAGATCAACTTCGGCGTCACCGTCATCACCACGCCGCCACAGGCCGTGCCCTACTCCATCACCGGCTTCGCCGCCCTGGTGACCGTGCCCTACCTGCTCACCCTTGTCGCCGGCGTCCACGGCGCGGTGGCCCGGGCACTGCTCCACCCCGGCGCCGCCGACGAACTGCATGCGGAACTCGTCGAGGTGTCACGGTCACGAGCCCGCCTGGTCAGCGCGTTCGAGGCCGAACGCCGCCGAATCGAACGTGACCTCCACGACGGCGCACAGCAGAAGCTCGTCGGACTGACCCTCCAGCTCGGCCTGGCCAAGCTCGACATCCCGGCCGCCTCCCCCGCCGCCGGGGCCGTCGAAACGGCTCATCAGCAGGCCAAGCAGCTGATGTCCGAGCTGCGCGAGCTGATCCACGGCATCCGCCCGAACGTGCTGACCGACCTCGGCCTGCCTGCCGCGCTGCGCGAGCTCGCCGACCAGTGCCCCATCCCCGTCGTCGTCGAGACCGACCTTCCTCGGCGCCCACCGGAACAGGTCGAGGCGACCGCCTACTTCGTCGTCGCCGAAGCCCTCACGAACGTCGCCAAACACAGCGGAGCCACGGCCGTCGCGGTCACCGCCCGCGAGACCGCGGGTCTGCTCACCGTCGAGATCCGCGACGACGGCCGAGGTGGCGCCGACCCCTCGAACGGCACCGGTCTCACCGGCCTCGCCGACCGGGTCGCCGTCGCCGCCGGGCGAATGCTGCTCTCCAGCCCGCCCGGCGGCCCCACCCTGATCCGGACGGAGCTGCCATGCGCGTAGTCCTGGCCGAAGACGGCGTCCTGCTGCGCGAGGGCTTGGCCGGCCTGCTGGAACGCTTCGGCTTCACCGTGGTCGCCGGCGTCAGCGACGCCACGGAACTTCTGCGGGCCGCGGCCGAGCACTCACCCGACCTCGTGGTGACCGACATCCGCATGCCACCGACGTTCACGGACGACGGCTTACGCGCGGCCGTCCAGCTGCGCCGGGACAATCCCGGCCTGGCCGTGGTCGCACTGAGCCAGTACGTCCAGCACGGTTACGCCGCCGAACTCCTCGATTCCGGTGGCGGGCTCGGCGTCGGCTACCTGCTCAAGGACCGTGTCGTCGACGTTGAGGACTTCGTCTCCGCGCTGCGCCGCGTCGTCGCCGGCGGCACCGTGATCGACCCCCAGGTCGTCCGCCGCCTGCTCAACCGCCAGAACAACCCGATCACCCGCCTCTCCCAACGCGAACGCGAGGTGCTCGCCTTGGTCGCCGAAGGTCACTCCAACGCGGCCATCGCGAAAACGCTGGTCCTGTCGGAGGCCTCGATCAGCAAGCACATCGGCAGCATCCTGGCCAAACTCGACCTCTCACCCACCGACGACACCAACCGCCGCGTCCTGGCAGTGCTGACCCACCTACGCGAACGGTTCCCCGAGCTGTCATAAAGATCACAGCCTGCACGCCTCAAACACCAGATCCGCCAGGCGCCCACCCGACCAGGACGCCCACACGCTCGAGACCCGTGCGGCGCTCACGGCCCTGATCAACCGCCACGGGCACCTGACGAACGAGCGCACCTATCCAAGGCCCCAAACGCACTGCGCGTCGCTGCCGTACGGGGACGACGACTACGTGCGGTCAAGGGAGACGACGGCATGTGGCGTAGCAGCAAGAAGTGGGTGGACGACTTCCTCAAGTCAAGGCATCGTAGGTCGTGACGCCTATGCTGATCAGAAGCCGGAACTCCCCAATAGTGCTCCGCCCAGGGCCACCGCAGCCTCATTGGAACGGGCGTGGCTGCCTAGTTGGGCTGCGGTCCGGTGAAGCCTGAAGAAGCTCTCCCGGTAGCGGGTGAGGTGTCATCGGTCGCCACGTGGACGCCTCGTGAGTACATGGCGGAGATCCATCGACGACCAGGTTCTTATGGGCTGGACGGCTCATACCGCGCGTTCGCGACCTTCATTGCTGGGTTCCACGCCGGCAGCGGTCATACACTCTTGGCCGGATTCAGGGAGTGGCTGATCGTCCAGGTGAACAGGGGAAACAACCTGGTCTGGGAAGCGCTCGTGCTCATGCTGGCGTTCCCTACGGAGGTCAGGTCCTTGGATGTCGGCCCGATCAATGACGAACGGAACAGCACCGCCGTGACGGTGCTGTTCCAAGCGCTCGATCAGTTCCTGGCTGACCGTGATGACCGACCGAACGGGCACGCTCTGATCTACGCGAAGCATGCCGAATGGCTTCAGCGACAGAGTTGGGCGCAGCCGTAGGCGTCGGACGTCTGGACACGGACAGTGATCACGGCGAAGCTTTTCTACTGCGTCAAGGCGGCGCCAGAGCGCGCCGCGCTGCGGTGCTCCCCGCCGCGCGTGGCCTTGGCGGCAGGTCCCGGCGGGACGATGAGTGGGACGTCCGGTTCGCCACCAGCGACGCAGTCAGGGGCTGGGAGGAACTGTGCCGGCATGCACCCAATGGTCACTGCGGCATCGGCGATACCAACGTCAAGCTAGGTGACCGTCCGGTGAAGCGATCCCAGACGGCCCCGGCCCCCGGCCTCGACTGAGGCGTACCTCGTCACATGCTGCCGGAGGCTCCGCCGACCCTTGCAGGCGCAGGCCGTTCCGCTACGACGGCCTGCGATGCGGTTCAGTGATTGTCGTTCTGTACAGCTTCCTATATAGTTTCTGCATGACTGTTCTCCACGATGCGACCGAGCTCACGGTCACCGAGGCCGCGCAGCGAGGGGTGGCCCGCCTGGTGGCCGATGCGGAGCATGGGACAGATCTGGTGGTAACCCGTCGGCATCAGCCGGTTGCGGCGGTCGTGAGCATGCGGCGTCTCAACGAGCTGGAAGAGGCCGCGGCCGATCTGCGCGATCTGGCGCTGGTTCTCGTACGGGCGGCGACCGACAGCGGGCGACGGACGTCGATCGATGATGTCCTTTCCGCCTTCGGGCATACCCGTGAGTCGCTGGCCGCGCTTCCGGATGACGACGAATAGCGTGTCCGACGTCGTATTCACCGACCCGGCCGTTGACGATCTTCGCAGGATCGGCCCGGACGCGGTTCCCAAGGTTCTGAAGAAGATCCTTCTGTTGCTGGAAAACCCCGAGGCCGGTTACCCACTAGGTGGGGAACTCACCGGATTCCGTAAGCTCGTCGTCGGCCGGAACACCTGGCGGGTCGTCTATCGGATCACCGATGACAAGGCGGTCGAAATCTGCGAGATCTGGGCAGTCGGCGAGAGGGCCGACGCGGAGGTCTACGCCGAGGCCAAGGCACGAGTCCGGGCGGCCGGCGGTTCGCGTCCCGATGTCGTCCGCCTCGGCGAGGTCATCGACCGCCTCGGAACTATGACCGATCACATCCACCTTGACGAGCTACCTGCACGAGAGCCGGTTCCTGACTGGCTCGCCAATCGCTTGATCTACACAGTCGGCATGGCCCGCGAGGATGTAGCGGCACTCGACCTGGAGCAAGCCGTCGATCTCTGGACGGAGTTCCGCTCGGGGTCCCGTTAGCCCGAAGCCGCCGTTCAGGTTGGAGCCGCGACGGCGGAAACCCCTCGATGCTGGGTTACTGCGGCATCGTTGGCACCGGTGTCAACGCAGGTGACCCTTCGGCGTGATCGCCGACAGGTCAGAGGCTGGGGGTCGCTTCCCATAGCGGACAGTGGCAGGGCTCGCATTCGGTTGTCGATGTCAAGATCGTGCAAGATCCGTTATCGGTATCCTCGGAAGATGGATGGCATGAAGACCGAACCCGTCAACCTGACAGAGGCGCTCGCGTCCTTCGACGACGTCTACAGCCCCAGAATCGTTGCCCGCATGAACGACTACGACGTGCGGATCGCCCATACCAGCGGAGAGCACGTCTGGCATGCGCACGAGGAGACCGATGAGTTCTTCCTGGTGCTCGACGGCCGGTTCGACATCGCCATGCGCGACGCCGAGGGCGGCGAGACCACGGTCGTGCTCAAGAAGGGCGACACGTTCGTCGTACCTAGAGGCGTCGAGCACAAGCCGTCGTCACCTGGTGGGGCGATTCTCATGTTCGAGCCGTCAGGGACTCTGACCACCGGGGATCGCCACGAAGGGGAGATTCCGGACGCGGTGGACAGTACTACCGGTCACGAGCTGGCGTAAGGAACCGCGACGTGCTGGGCCGACGGCCCCGTAGTACCGCGCGAGGCGAGCCACTAGCACCAGCAATACCTCTTTGAGGTGCCGAATGGTTATTGCGGCATCGGCGGGACCGGTGTCAACGCAGGTGACCCTTCGGCGTGGTGCCCGATCGGGTCAGGAGGCTGGGGCCGCTTCCCACAGCGCGGACAGTGGCAGGGCCCGCATACGGTCCCCGAATGGGAGTGTTTCTTGACCCGCGTAGAGGACGAAGCCGGCGATCAGGCGGTCACCGAGCTTGCGGGCCAGGTGCTGGAGTCCCTTGAAGTCGTCTGCGCGTACGGTTTCGGCCGCCTTGACCTCGATGCCGACGACTTCGCCGGTTGCTCGTTCCAGGATGCCGTCGACTTCGACGTTGTCTCGGTCGCGATAGTGGTAGAGGCGTACGGGCTCCTCGACCCATGTCAGTTGGCGAGCCAGCTCGCCCAGGGCGAAGTTCTCCAGCAGGGGCCCCACCGGGGCGGTTATGCCGGTAGTCCGGGCTGGGGTGAGACCTGCCAGGTGTGCCCCCAGTCCGGAGTCCACGATTAGTAGCTTGGGGGTCGCGACCGCACGAGTTGTGGCATTGGACGACCAGGCCGGTATCCGCCTGATGACATAAACCAGGTCGAGCAGGTCGACGTACCGTTTCACGGTGTTGCGCGGAAGTCCGAGGTCACGACTGATGTTGTCGATCACTGTCAGCCCGCCCATGCGTCCACAGAGAACGTTCAGTAGGCGCCGCATGTCCGCGGGCCGCTCAATATCGGAGACCTGTTTAACGTCCCGGTTGATCAGATCGGAGATGTAGGACTCGAAGAACCGTGCCCTTCTCCGATGTGTAGGACGGTGGACCGCTTCCGGGTATCCGCCCCGTAGTGCGCGGTCAAGGTAATCGGCTCTGCGGAGTCGGGATCTCGGAATCTCGAGGTCAGGGCCCTTCTGGAACGCCGCATCCACGAATCCGTCGGCGCTGCGCTCGATTTCCCCCTGGGAGAGCGGCCAGAGTTCGATCGTCTCGGATCGGCCGGGAAGTGCGTCGGGAAGATCACGTAGGCCAAGTAGCCGGGCCGAGCCTGTCAGCAGGAAGCGTCCTGGGCGAGGGTCGGCGTCCACCTCGCGTTTGATGGAGAGCAGGAGGTCGGGTACGCGCTGGACCTCGTCGATGAGCATGAGCCCGTCATGGTGGACGACTCCGTCAGGGTCCTGTCGTGCCGCAGCGCGCACCGCCGCCTGATCCAGATAAATCTCCCGTGATCCCGGCGTCCTGTGCACGATCGCCTGGGCCAGGGTGCTCTTGCCGACTTGCCTGGCGCCATTGATCACTACGACACGGGTGTCGACCAGTGCCTCCACAGCCATGGCTTCCGCACGCCGGGGGAAGACCGTCAGCTCATCGGTGTCCACTGGCTCAGGATAGGCGGGCTCACCTCTACGTGTGGCAGATTTGCCGCATCTTTCGTGGCAGATTCGCCGAGAGATTGATGGCCGTTCTGCCGCTCATCTCATGGCAGACCTGCCGATCTCTATAGCAATAGGGCGGCCGTATCCAGTGGTGCGGCAGGGCGGCTCGCTACTGCGGCATCGGCGGCACGGAGGTGGTCTGGCTGGTTGGTCTCACTCATTGCGAGTGCGGCCATGACCCGAATGAGGTCGTTCTCGTCCATCACATCCTTGATGACCAGGTCGAACAGCCTCGAGAACACCACACCGACCAGGTCGTGGCTCTTCAGCACGCCGCAGGCCGGCAGGTGATCACTGAGCGCCACCACTGATCACGGGACAGGGGCGTTGTTGTTCGTACAGTCCCGGTCGCGAGGGCTGGGCCAAGAATCAGTCGACTAGGCCGGCGCGGTAGGCGGCGATGGCCACCTGTACGCGGTTCGTGACGGCGAGCTTGTCGAACAGGTGGGAGATGTGGCTCTTGACCGTGGCCTCGCTCATGTTCAGGCGGGTTGCGATCTCGGTGTTGGAGTGGCCGAGCCCGATCTCGGTGAGTACCTCGCGCTCGCGGCCGGTCAGGGCCTCCAGCCGGGCGAGCGCGTCACGGCGGCGCCGAATCGGCTGGTCGGTGGTGAGCCGGTGGATCAGCCGCCGAGTGACCCGCGGGGACAGCATCGAGTCGCCGCCGTGCGCGAGACGGATCGCCCGGATCAGGTCGTGCGGCGAGGTGTCCTTGAGTAGGAACCCGCAGGCTCCCGCCTCCAGGGCGGTGAGGATGTGCTCGTCGCTGTCGAACGTGGTAAGGATGATCACCGCGGGTGCCCGGGCGAGCCGGCGGATGGCACCGGTGGCGGCCAGGCCGTCGTACCGGGGCATCCTGACGTCCATCAGTACGACGTCGGGCCTCAGGCGGCGGACCGCGTCGACGGCCTGGTTGCCGTCCTCGGCCTCGCCCACGACCTCCACGTCGGGTGCGGACTCGATGATGAACCGCAGCCCCGCGCGGATCAGCGACTCGTCGTCAACCAGCAGTGTCCTGATCATGTGATTCCCTTGGGGATGCGTCTGCGGCGTGCCACGGCAGTCGGCCCTCAAGACGCCAGCCTCCCGCATCGTCCGGCCCGCCGCGCACCGTTCCGCCGATCAGCCGGAACCGCTCCGCCAGGCCCACCAGACCGACCCCGGCGCCGGTCTCCGGACTCGGCTGGGGCGATCGTCCATTGGCGACCGCGATCGTGACGCCGGCTTCCCTGCTCCCGGTCGCCGTGACCGTGACCGGGGCCCCGTGGGCGTGCTTGTGCGCATTGGTCAGGCCCTCCTGGACGAGGCGATGCGCGGCCCTGGCCGTTTCCGGTGGCCACGTGCCGATATCGCCGTGCAGGGTGACGGTCCCGCCGGCCGATACCCAGGAGTCCACCAGCCGCCGCAGGTCGGGGAAGTCGTCGTCGTCATCGTCGGGCCCGGCGTGCAGCACGCCAAGGATCTTGCGCAGCTCTTCGAGCGCCTCCCGCGCGCTGAGCCTGATCAGCGCCGCCTCCCGCTCGACGCGCTCCGGCCCTGCGCTCGCGTTCACCTCCAGGCCGCCGGCGTGCAGCGAGATGAGCGTCATCTTGTGCGCGAGCACGTCGTGCATCTCCCGGGCGATCCGGCCGCGCTCAGCGGACCTCGCCTGCTCGTCACGCAGACGCTGCTCGGTCTCGGCGCGTTCGGCGCGCTCGCGCAGCGATCGGGTCAGCTCGCGGCGGGTGGTGACGTAAGCCCCGGCCGCCAGCGTGGCCCCGGTGGCGGTCACCGCTGAGATCAGCGCGTCCGTGCCCAACCGGCCGCCGTCCACCCACTGCTGGGCGAGGAACCCCGCCATGCCGATCGCCGCCAGCGCCAGGAAACGCGTGCCCGCGCCGGAGAACAGGCTGATCAGCAGCGGCCCCGGATTGCCCGACAGCACGTACGCGCCCGCCCCGACGACGGCCACCGCGACCGGCCACCGGCCCCGGAACCAGACCGCACCCGTGCCTGCCAGCCCGGCGGCGGCGATGACGGGTCGCGGCAGCGGCGCCCACGGCGTCTTGACCGCCAGGACGGTGAGGAACAGGCAGAGCGCCACGGAGGCCGCGCTGATCGCGTATGGCCCGAGCGCGGCCATCCGCCGCAGCGCCGCGCGGTACGACAGCATCGGTCCAGCGTAGCCAGGGCGGCGGCGCGCCACCTCAGACCGGGGTCGGTGCCGGATGCCGGGCGGTCTCCGACTTTCGTCGGAGGCGCCTGTGGCCGCGATGGCGATGCGGCCGCACTCTCGCCGGCCGCATCGTGGATGGCCTCGACAAGGTCAGGAGCCGTCCCGTGTATGTCTTCCGTTCGCTGCTCGTCGCGGTGTGCGCGGCGCTGGTGATCCTCGTGCCGCGTCCCGCCGTGGCAGCCATCGACATTCCGGAGGAACGTGCTCTGGCAGATTTCTTCGACGCCGCGATGACGGACGGGCTGACGGCCGGCCACGTGCCGGGCGCGGTCGTCTCGGTGGTGGGCGGTGGGAAGATGCTCTTCAGCAAGGGGTACGGACTGGCCGACGTCGAGAACCGCAGGCCCTTCGACCCGGGCACCTCAATGGTCCGGATCGCCTCGATCACCAAGCTGTTCACCTGGACCGCGGTGATGCAGCAGGTTGAGCAGGGCAAGCTGGACCTGAAGGCGGACGTGAACCGCTACCTCACCGCGTTCCGTATCCCCGCGACCTACCCCCGGCCGATCACGCTGCAGGACCTGATGGACCACACGGCCGGGTTCGAGGACCGCACGATCGGCGTGGGGGCGCGGAGCAAGGACGACGTGCCGCCCTTGGGGAACTATCTCGCCGGCAACATGCCCGCGCGGGTGCGCCCGCCCGGCGAGGTGTCGGCGTACTCGAACTATGGGGCGGCGCTGGCCGGATACATCGTGTCGCGGGTGAGCGGGCAGCCTTATGACCAGTACGTGCGCGACCACATCCTCGGCCCGCTCGCGATGCGGCACAGCACGGCCGCCGAGCCCGTCCCCGCCCCCTTGGCCACTGATCTGGCGCGCAGCTACGACTACGAGGGCGGGGCGTATCGGCGCAAGCCGTTCGTCTTCGACAACCTCGCCCCCGACGGGTCGATCAGTGCCACCGCGAACGACATGGCCCACTTCATGATCGCCCACCTGCGGGAAGGACGCTTCGGCGACCAGCGCATCCTCGACGGGCCGACGGCCCGGCTCATGCATCGGCGGACGTTCGCGGCCGATCCGCGCATCGACGGGTACGCCCACGGGTTCAAGGAGCAGACGCTCAACGGGCATCGCGTGATCATGCACGACGGTGGCTGGGAGGGCTTCCAGAGCGCGTTGCTGCTGGTGCCCGACGCCGACCTCGGCCTGTTCGTGTCCACGAACGGTCTGGGCGGAGCCGACGCCTTTACCAAGATCATTCCTGCCTTCTTCGACCGCTTTCTGCCCGGAAAGCGCGCCGTGCCCGACGGCGGTGCTTCCGTCATGCCTGTTGAAGGCTTCTACAAGCTCACCCGGTCCGCCGAGTCCAGCATCGAGAAGGTGGTCGCCCTGACCGATTCCACCTCGCTGCGGGTGGAGGGCGGGAAGCTCAGCTTCAGGGGCTCGACGTGGAGCCCGCTGGGACCCGGGCTGTATCAGCAGAACGGCGGCACGCAGCGGCTGGCGCTGGTGGCCGGCGGGAGCGGTGTCGCGTACGTGGCCACGGACGGCCCCGCCTACCAACGCGTCCCCTGGTGGGATACCCCGCCGGTCAATGTCGTCATCGTCCTGCTGTTCGCCGTCACCGCCCTGACCGCCGTGCTCGGCCTGCCGGTGGCCGCTGTGGTCCGCCGGGTCAAGAAGCGTCCCGTTCCGCGTGTCTGGCGCGCCGGGCGTGTCCTGACCGGGCTCGCCGCCGCGGTCGGACTGGTGTTCGTGGTGCTGTTCACGCTGGTCCTGACCGGCGACACGAGCATCCTGTACGGCGTGCCGACCAACGTCCAGGTCCTCCTGGTGCTGCCGCTGCTGGTCCTCGCACTCACCGTCGCCGCGATCGCCGCCACCGTGAGGGCCTGGCGGCGCGCGGGCGTCCTGGCCCGCGGCCACCAGGTGGTCGTGCTGGCGGGACTGCTCGCCCTCCTCTGGTTCTGCGGGCACTGGAACTTGCTCGGCTGGCATCTGTGATCACTCGACCGCCTGGCTCAGCAGGCTCCGGTAGGAGATCTCTCGCACGGTCCTGGCCGATCCGGCAGTAGATCGCAGCTGCCTGCATGGGTCACATGGATGCACGCTCGTCGGGACCGGCGCGCAGTCACCCGGCGGGCGGCGTCATGACCCGGTCGGGGGTGGTGACTGATCAGGCGAGGGGGGCGTTGGCGAATTCCTTCATGCCTTCGGGGAAGGCGATGGCTGCTTGGAAACCGAGTTCTTTGGTGGCTCGGTCGGGGGAGGCCACGATGTGGCGGACGTCGCCGAATCGGTGGTCGCCGGTGACGACCGGCTCGGGGCCGCCCCGCGCGGCGGCGAGCGCGGTGGCCATCTCGCCGATTGTGTGGGGCTCGCCGCTGGCGACGTTGTACGCCGTCACCGATCCCGGCGTGCCACCGGCCAGGGCGGCGAGGTTCGCCCGGGCGACGTCCCGGACGTGCACGAAGTCGCGCCGTTGCCGGCCGTCCTCGAACACCTTCGGCGCGCGGCCAGCCTCCAGGGCGGAGCGGAAGATCGCCGCGACGCCGGAGTAGGGGGTGTCCCTGGGCATCCGCGGCCCGTACACGTTGTGGTAGCGCAGGGCGACCGCCGTGCCGCCGGTTTCGCGGGCCCAGTTGGCTGCCAGGTGCTCCTGGGCGAGCTTGGTGGTGGCGTAGGCGTTGCGCGGGTCGAGCGGGGCGTCCTCGCCGATCGTCGCGGAGGTGACCGGCGAGTCGCACCCAGGGCAGCGCGGTTCGAACAGCCCTCGGGCCAGGTCGCCGGCGAGGCGCGGGCCCGGTCGTACCCGCCCGTGCCGCGGGCAGTCGTAGGCGCCCTCTCCGTAGACGACCATCGAGGAGGCCAGCACCAGGCGGCGCACGTCATGTCTGGCCATGGCCGCCAGCAGGACGGCGGTGCCGTAGGCGTTGACCGAGGTGTAGTCGGGCAGGTCGGCGACGTCCACGCCGAGCCCGACCTTGGCCGCCTGGTGGACCACCGCCTCCACCCCGGGGAGCAGGCGGTCGAGGACGGCGTCGTCGCGCACGTCCTGCCCGCTCCGCAGGTCGAGACCCGCCACGTCGTGCCCGGACTCCGTCAGCGCCTCGACGACATGACTTCCGATGAACCCGGCCGAACCGGTCACGAGTACCCTCACCCGGCCGAGCGTAGGCCGAAGCCCGCCTGCTGCGGCGTCGGCGATCCTAAGCCGTTCGCACACCGTAAGAAGTCCTGTCCGACGCCGGGACACCGTGGCGGCCTGCTTCGGATTCCCAATGACGGTCGGGCTCAGCCGACCGGTGGCGGTGCGGGCCCGTCGGCACGGGGAGCCGGGTGGACCGTGTGGCCGGTGGCGGTGCGGGCCCGGTGTCACGGGGAGCGGGGGCAGTCCGGCGCGGCCGGTGGTGGTGAGCGTTCGGCGGCACGGGAGCCGGGCGGGTCGCGCCTCTAATGGTGATCGGTGATCGGTCTCAGGTGCGCCGGTCGCGGTCCAGGTGGTGCAGGGTGGCCGCGGCCACGGCACCGTAAGCGAGGTGGGGGAGCAGGTCGCTGAGCCAGTCGGCGCTCTTCCAGCTGCGCGGGTCGGACACGCGCAGAGCGGCCAGGGACACGTCCGTCGCCGCCATGCCCGGCCGGGGACGGTGCCGGTACGGATCCCGGGAGGCCGAACTGGATGGTCACGGTCATGTCGGTGTCGGTGTCGGTGTCGGTGTCGGGGGAAGGCCGCGGTCCGAAGTCCGTGTGGCGGGGTGCTCAGGTCGGGGGCGGGGCGTGTGTGCCCCATCCTGAGACGACGAGGTCGCCGTCCAGGACGAGGACTTCGCAGGACCGTCGCCCGTCCTGGTGGCGGAAGTTGATGACGACGCAGTCGACGCCGGCGTAGACCCCGAGCAGGTCGAAGCGCAGCCCGGGGTTGTGCCGCAGGCCCTCCGCCCAGTACGCCCGCAGCGCCGCGCTGCCGCGGATGACGCCCTGTGAACCCTCGACGAGCCGGGCCGCCAAGGGGGAGCGGAACACCACGTCGTCGGCGTAGCGCGTCATGATGCGGTCGAGGTCGTGGGAGTTCCAGTCGGCCACCCAGGCGTCGGCGAACGCCTGCGCGCGATCGAGGTCCATGGCGCGATTCAAACACGGTCACTGTGGCGCCGGCACCCGCCCGGTCGGCCGGGGTGCCGAGGGCGCCAGGGGATGGCGGGTGTGCTGTCCAGGAACCTTCACCGGGTCGGGCGCCGTAGTCGGCGCCGGCATCGCCGTACTGCGACTCGCCGACCCGGTGCCGATTACATCCAGCACATACCGGGGTGGGAGCTGCGCTGGGTGGGGTGTTGGGTGCGGAGCTGTGCGGGGTGAAGGCGTCGGGGGTGGCGGAGTTGCGGCCGGTGGAGGTGTTGGGGGTGGGGGGCCGCGCGTGGTGGGCTGTCGAATCGACGTTCGCCACGGTCCGGGATCGGACCAAGGTCACCAACCGGGTTCCCGCGCTGCCGGGCCGGCCATGGCCCTCAAGCTGATCGAATCCGCCCAAGCCCGCCGGCGCGCGGTCAACGCACCCCGCCTGGACGTCCTCGCTCGTGCCGGAGCGGTCTTCACCAATGGGAAACCCCTCGAACGCCCCGACGACCTGGCCGCCTGACCCACCCCTCTGCCCCCGACCACAGGAGCACACGGTGAACAACACCATCGACAAGATCGCCTGGATCCACCTGGACAACGGCAAGATCCTCAGCACCCGGTCACGAGGCAAGAACGCCTACTACATCCCCGGCGGCAAACGCGAACCCGGCGAAACCGACCTCGAAACCCTCATTCGCGAGATCGACGAGGAACTCTCCATCACCATCATCCCCGCCACCGCCACCCACGTGGGCACCTACCACGCCCAAGCACACGGCCACGCCGAGGGCATCACCGTCCAGATGACCTGCTACACCGCCGACCATCACGGAGTACCGACGCCCAGCAGCGAGATCGAAGAAATCACCTGGCTGAGCTACGCCGACCGCGACCGCGTGTCCCCGGTCGACCAGATCATCTTCGATCACCTACACCAGACCGGACAACTTCACTGACTCGGCGACACTCAAACCGATCCACAGGTATTGACTACTGCTCGAGGTGCGGGGTGAGTGGGTCAGCGGGTCAGTTGTCGGCCGCCGGCTATGGAGAGGGTTTCGCCGTTGATGTGGCCGTTGGCGGCTGAGCCCAGGTAGGCGACGGCGCTGGCGACGTCTTCGGGGGTGCAGATGCGTCCCGTCGGTGTTTTCGCCCCCTCGGCGTCGACGGCCTGCCGTCCCATGCCGGGCCAGTTCAGCGCCCGGTCGGTCAGGGTGAAGCCGGGCCGGACGACGTTGGTGAGGACGCCGTGCCGTGCCTCGCGGGCGGCGAGCACCTTCGCAGCCGTTTCGATCGCCCCCTTGACCGCGGGATAGGTCACGGCCGCCGGCATCGGCTGCTCGACCACGTCGGAGGAGATCAGCACCAGCCGTCCCCACCCGGTGTCCCGCATGCGGGGAAGGACGGCGTCGACCAGGGCCATCGTCCCGGTCACGTTCGCGACCAGGCCCTCGCTGAGGATGTCCCAGGTGTCGGGCGCCATCGGCGGCCAGGCGACGGCGTTCGCCACCAGGACCGCGATGTCGCCGAGTTCGCGTTCGACCTGGTCGGTCACCGCCCGGGCGGAGTCACGGTCGCGCTGGTCGATGCGCACCGCGATCGCCTTCCCGCCCGCCTGGGTGATCGACTCGACCACGGCGCGCGCGTTCTCCTCGTTGCCGTGCCAGCCCGCGGCGACCAGAGCGCCCTCCTGCGCGAACGTCGCGGCGATCGCGGCGCCGATGGCGCCGGACGCCCCGGTGACCAGCACGACGCGACCGTTGAGCCCGAGATCCATGGCTGCTCCCTAATAGTTAGTCGGCTATCTATTAGCCGACTATACATCGATAGGATGGGGGCATGGACAGCAGTGAGGTCATGCGCGTCAACCGGGCGCTGAACAAGATGAGCAAGCTCTACCGCGCCGCGAAGGCGCGCAAGCTGGCGGCGCTCGGGCTGCACCCGGGGCAGGACGTGCTGCTGTGGCTGCTGGTCCAGGAACGTGACGGCATGACGATCTCCGAACTGGCGGCACGGCTCGGCATCGAGCCGCCGACCGCCACTCGCAGCCTGGCCCGCCTGGAGTCGGGCGGGTGGTTCCGTCGTGAGCCCGTGCCCACCGATCGCCGCCAAGTGCGCATCGTGGTCACCGAGGCCGGCCACGAGCTGGTGCCCGCCATCGAACGCGTGTGGACGGAGCTGGCCGAGCAGACGCTGGGGGAGGCGAGCGGCGAGCAGCGCGAGATCGTGCTGAGCGCGATCGAGGACGCCAACGACCGGCTGCGCGGCCTCGTCGGGGGCGAGGATCAGGCCCAGGCCGTCCTGGCCGACGAGTGAGCCCGTACCCCCTGGAGATCATATTCGAACCTGTGTACGAGTCTGTGGAAACTGTGGACAACTCTCGTACGGCAGGACGGCAGGACGAGAGAAGACGGAACGACCGGCGGCCGCGGCGCCGGGGGCGGCGGCCGCCGGGATCACCGGGTCAGGGTGTGACGACGGCGAGCTTGTCGACGTAGTCCTCGGTGACCCAGAGGTTGTCGTCGGAGGCGACGGTGAGCTGTAGCGGCCCGGCGACACTGGTGGGCAGGGCGTACTCGCTGACCGTGCCGGTCGTGGTGACGCTCGCGACCTTGCCGGCGGACTGCTCGGCGAACCGCACGTTGCCGTCCAGGCCGAGGGTCATTCCCCAGGGCAAGGCGTTGGGGTCGGTGAGGGAGTAGTCGGTGAAGGTGCCGGTGGTGGTGACCGAGCCCACCTTGCCGTTGCCGTCGCCGTACCACAGGTTGCCGTCCGCGCCGGTGGTGATGCCCAGCGGCATCGCACCGGAGGGGGCGGTGAACTCGGTGACCGTGCCGCCGGTGGTGATCCGCGCGACCTTGCCGAGGAGCGGCTCGGTGAACCACAGGTTCCCGTCCGGTCCGGCGGTGATGAACAGCGGGTAGGCGCCGGAGGTCGGCAGGGTGTACTCGGTGATGGTGCCCGAGGTGGTGATCTTGGCGACCTTGTTGGCGTCGGGTTCGGTGAACCACAGGTTGCCGTCCGGCCCCGAGGTGATCGACCAGGGGTAGGAGCCCGAGACCGGCAGGGTGTACTCGGTGATGGTGCCCGAGGTGGTGATCTTGCCGATCCTGTTGCCCGTCGCCTCGGTGAACCACAGCAGGCCGTCCGGTCCGGCGGTGATGTGCGCGGGCTGGGAGTCGGCGGTGGGCAGGGAGTACTCGGTGAACACGCCCGCCGTGGTGACCTTGCCGATCTTGTTGCCGGCGTTCTCGGTGAACCACACGTTGTCGTCCGGCCCGGAGGCGATGCCGACGGGGGTGGCCGGGCTCGTCGGAATGGAGATCTCGTTGATGGTCGGCGTCAGCGCGGATCGCTCCGCGCTCGCGCCCCGCCGCTCCCGGGGCTTGGGCGGGATGGAACAGCGGATGCGCTTGTGACGGGGCTGCGTCTTGAGCTTCAGGCAGAGCTTCACCCACGGACGCGGGGGCGAAGGCCGGTGCGGCGGTGCGGTGGACGCGGCGGCCGGCATGTGGGCCGCCAGGATCAGCGCCATGACCATGAGCGGATATCCCAGCGACCTGGGGCTGCGAGGCATGACATTCCTTCCGGAAATATGCGGAACACGTGAGTGCATTGATTTCTTGGGCGGCTCGAATGCTTTTGGTGCCATGGCGTCATGCTCGATGCGCGGATTTCACCGGCAGTGGGCGTCGAACGCTCCGTCACGAGCCGTCCGGGTGAATTGCCACCGCGGTTCGGCCCAGCCGGTGCAACTATCTCCCGGCGCCGCGGCCCCGCCTCCGGCGCGTTTGTTCGTGGCCGGTCAGGAGTCCGCCAATAAAGAAGGAGAATGCGGCTCCGGCGGAGAAGGCCGCGATCAGGCGACCGCGTGGGTGATGACGCCGGTGTAGACGCCCGTCTGGACCGAGACGGGGATGGTCACCACCAGCGTCGGCTGCCAGCTGGTGATGGCGGTCAAAGGCGATTTGGTGCCCTTGAAGGCGGCCACCGGCGACGACAGCGGGACGCGCTGGGCCGCGGTGGGTTGTCCAGGGGTGCGGGTGCCGGCGCCGGAGGAGGCGGTGGTCGGTCCGGACCAGTAGGCGATGTTGCCTTTCGAGATGGTCTGTGACGCCGTTCTGGCGCCGGTGGTGAAGTCGGTGGCCGAGACCGTCGCGGTCCAGGAGGCCGACCCGTTGCGGGAGTCCTCCACGGTGACCGTGCCGAGGCTTGAGCTGATGGTGCCGCCGAGGTGGCCGGCGCCGAGGTTCGCCGTGGCGGGCACGGTGATCGTCAAGGTGTTCGCCAGCGCCGCCCTTCTCTGCCGGCGCGCCGGACGCGAGCCGGTGTCCCCGGCCTCCGCCCTGCCGGCACGGGGCCGGGGCCGGCGGGGTGGCGGCTCTGGGAGCGGGACCTCTCGCGGCGGCTCGGTCGCCTGCTCCGGCGACGGCTCGACGAGCGGCCCCCTGAACGGCTCGTCGGACGACGTGGCGAAGGGCGCGTCGAACGGCTCGTCGGACGGCGCGGCGAAGGGCGCGTCGGACGGCGCGGACGACGGCCCGCGAGACGGCTGGACCGGCGGCCCGGTGAACGACGGGAGCGGAGGGATGGACGGGTACGGCGGGGACGGCTCGGAGGTGGGCTGGGTGGACGCGGAGAGCCACGCCCGGGCCGACGGCGGCTCGGAGGTGGGCTGGGGGGACGGGGAGTGCCACGCCCGGGCCAGCGGCGGCCGGAGGCGGTCCGGCGGCTCGGGAGCGCCGGCCGCGGCCGCGGGCGCGCTCAGCACGGCGGCCAACGTGATCGAGGCCAGCAGCGATGAGGCACCGCGGTGGCGGTTTTTCATCCGTTCCCCCCGATCACCTGGTTCGTGTTTACCCTCGGGCGCCGCTCCCCGGTATGCCAAGAAAACATTGGCAGCCTAGGGCTCCGAATCGGACGGTGTTGGCCCACCGGAACCCGCGTACGGCAAACACGACGCAAACAAGTGATCGTCGGCATGCGGGAACAGTGCCAATAGGACGAAGGTTCCACATGGTGAATTCGGTGCGTATTTTGGAAATGCCAGTTCTATCAAGGGGGGCCGATACGGCCGACCGTTCCGGATTACTCGCCATCTGGCAGATCACCAAATATCCGGCGGTACTCGGCGAATCGCCCCTTAGGCGATCATCGGCCCTTCAAACGGTGATCAAAAATCCCTCCGGCGGCCCGCCCGTCCGGTTTCAGGGCGCTGATCACCGTGCAAGATCTGATCAGTATCAGAGCCCACGCGTGGGGGCCCGGGTCAAGGGGGATCGGCAGTTGCCTGGAACATTCCGTCGTAGTGCCATGCCGGCCGCTGCCGTCGCCATCGGCGCCGCCCTGATGGTGGCGCCCTCCGCCACTCCGGCGGAGGCCGGCACCTGCGCCGCCTCGACCACCTGTCCCACCACCGTGACGTTCACGGTGACGGCGTCGGACTCGCTGACCATCGCCGTGCCGGACGGCCCGGTCGCCATCGGAGGCAACACCCCGGGCAACCCGGCCACCGGGCAGCTCGGTTTGATCACGGTCTCCGACCAGCGGGCCGCGCTGACCGCCACTTGGACCGCGACCGTCTCGGCCACGAGCTTCACCACCGGTGGCGGCACCGCCGCCGAGACCATCCTCAACAGCGCCGTCCAATATTGGTCCGGGACCGCCACCGCGACCAGCGGCACCGGAACGTTCGTCCCCGGACAGCTGAACGCCGCGGCGGCGGTGACGCTGGACCAGCCGCGCACCGCGTTCAGCAAGACCACGGGCTCGGGCTCCAACTCCGCCACCTGGAACCCCACCTTGATCGTCAACATCCCCGCCCAGGCCGTGGCGGGCAGCTACACGGGCACGGTGAGCCACCTCGTTGCCTGATCAGCTGTCCCGGCGCGCCCGCGCGTCGCTGCTCACGCTCACCTTCGCAGTCTGCGCGCCGATCGCCGCGCACGCCGGCACCGCGACCGCCGATCCACCCGCCCCGGGCGGGCGGTTCGGCATCGGGGTGGCCGAGATCCCGGCCAGCCGGCTCGACGACCCGCGTGCGCGCGTCTACATCGACGACCACGTCAACCCCGGAACCACCTTCACCAGGGCCCTGAAGGTCTTCAACTTCTCGGCGAAGACCCGGCACATCACGCTGCGCGCCGGTGGCGCGGCCATCAGGAACCATCGCTTCACCTTCGCGCCGCCCCCGGCTGGCAACGAGCTGACCTCCTGGATCCGCTTGAGCCGGACCAAGCTGGACCTGCGTCCTGGCGACAGTGCGCTGGTGAGGGCGACCATCGCCGTTCCGGCCTGGGCGAGCGAGGGAGAGCGGTACGCCGTGATCTGGGCGAGGCTCGCCTCGCCCAAACCCGGACCGGGGACCAACATCGCCCTGGTCAACCTGGTGGGCGTCCGCGCCTACCTGCACGTGGGCCCGGGCGGCGAACCGGCCACGGACTTCGAGATCGGCCAGGTGCACCCCCGCCTCGGGGTGGACGGCGACTACCGGGTCGTGGCGACCGTGACCAATACCGGACATCGTGCCATCGACGTGCAGGGCCGGCTGTACCTGTTGGAGGGCCCCGACCGACTGAAGGAGGCCGGTCCGTATCCCATCGCCCGGGGCACGACCCTGGCCCCCGGCGAGGAGGCGGAGGTCACCGTGCCGCTCGGTCGCGGCGTGCCCGACGGACGGTGGAAGTACCGTCTCACCGTGCAGAGCGGCCGGGTCAGCCGGACCGCGACCGGCACGCTGACCCTGTTGCGCGGGCCGGCCGCCCCCCACCGGGCGCTCGCGCTGCTTCCCCTGCTGCTCACCGGCCTGGGCTGCGCCGCACTGACCCTGCTCGCGGCCATCGTGTACCGCCGCGTGCGCGAACGCGTGCCCGGCCGCCAGGCCGGGTGATGGCCCGTTGACGGCCGGGTCGACGACCGGCTGACGGCCGGCTGGCGGCCGCGTGATGGCGGTCTGAGGCCGGTTCCCGCGACCGAGGCGATCGGTGTCCGGCGACCGGTACCGCGGTCGTGGCCGAGGCCCGGCGACGGCGCCGCCTGGCATGGCCGGAACGCGGAAAGGTGCGTAAGAATGAGGCGAGCCGCCGGAGAAAGCCGAAACAACCTCCCTTGCGGGTTCTGACTCATCGAGGTTGATTTCGTGGCATGCGCACTCGTGTGGGGAAAGTAAATCGTCCTGCTCGTCCCGTAGATGGTTCTGTGACGAGAAATCGGGAGTTCCGTCTGCTGTGGCTGAGCTTCACCATGTCGGTGGCGGCCGACCAGATCTTCCCGGTCACGGTGACCATCGTGGCCCTCAACGCGGGCGGCACCGCCTCGACCGTCGGCGCGATCTTCACCGGCCGGTGGGTCGCGCTGATCGTGTTCTCCCTCCTGGGCGGGCTGTGGGCGGACCGGCTGCCGCGCCGGACGGTCATGATGGCCTCGCTGGCCTTCCAGTGCTGCGTGGTCGCGGTGGGACTGCACGGCGGCGGCCCCCCGTGGCTGCTGGCGTCCCTGGTCTTCCTCGTCGGGGCGGCGGAGGCGTTCCACCGGCCCGCCTACCAGGCATGCCTGTCGTCGGTGCTCACCCCCGCGCAGCGCCCGGCGGCGGCGGCGCTGATGGCGGTCTCCTGGCGGCTCGGCGCCATCGTCGGACCCGGCCTCGGCGCGTACATCGTGACCGCCTGGTCTCCCGGCATCGGGTTTCTCGCCGTGATGACGGCCTACCTGCTCGCCCTGCTCCTCCAGCTTCCGCTGCGCGAACCGGCCGTCGCGCCGGCGCGGCGGTCCTCGGCCGTCCGGGAGATCGCCGACGGCCTGTCGGAGGTGTCACGACGGCCGTGGGTCCTGGGAGGCACCCTCGCCATGGCGTTCCAGCACATGCTCGCCATCGCTCCGGCGCAGGTCATGCTGCCCCTGGTCTCCCGCGAGGCCTTCGGCGGCGACGCGGTCTACGGAGCCGCCCTCGCCCTGCTGTCGGTCGGCGGCCTGGTGGGCGGGCTGATCAGCATGAGGTGGAGACCGAGCCGGCCCGGGGTGGCCGCGATCTGCGGGGTCGCCATGTACGGCGCCGTGCCGCTCGCGCTGACCTGGCCGGCCTCGCCGCTGCTGCTGTACGCGTGCTACATCGCCGCCGGTGTGGGGCTGGAGATCTACGGCGTGCAGTGGGCGGTGAACCTCCAGCGGGAGATCCCGCCGGAACGCCTGGCCAGGGTGACCTCCGTCGACTGGCTGGTCTCCTCGATGATGACGCCTCTCGGCCTCATGGTGACCGGCCCGGCGAGCGCGGCGGTCGGCCGGTCGACGCTGCTGGGGCTGAGCGCGCTGGCCGCGTTCGCCGTGCCGCTCGCCACCCTCTTCCTACGCGGAATGCCGCGCTTCAACAGCGACCTGCCCCCGGCCGGCGCGGAGCGCATTTCCGCGGAGGCGGCGCCCGCCCCGCTCGGAACGCCCTGACTTTCCCCGCGGCGCCCGCGCTTTAGGAACCCGTGACGTTTTCCGAATTACGGCGGGACCGGAATGTGGCCGGAATTCGTGCCGACCCGCCATATTGCGAAACCTCGACAAGAAAGGATCTATCGCTCCGATTGCCGGCGATCTATTCTGAGGGGCGGTCGGACGGCCGTCGATCAGGTCAAAGAGTCAGCAAGTCAGCAAGTCAGCAAGTCGGCGAGTCAGCCGAGCGTGTCGACGAGAAGAGGCAACTCGTGAGCGACATCAGAGACTCCGACGAGAACCACGAGAACAAGGCCGCAGAGGACCCCTGCTCCACCGACGCCGTGAAGATCGAGATCCGCAGGCTGGACCGCCTCGAGACCACCGAACGCCTCAGCAACCCCTCCGGGTCCTGACCGGCCCCTATCGGCGGAGCCGCGACCGGGCCTCGCGCGCGCCCGACCGCGGCTCCGCGCCCCCCTTGGCGTCCACGCCTTCACCGGGGAGGCCGCGTTGCGGTTGCCGAGAGTGAAGCCCGAGCACGCGCCCTACCGTCTCGACGGCGGCCTGGTCCGCATCGGCGGCGACGTCTACGGGCCGGCCCACGAGATCAAGGACCCGAACGGCTGGGTGTGGACGGCCCTCGAGGCGATGAACGGCACGCGGACCTGCGCCGATGTCACCGCCCTGCTCCTGGCCGGCTTCCCGGAGCTGACCCGGCGCGACGCGGAGTCGATCGTCGCCCGGCTCCTCGGTTCCGGCCACATCGAGGACGCGGGAACGGCGGAGGCGCCCGAACTGACTCCGCGCGAGCGCGACCGGTACAGCCGGGGCCAGGCGTTCTTCCGCTGGGCGGACCTCACCCCGCGGGAGCACGGCTGGGACGCACAGCTCCGGCTGCGCCGCTCGCGCGTCCTGGTGGTCGGCGTCGGCGGCGTGGGCGCCTGCGCGGCGCAGGCCCTCGCGGCCTCCGGGGCGGGGGTGCTGCGCCTGGTCGACGACGACCGGGTCGAGTTGGCCAATCTCAACCGCCAGCTCCTGTTCACCGAGGCCGACATCGGCCGTCCCAAGGTGGAGGTCGCCGTCGAGCGGCTGAGCCGGCTGAACTCCGACATCGAGGTGTCGGGCGCCGTCCTGCGCGTCCGGAGCGAGCGGGATCTCGCGGCCCTGCTGCCGGGGTTCGACGTGGTGGCCATGTGCGCCGACGAGCCCAAAGGAGAGGACGGCATCCGCGTGTGGGCCGGCCGGGCCTGCTTCGCCGCCGGGATCCCCTGGGTGGGCGGCGGCTACAGCGGCCCGCTGGTGACCACGGGCGTCTTCGCCCCCGGCCGCGGAGCCTGCTACGAGTGCATGCAGCGCATCGAGGACCGCAGGCGCGCGGGCCCCGGTCACGGCCCTCCGGGGGCCGCGGGCCGTCCCGTCCACCTCGGCGGTCCCGGCGCGATCGCCACCTCGGCCGGGATGTGCGGCCACATGGTCGCCCATGGGGTCATCCGGCTCATCACCGAGGTCCCGCCGGTCACGGCGTGCTACATCCAGGGCACCAATCTCGTCGCCCCGGAGCAGCCGATCTTCGGCGAGTTCCCGCAGGGCGAGCCGGGGTGCGCCGTATGCACGCGGTGACGGGAGGCCGCGCCGTATGCACGCGGTGACGGGAGCCTCCCGCGTACGGCTCCACCGGCTCAGAACGCGTCGCGACGGTTCCGGCTGGATCATCGGGCGGGTCGAGACCGGCACGTTCGCGTCCTTCCCCGACATCGGTCGGACGGTGATCGACCTGCTGGCCGAGGGCCGGACGGTGGACGAGGTCGCGGCGCGGGTCACCGCCGAGACCGGGACGAGAGTCGACGTGGCCGACTTCTGCGCGGCGCTGACCGACCTGGGGTTCGTGGCGGGCATGGACGGCCGGCCGGTCGCGGACACCGGGCGGCGAAGGCCCTCGCTTCCCTGGCTGAAGCCGCGCCACGTCCGGTGGACGCTGAGTCCGGCCGTCCACGCCGGGGTGGGGTTGCTGGTCCTGTGCGGGCTGGTGGTCCTGGCCGTCCGCCCGGAGGTCATGCCGAGTCCCGGCATCATGGCCTGGAGCCGGTTCGGCACCGTCTCGCTGCTCACCCAGGTCGCCATCACCTGGGGGCTGGTGCTGCTGCACGAGCTCGCCCATCTCGGCACGGCCCGGGCGGCCGGGGTGCCCGGGCGGATCACCCTCGGCTCGCGCCTGCAGTTCCTCGTCGTGCAGACCGACGTGTCGGGGGTCTGGGGCGAGGACAGGCGCGTCCGGATGAGCGCCTACCTCGCCGGAATGGCGCTGGACGCGGCCGTCATGGCGGCCGGGCTGATGGCGCTCGCCGTCTGGCCGGGCGAGGGCGGCCCGCACACCGTTGCCGCCATCGTCGTCCTGACCCAGATCGACGCGCTGAGCTTCCAGTTCCTGGTGTTCATGCGGACCGACCTCTACTTCGTCGCCCAGGACCTCGCCGGGTGCCGCAACCTGTACGGCGACGGCGTGGCGTACGGGCGGTTCCTGATCGGCCGCCTGGCGAGAAGGGGTGGGGCGAACCCGCTCGCGGGCTTCCCGCGACGGGAGCGCGTCGCGGTGCGCCTCTACACGGTGCTGCTGGTGGTGGGTACGGCGGCCTGCCTGACCGTGGTCGCGACGCTCATGCTCCCCGCGCTCGCCGCCATCGCGGGGCCCGCGATCGGCACGCTGGTGAACGGCGGCGAGGCGCCGGCCGTCGTGGACGCGGTGGCGGTGGTCGCGGTGCTGGCCGGCGTCCAGGGCCTGTGGGTTTGGACGTGGTGGCGCCGGCACGGGCCGAAGGTCCGCCGATGGTGCGCGTCCGCCGCGGCGGCCCTGACGCCCTCCCGGCGGCACGGCTGACCCTCTGCCGGGCCGATTCCTTTCGCGGGACGGCGTGCTCCGTATCTCCCCTTGGCGACGAAATTCCCCCATTCGGTGAATCGACCTCTCGATCGCCGGCGCGAGGCTATTTCGAGGCCGTTCTCCCGCGGCCGGCCCGCCATTTCGGCCGTTGCCTCCCGAGAGGCCGCTTCATGTCCGTGCCGGCGCCGAAGTCCAGGTCAGCGGCTCACAGGCTGGCCAAGGCCCCCGATCGCGTCACAGGTTCGTAAGAATCGGTGAATGCCTTCCGCTGTAAGGTCGCAGAAGTGATCGAACAGTGCGGCGCGCGCGGCCGGCCGGTGGAAATGGCCGACGCCGGAATGCGGGCGCGCGAGAACACCGGAGCGAGGCGGGACGATGGTTCGCCGTAGTGACGGGAAAAGCCTGGAGCGCCGGGCGGAGGCATTCGTGCGCGGCGTCTCGGGGCGCTTCAGCAGCGGGCTGCACTCCGAGCGGACGGCCGCTCAGCTCGGCGTGTGGCTCGGCCTGAGCTTCACGGTGGCCTTCGTCACCGGGCTGGTGAGCCACTTCATGCAGCATCCGCCGGCCTGGCTGCTGTGGCCGTCCCGGCCGGTGAACCTGTACCGGGTCACGCAGGGAGCCCACGTCATCGGCGGGCTGGCGACCATCCCGTTGCTGCTGGCCAAGCTGTGGACGGTCTACCCGCGGCTGTTCCAGTGGCCGCCCTTCCGTTCGGCGCCGCAGGCGGTGGAACGCGCGCTGGTGCTCGCGCTGGTGGGCGGATCGCTGTTCCAGCTCGTCACCGGGCTGCTGAACATCTCTTACGCGTACCTGTGGCCGTTCTCCTTCACCGCGGCGCACTACTGGACGGCCTACCTGGTCTACGGCGCGCTGGTCATCCACGTGGTGAACGAGTGGGCCAAGGTCCGCGCCCGGTTCTGGACGCGGGAACCGGTCGGACCAGGCGACATGGCCCGGCGGCGGTTCCTCGCCACGGTGGCGGCGGCCTCGGGCGTCACCGTCCTGGTCACGGTGGGCGAGACCTACCCGCCCCTCGCCCGGTGGGCCGTGCTCGCGCCGCGCGGCCCGCGCATCGGCCCGCAGGGCGTCCCGGTGAACAAGACCGCGGCCGCGGCCGGGGTGAGCGCGGTCGCCGCGGACGCGGGGTACCGGCTCACGGTCACCGGGGCGGTGCGCACGCCCCTGTCCCTCACCTACGCCGACCTGCTGCGGTGGCCGCAGCACACCGCCCGGTTGCCGATCTCGTGCGTGGAGGGCTGGAGCGCGGAGGCGGAGTGGGCCGGGATCCGCCTGCGCGACCTGCTCGCCCGGGCGGGTGCGGCCCCGGACGCCGTGGTCACGGTCGAGTCGCTGGAGCGCGGCGGGGCCTACCGGTCCAGCGAGGTGCGCTCGCCGCACTGGGGCGACCCGCTCACCTTGCTGGCCCTGCGCCTCAACGGCGCCCCGCTCGCCCCCGACCACGGCTTCCCCCTGCGTCTCATCGCGCCGAACCGGCCCGGCGTGCTGCAGACCAAGTGGGTCACCGAGGTGGTGGTCACATGAACCGGCCGGACGGCACCTCTCCCGACGCCCGCACCGAACCGGGCGACTCCTCCCTCGCCGCGACGACAGGGCCCGACGGCGTCTCCTCCCTCGCCGCGATGGCAGGGCCCGGCGGCGCCTCCTCCGGCGCCGTGCACGGGCGGGACGACGCTTCGCGCGCCGGCTCGGGCCGGTGGCGGTGGGCGGGGTACGGCGCCGGCGGCGCGCTGGTCGTCGTCGGGCTGGCGGGTCTGGCGGCGGACGCCCACCACACCGACCCCCTCGGCTGGGCCCTGTGGTTCGGCGGGCTGGTCGCCGCGCACGACGGCGTCCTGGCGCCGCTGGTCGCGGCGGTCGCCGTGCTCACCGGGGCGGTGCGCGAGCCGTACCGGTTCTGGGTGCGCGCCGCGCTGGCCGTGGCCGGCGTGCTCGGCCTGCTCGCGCTGCCGATGGTGCTGGGCATCGGCCGCAGGGCCGACAACCCGTCGCTGCTCCCGCTGGACTACGGGCGCAACCTGCTCCTCGTGCTGGCCGTGGTCGCGGTCGCTGCCGCGGCGGCGATGGCCGCGGCCTGGCTGCGAGCTCGGCGAACCGGACGGGCGCGGCTCTCCCGGCGGCGGCGGACGCACTGAGAGCGGGCCGTCCCCGGCTCAGTCCAGGGCTTCGCGCACGGTGGTCAGTGTCGCGGCGAACCGGGTGCCGGGCGCTGAGGCCGCGACGTCGCAGGCGTCGGCGAAGGTGTCGACGTCGCGCAGTTCGGGCAGCACGGCAAGGCTCAGCCCGGCCTCGCGCAGGCGCCGTAGCTGGGCCGCTCCGGTGTGGGGCTGCGACATGGGCACGCCGAGCACCAGCGCCGGGTCGGGGCGGCGCAGGCCGAGCAGCCAGAACCCGCCGTCCGCGGCGGGCCCGTACACCGCGTCGTGCGAGGCCAGCGCGGCGCGGGCGGCCTCCAGCAGGGGTGCGGTGAGCTGCGGGGTGTCCATGCCGACCAGGACGGTGGGCATCGCGTGCGGCCGGCCGGCGTCGGTGAAGGCCGCCGCCAGCCGCTCGTCCAGCCCGGCCCCGCGTTGCGGGATGACCGTGAACCCACGGGGCAGCCAGGGGCCCGGCATCCCCTGCAGGGCGAGCACCCGGCGCGGCGTCCGGGTCGCCGCCACCGTGCGCAGGGTGTCCTCCAGGGCGGCGGCCGCGAGCCGGGCGGCCTGCTCGGCCGTGCACGGCGGGCAGAGCCGGGTCTTGACCCGGCCCGGCAGCGGTTCCTTGGCGATGACCAGGACCTGGGTCACGCGTTCTCCCGCATGACCCGCCGCATGTCGCCGATGGCGCGCACCGTCCCGCGCACCGTGCCCGTCACCTTGGAGCGTCCCGCGCGCGGGAGGTAGTCCACCTCGGCCTCGGCGATCCGCCAGCCGGCCGCGGCGGCGCGCAGCACCATCTCCAGCGGGTAGCCGAACCTGCGGTCGCTCAGCCCCAGGGCGAGCAGCGCGTCGCGGCGGGCCGCGCGCATCGGGCCGAGGTCGTGCACCCCGGCCCCGGTGCGGCGGCGCAGGCGGCGAGCCAGCAGGGCGTTGGCGGCCCGCGCGTGCGGCGGCCAGGCCCCGGCCGAGCGGGTGATCCGCCGGCCGAGCACCAGGTCGGCGTCCCCGGCCGCGACCGGCTCGGTGACGCGCGGCAGTTGCCGCGGATCGAGGGAGGCGTCGGCGTCCATGAAGGCGACGATGTCGCCGGTCGCGGCCAGCAGCCCGGCATGGCAGGCGGCGCCGAACCCGCGCCGCGGCTCGACGACCACCTGTGCCCCGAACCGGGCGGCGACCTTCACCGAGCCGTCCGTCGAGCCGTTGTCCACCACGATGGGCCGGCAGCCGGCCGGCATGCGCTCCAGCACCCAGGGGAGGGCGGCCTCCTCGTCCAGGCACGGCAGCACCACGTCGATCTCCATGGGCCGACGCTAAGGCAGGCGCGGCCCGGAGATTCTTACGGTGTGGTGACGTCGCCCCAAAATAACCGCTGGTCACGCCGCGCCGGTGCGAGTGGCGGCTGGATCGGGCCGTCCGGCGGCCCGGGTCGGGTCGGGCGTTGCGGGTACTACCGTCAGGGGAAGGGGCGTTCAGGGGCAGGGCGCGTTCGGCCGGAACAGGGGCGGGCCCGCCGCCGTTCTCCGGCCTCGCGCCGCCGCTGTTCTCCGGCCTCGCGCCCCGCCGTCGCTCCGGCCCCGCGCGGGGCGGTGGCCGGCCCGAAATCGTACTCGGAGGGGGCGCCGTGAGGGTTCTGGGCATGATCTCCGGCACCTCCCACGACGGCATCGACGTGGCGCTGGTCGACTTCGACCCGGCCTACGACGGCGGCACGCTCAGCGGAGTCGTCGAGCTCACCGCCGCCACGCCCTACCCGGACCGGCTGCGCGCCCGGCTGATGAACGCGCTGCCCCCGGCGGTGACCACCCTGGCCGAGGTGTGCGCGCTGGACACCCTCATCGGCCAGAGCTTCGCCGGGGCCGCCGCCGAGGCGATCGGACGGGCAGGGCCGGTCGACCTGGTCGTCTCCCACGGGCAGACCGTGTTCCACTGGGTCGAGGGCGCGCACGCTCTCGGCACCCTGCAGATCGGCCAGCCCGCGTGGATCGCCGAGCGCACGGGCACGCCCGTCCTTTCCGACGTGCGCTCCCGCGACGTCGCGGCCGGCGGGCAGGGCGCCCCGCTCGTGTGCCTGCTCGACGTCCTGCTGCTGGCCGGGCATCGCGGCACGGCCGCCGCGCTCAACCTGGGCGGCATCGCGAACCTGACGGTGGTGCGCGGTCCCGGCGACGTCGCCGCCTACGACATCGGCCCGGCGAACGCGCTGATCGACGCGGTCGTGGTGAACCGGGGACTGAACGAGCGCGGCTTCGACGAGGACGGGCGCGTCGCCGCCTCCGGCACGGTCGACGAGGGCCTTCTGGCGGTCCTGCTCGACCACCCGTACTACCGGCTGCCCCTCCCCAAGAGCACCGGCAAGGAGCTGTTCCACCTGGGCCACGTCGAAGAGGCGATGGCCAGGGCGGGCGCCCGGCCGGGTTCGGCCGACCTGGTGGCGACCCTCACCGAGCTCACCGTCCGCACGGTCGTCCGGGAGGTGGCCGCGAGCGGCGCCGGCCTGCTCGTCGTCTCGGGCGGCGGTTGCCGCAACCCCGTGCTCATGGACGGCCTGCGCCGCGCGCTCCCCGGCGTGACCGTCCGGCTGAGCGACGCCTACGGCGCCCCCGCCGACGGCAAGGAGGCGATCGCCTTCGCCCTCATCGGCTGGCACACCGCGCACGGCCTGCCGGGATCGGTCCCCGCGGGCACCGGAGCGCGCGCCGCCCGCGTCCTGGGCACCGTCACCCCGGGCGCGGCGCCGCTCGTCCTCCCGTCCCCGGCCCGCGAGGCGCCGCGCGCCCTCACCCTGACCCCGCGGCGCCAGGAGCCCGAGGCCGGTACCCGGGGCACCGGCCGGCACGGGGGCTCAGTCGGCGGCCGGCACGGGCCGGGGTGACTTCCGGACGCTGAGCAGCAGCAACGAGCCGACCGAGACGACCACCCCGACGGCGATGACCGGCACCAGGGCCGGGTACCCGAACCCGGTGGCCACCAGGCCGAACAACGGGGGGCCGAGCAGCGATCCGAGGCTGCCCGCCTGGGCGATCACGCCGTTGCCGACGTCGGCGTGGTCCAGACGCTCCAGCGTGAGAGGGAGTGCCGCGATGGCGAGCGCGCCCAGCAGCCCGTTCAGCACCGAGACGCCTCCCGCGCCGGCCAGCGCGCCGGCCGGCGAACTGCCGCCGCCGTAGATGAGCCAGGCGGCCGGTACCACCAGTAGCCCGGTCAGCGCCAGGACGCCGACAGGCGTGCCCCGGCGCAGCAGCACGCCGACCGCCAGCCCGCCGGCCACACCGAGCATCGAGATCACCGAGGTCATGGCGCCGGCGGCGGCGGCCGAGCGCCCGTACTGCTGGATCAGCAGCGTGGGCAGGAGCACGACCACCGGCATGGTCACCAGCACGATCAGGCAGAAGGCTCCCGCCAGGGCGACCGGTCGCGCCAGCGCCCTCGCCCCGGGGACGGGCCCGGACGCCGCGCGCCGCTCCGCCCCGCGCGGCAGGCGCAGCCAGACGGCCGGCGCGGCGAGGAGGGTCAGCCCGGCGATCAGCCCGATCCAGCCGCGCCAGCCCAGGGCGGAGCCGATCGCGCCTCCGGCCAGTGTGCTCACCCCGATGCCCACCGGGACGAACGTCGCCCAGATGGACAGGACGACGCCGCGGTCCCGCTCGTGGGCCAGCCGCAGGATCAGTGCCGGGCAGGCGACGGTGACCAGGATGTACCCGATGCCTTCGACGCCCCGGGCGGCCAGCAACCAGGCGAAGTCGCCCGCCGCCACGTTCGCCGCGCCCGCCACCGCGACCAGCGCCAGGCCGCCGACCAGCGACCTCTCGGCGCCCAGGCGGCGGACCAGGTATCCGGCGGGCAGGCCGGCGACGGCCCCCACGCCCACGACGGCCGAGATCACCCAGCCGAGCTGCGGCAGCGACAGCCCGAGCTGGGCCGCCACCGCCGGCCCGACCGAGGCGAACTTGCCCAGGCTCATCGCCGTGACCACCCCGGCGAGGTAGACGACGGCGATCGTCGCCCATCGCGTGCGTCCTTCGGAATCCTCGGGTCGCCGTGATCGGTCCGTCGTTGGCCGGGGGCTCATGAGGGTTCTCCTTCGCGCGACATCGCGACGGCCGGACGCGCCATGTCGCGACGGCCGGCGGGCTTACCGGACGGTCTTCCGACTGCGGAAGGACGCCGCGCGCCCGGCACGTTCCCCTCCGATCGGACGCCGCCGCACCCTCCCCGGTCCGATCATCACCGCCCGGGCGGCGCCGCGCCATACCTGCGGGCGCCTCGTGACCGGATAAAATGGACCGGAACATCCAGTCTGGGAGAGGTGTCATGCCTGCGCTGACCCGCAAGGGCGCCGCGACGCGGGAGCGGATACTCCAGGGCGCGGCCGCGCAGATCCGCGAGCACGGGGTGGTCGCGACCACCCTCGACGACGTGCTCGCCCGGACCACGACGAGCAAGAGCCAGTTGTTCCACTACTTCCCGGGCGGCCGGGAGGAGCTGTTGCTGGCCGTGGCCCGCCTCGAGGCCGACCGCGTGCTGGAGGACCAGCGACCCCAGCTGGGTGACCTGTCGTCCTGGCCCGCCTGGTGGCGGTGGCGCGACAGGGTGGTCGAGCGCTACCGCGCCCAGGGCACGCTGTGCCCGCTCAACGCCGTCATGTCGCAACTCGGCGGCGTCACGCCCGGGGCCCAGGCCGTGGTCACGGAGCTGATGCGCAGCTGGCAGGCCGAGATCGCCGCCGGCGTGCGCCACATGCAGCAGGCCGGCGAGATCGACCGGGCCATGGACGCCGACCGTGCGGCGGCGGCCCTGCTCGCGGGCGTCCAGGGGGGCGTCCTGATCCAGATGTCCACCGGTTCGACCGCGCACCTGGAGGCCGCCCTGGACATCGGCATCGCCCACCTCGGCGCCGGCGACCGCGGGCAGGCCTGACGGGTCGCGGGCCCGCCTGACGGAACGTCGCAGGCGCTCCGACCTGCAGTTTTGGACTTGACAGTCCATTTTCGGGTGCGCAAGCTGTGGACCGTATCGGTCCCGCACCGGGAGGCACGCGAGGAATCCCGGCCGCTCGCACGAGCAGGAAAAGGGGCCGGCACCGCGAGCCGGAAACCGCCGGCACCCGCGAGCCCGCACCCGAACGGAGAGACAGCTCTCATGTCCATGAACCACTACTACCTGCTCGGACGCTCCGGGCTCCGCGTCAGCCGGCTGGCACTCGGCACGATGAACTTCGGCACCGCCGGCTTCCACGCCGCCTACGGCAAGACCGAGGAGGAGGCGCGCGCCATCTTCCGCCGCTACCTCGAAGCGGGCGGGAACTTCGTCGACACCGCCGACTTCTACACCGCCGGCCAGAGCGAGACCATTCTGGGCAACCTCATGGCCGAGGCCAAGGTCCGCGACCGGGTCGTGCTCACCACCAAGTTCACCAACAGCGTCGACCCCGGGGACCCGAACGCGGGCGGCAACGGCCGCAAGCACATGATCCGCGCGGTCGAGGCGTCGCTGCGCCGGCTGCGCACCGACTACATCGACCTGTTCCTGCTGCACACCTGGGACCGGATCACCCCCGTCGAAGAGGTGGTGCGGACGTTCGACGACCTCACCAGGGCTGGGAAGATCCGTTACGCGGGCCTGTCGGACGTGCCGGCCTGGTACGCCGCGCGGGCCCAGAGCCACGCGGAGGCCAACTCCCTGGTGCCGATGGTCGGCCTCCAGCTGCCCTACTCGCTCATCGACCGGACGATCGAAGTGGAGCACGTCCCGATGGGGCGCGAGCTCGGACTGGGCCTCACCGCGTGGAGCCCGCTCGGCGGCGGCTTCCTCACCGGCAAGTACCGCCAGGCCGACCAGGGACTGGCCGGGGAGGGCAGGCTGGGTGAGACCGGCTCGTCCGGACGCTCCTACACCGACCAGGAATGGCGGCTCCTGGCGACGCTCGAAGGCGTGGCCGCCAAGCTCGGGGTGACGATGGCCCAGGCGGCGGTCAACTGGGTCGCCACCCAGCCCGGCATCGCCTCGGCGATCGTCGGGGCGAGCAGCGCGGCCCAGCTCGACGCCAACCTCGCCGCGCTCGACTTCGAGCTGCCGGCCGAGCTCCGCGCCGAGCTGGACGAGGCGAGCGCGGTGCCGCCGCGGTCGCTCTACCAGATGTTCACGCCCGCCTACCAGAGCTGGCTGGTCACTCCCGGCGCCAAGGTCGCCGACAAGCCCGCCGAATACGCCCCCGTGGTGCGGAACTGGACGGCCGACGCGACCGGTTGATCCACCAGGTGCGCCTCGATCACGAGGGCGGGCCGGATGGGCGCCGGGAGGCGTCCGCGCCGGCGACCGTCAGCGCGGACGGCCGCCGGCACTGGATCACCGCCACGCCGAGCGGCGCGAGCTCGACGTCGCCGGCGACCGGGGCTCCGGTCAGCAGGTCGGTTCCGGGACGGGGGAGCGGGACGGTGGCGGCGTCGGCGCCGTGGTTGAGCAGGAACAGGTACTCGTGCCGCTCGTCCTCGCGCACCGCGCACTCGACATGCGCCGGGACGTCGCGGAAGCGGCTCTCCACGCCCGCCGCCTCCACCTCCGCGAGCAGCACGCCCGCGAAGGCGTCCTGTTCCAGCAGGGTCGCGACGTAGACCACCCGCCCGGCGCCGTAGGCGTTCGCGACGACCGCGGCCCGGCCCTTGAGCAGCCCGTCGGTGTAGGTCGCCAACGCCGTCCCGGTCTCCAGATAGAGGTCCTCGCGCCACCACGTCGCGGTCGTCGTGCGGCCGTCGGCGAAGCGGACGGCGAACTCCTCGCCGGGACGCGCCGGCCAGTACTCGTCGATCTTGGCGCCGATGAGGTCGCGGAACGCGCCCGGATAGCCGTTCGAGCGCACGCGGTTGGACTCGTCCACGACGCCGGAGAACAAGGACATCACGACGGTGCCGCCGGAGCGGGCGAAGGCGGTGACGGCCTGGACGCCCTGGTCGTCGATGAGGTAGGCGTTGGGCACGACCAGCACCTTGTACGCGCCGAGGTCGCCGCCGGGTGGCACCACGTCGACGGCATGGTGGTGCTCCCACAGGGGCGTGTAGTGGCGCATCACGGTGTCGGCGTAGCTGAAGTCGTTGCGGGGCAGCCCGCCGACCTCCTCAAGACCCCACCAGCCGTTCCAGTCGAACAGGACGGCGATGTCGGCGCGGGTGGCGGCGCCCGCCACCGGCGCGAGCAGTTTGATCTCGCCGCCGAGACCGGTGACCTCGCGGAAGGTGCGCGAGCCCGGCCCCGAGTGGGGCAGCATCGCCGAGTGGAAGCGTTCCTGCCCGCCCCTGCTCGCGCGCCACTGGAAGAACATCACCGCGTCGGCGCCGCGCGACACCGCCTGGAGCGACCCGAGCCGCATCCGCCCCGGCTCCTTGACCACGTTCAGCCGCCACTGGCTGACCGCGCTCGCGGCCTGCTCCATCAGCACCCAGGGCCGGCCGCCCTTGAGCGAGCGGAACAGGTCGAACTGGAAGGCCGCCGACACGTGCGAGTCGGGCCGGGCGGGGTCGGGGTAGATGTCCAGGGCCGCCGCGTCCTCCTCGCGCGCCCACCTCCAGTAGTCGGCGTGCCGGTAGAAGGACATGAAGTTGGTCAGGACCGGGATGTCGGCGCGGAAGGAGCGGACGATGTTGCGTTCGGCGATGTAGCACTCGAGCAGCGCGTCTGAGGTGAAGCGCTTGAAGTCGAGGATGCGGCTCGGGTTCATCCAGGCCCGCGGGATGCTCGGGACCTCGATCTGGTCCCAGTCGGTGTAGACCTGCCCCCAGAAGCGGGTGGTCCAGGCGTCGTTGAGCGTGCCGAGGTCGCCGTACCGCTGCCGGAGCCACCGCCGGAAGTTGACCGAGGCCGCCTCGTTGTAGGCCGTGGGGCCGTACTCGTTGCCGATGTGCCACATGGCGAGCGCCGGGTGGAAGGAGTAGCGCTTGGCGAGCCGGGTGGTGATGGCGGCCGCGTGCTCGCGGTAGATCGGCGAGGAGGGGTCGTAGTGCAGGCGGTTCCCGAAGCCGAACGACTCGCCGTCGGCCATGACCGGGAAGACCTCCGGGTGCTCGCGGGTCAGCCAGACGGGCGGCGCGGCGGTGGGGGTGGCGAGGTCGACGCCGATGCCGGCCTGGTGGAGCAGGTCCATGACCTCGTCCATCCAGCCGAACTCGTACTTGCCGGGCTCGGGTTCCAGCGAGGCCCACGCGAAGACGCCGAGCGAGACGAGGTTCACCCCGGCCTCGCGCATGAGCCGCACGTCCTCCCGCCAGACGGAAGGGTCCCATTGCTCGGGGTTGTAGTCGCCGCCGAACGCCAGGCCGCCGACGCGCCGGCTGAAGGCGCGCATGCGGGCGTCGCTCGCCTGAGCGCTCCCGCCGCGGCGACCGCCATGAGGGCGGTGGGATTCTTCCTGCATGCGGGACATGAAAGGCTCCGTGCTGCCGTGGTGGGATCCCGGGAACGGTGATGTGGCGGGCCTGACAGGGGGAGTGTTCGCCACAAGCGCGGTGGACCGCAAGTGAGGCGCCGCTTCGCTGCCTGGATGCCAGGCAGGGCCACGTGGAGCGTCAACGACGACCGGACGAACCGGCCGCTCACCGTGCACGGCCGCCGTCGAGGAGCGTCGCTGCCGAAACTTTCGGGGTGCCCTCGCCCGCGTCGCCCGAGGGTCGGAGGGGCCGGCGGGAACTCCCACGGGGGAGCGATGCCGGTCATCGCCGTCTGACAACGCCCTTGACCCCGGGCGACCGAGCGCTTAGGTTTCCGCGGTGTCGATGGATCATCCCGAAAGTTTCGAAGTCCGCCCGGCAGCTCATGACGATCCGCCCCCGGTCCACCCGGCGTGGCTGCCACCGGAGGCGTTCCGGCCGATCGGCTCGCGCCGCACCCTCGTGTGCGGCGGCGGCCCGCTCGCCGAGACCGTGCACGACGAGGTGGCGCGGGCCTGCGCCCGGTACGGCGGCGGTGTGCGGCACTCGGCGCCCGGCACGACGGGCGACCGATCCCCGTGCGCCGGCGTCGGGGGCGACGCGGACGTTCCGGGCGGTGCGGAAGAGGGGCCTTTCGACCTGGTCCTCGCGCTCACCGGGGCCGAGCCCGTGCCGGACGCCGTGCGGAGACTGCGGACGAAGTGGCCTGCCCACGGGGGCGACGACCGCCCGACCGGGGAGGAGGGGTTCGTCGTCGCCCGCCATGACGGCGTCACGGTCGTGCTCGCCGACGAGCCGGCCGGTCTGCTCTACGGCCTGTTCCACCTCGTGCGACTCGGCGAGCGGGCCTTCGGCGCCGCCCGGCCGCGGGAGCTTCACCGGCCCGCGACGCGGCGGCGCATGCTCGACCACTGGGACAACGTCGCGGTGCATCCGGTGATGGGCCAGGTCGAGCGCGGCTACGCGGGCGGATCGATCTTCTGGCGGGACGGCGCCCTGACCGGCGATCTCGCCCGGGTGGGGGCGTACGCGCGGCTGCTGGCCGCGTGCGGGGTGAACGCCGTCACGGTGAACAACGTCAACGTGCACGCCGCCGAGGCCCGCCTGCTGACCGACCGGCTCGGCGACGTCGCCGCGATCGCCGACCGGTTGCGGCCCTACGGCGTCCGGGTGCACCTGTCGGCCGGGTTCGCCTCGCCCGTCGTCCTGGGCGGGCTGCCGACCGCCGACCCGCTGGACCACGACGTGCGTACGTGGTGGGCGCGGGCCGCCGAACGGGCCTACCAGGCGATCCCCGACCTGGGCGGATTCGTGGTCAAGGCCGACTCGGAGGGACAGCCGGGCCCGTTCGCCTACGGGCGCAGCCACGCCGACGGCGCGAACACGCTCGCCGACGCCCTGGCGCCGTTCGGCGGGGTGGTCCACTGGCGCGCCTTCGTGTACGACCACCGGCAGGACTGGCGCGACCGGTCGACCGACCGGGCCCGCGCGGCGCGCGACCACTTCGCCCCCCTCGACGGGCTGTTCCGCGACAACGTGATCCTCCAGGTGAAGCACGGCCCGATGGACTTCCAGCCGCGAGAGCCGGTCTCTCCCCTCCTCGCGGCCATGCCGCGCACCCGCCTGGCCGTGGAAGTCCAGGTGACCCAGGAGTACACCGGCCAGCAGCGGCACGTGTGCTACCTCGCCCCCATGTGGAGCGAGGTGCTGGCGTTCCGTCCCTGGGGGACCGCGGGCCCCGCCGTGGCGAACATCGTCACCGGCGCGACGGCGGACGACGCCCCGGAACCGCCGGACGAGGAGCCGCAGGACGGGGAGGGGCGCGACCGGTGGGCGGCGCGGGAGGGCGGCGGCCTCGTCGGGGTGTCCAACGTGGGCGACGACCACTTCTGGACCGGCCACCCGCTCGCGCAGGCCAACCTGTACGCCTTCGGCCGGCTCGCGTGGGCGCCCTGGGCGGACCCGGTCGCCATCCTGGACGAGTGGATCGACCTGACCTTCGCGCCATCGAAGACCGGCGAGACGGGCGACGCGGGCGACGTCGGCGAGACCGGCGAGGCCGCGCGGCTGCGGCGCACGCTGCACGCGATCATGGACGGCTCGTGGCGCACCTACGAGCGGTACGCCGCGCCGCTCGGCGTCGGGTTCATGGTGCGTCCCGGGCATCACTACGGCCCTGACGTGGACGGGTACGAGTACACGCCGTGGGGCACCTACCACTTCGCCGACCGCGACGGCGTCGGCGTGGACCGCACCCGTGCCACCGGCACCGGCTTCACCGGCCAGTTTCCGCGGCCCTGGTCGCAGGTGTACGAGTCGGCCGAGCGGTGCCCGGACGAGCTGCTGCTGTTCTTCCACCATGTGCCCTACGGGCATGTGCTGCACGACGGGTCCACCGTCATCCAGCACATCTACGACACCCACTTCGCCGGGGTGGAACAGGTCGCCGAGGCCCGGTCGCTGTGGGCCGGTCTGGCCGGCGCCGGGTCGGTGCCCGCCGGCCTGCACGCCCGGGTGCGCGAGCTGTTCGACGAGCAGCTCCGGTGCGCGGAGGAGTGGCGTGACCAGATCAACGCCTATTTCTTCCGCAAGTCGGGAGTGCCGGACGCCCGGGGGCGCCGGATCCACTGACGCCGAATGCCTGGCGAGGAAACCTCGCGGCGCCGCCGGAAACGCGGGTCATCGGCGTGAGGCCCGGTGAATAGCCGTGACCGTCTTCCCGTAGACCCCGCCGAAAGGCTATATAGCATGTTTACGGGGCGTTCAATAAAGGCTTCCGGTCGTGTGAGATCCGAGGTTCGCGAAGCGGACAAGGGAGGAAGTGCTGTGGGTGGACGGGAGCGTCGTGCCACGGTCGCCGACGTCGCCGCACTGGCCGGGGTGTCGGTGGGCACCGCTTCCAAGGCGCTCAACGGGCGCGGGTCGTTGCGGGAGGAGACCCGCACGCGGGTCAAGGAGGCCGCCCGGCAGCTGAACGTGCTGGTCGGCCCGGCCGGCCGCGGCGTCGCCTCCGGCCGCACCTACACCGTCGGCATGATCACCACCGACCGCATGGGCCGCATCAGCCTCCCGGTCCTGATGGGCGCCGAGGACGCGCTGGGCGCCGGGCAGATGTCGGTCTTCCTGTGCGACGGGCGTGACGACCCCATCCGCGAGCAGTACTACCTCAAGACCCTGCTGAGCCGCCGCGTCGACGGGATCATCGTCACCGGACGGCGCACCCGGCCGCGGGCGCCCATCGGCGCGAACCTCCCCGTGCCCGTCGTGTACGCCTACATCGGCTCCACCGATCCGCGCGACTGCACCGTCGAGCCCGACGAGGCCGGGGGCGTCCGCAAGGGCATCGAGCACCTGCTGGCCATCGGCCGCACGCGCATCGCGCACATCGCCGGCCCGGAGCAGCACAACTCCTCCCGGCTGCGCAGCGCCGCGGCGGCCGACCGGCTGGCGGAGGAGGGCCTGGAACTGGTGACGCCCCCGATGTTCGGCGCCTGGACCGAGACCTGGGGACGCCAGGCCGTCGGCATCCTGCTGTCCAGCCGCATCGAGTTCGACGCGGTGTTCTGCGGCAACGACCAGATCGGCCGCGGCGCCGCCGACGCGTTGCGCGCCGCGGGGCGCCGCGTGCCCGAGGACGTGGCGATCCTGGGGTTCGACAACTGGGACATCATGGCCGAGTACTCCCAGCCGCCGCTGACCAGCGTCGACATGAACCTCACGGGGCTCGGTCGTTCGGCGGCCCACATCCTGCTCGCCGGCATCAACGGCAATCCCTCGCCCGGCCGCCATCTGTACCCCTGCGACCTGGTCATCCGCGAGTCGACCACCGTTCCCCTGCTGTCGGCGCCGCGTACGCCCGATGCCCGGCCTGGCGCCGACCTGCGGCCGGAGGCGTCCGTGGCCGGCCTCACCGGTCATGGGATGCCCCTGGCCGGTGACGTGCCGCACGCCTCGGCGGGGTAGGCGCCCGAGCGCCGTCTCCGGCCGGCCGATCAGGTCGACGCGCCGGTTTCGGGCCGTCGCCGGGATGAAACGTTCAGATCGGCGTTGACACTTCAAAGCGCTCGTAACTATGTTGAACCGGAAAAGTGATCGATCACTTTCCCGTCTCCTGAGGGAGCATCCGTGTCGGAGTCGTCGTCCCCGGTTCGCGTCGCCGTCGTCGGCGCGGGCGGCATCGCCCGCGTCGCCCACCTGCCCGCCCTGGCCGCGGCGGGCGACGCCGTACAGGTCGTCGCCGTGTGCGACGTCGACTCCGGCCGGGCGGACGAGCTGGCAGAAGCCCACGGCGTCCCGGGCCGGTACACCGTCCTGGCGGACATGCTGGCCCGCGAGAGCCCCGATCTCGTCGTCGTCGCCACGCCGCCGGTCGCGCACCGCGAGGCCGTGCTGGCGAGCCTGGACGCCGGCGCGTGGGTGTGGTGTGAGAAACCGCCGACGCTGTCGCTGGCGGAGTACGACGAGATCACCTCCCGCGAGCGGGACGGCGGGCCGTACGCCGCCTACGTCTTCCAGCACCGCTTCGGCGGCGCCGCGCGGCGGCTGCGCCGGCACATCGCCGACGGCGAGCTCGGCCGGCCGCTGGTCGCGGTGTGCAACACGCTCTGGTACCGCGGGCACGACTACTTCGAGGTGCCGTGGCGCGGCAGGTGGGAGACCGAGGGCGGCGGGCCCACCATGGGCCACGGCATCCACCAGATGGACCTGCTGCTCCATCTGCTCGGCGACTGGCACGAGGTGCACGCCGTGGCGGCCACACTCGATCGGCGGGTCCAGACCGAAGACGTGTCGTTCGCGATCGTCCGCTTCGCCTCCGGCGCCATCGGCTCGATCGTCAACAGCGTCCTGTCTCCCCGCGAGACGAGCTACCTGCGCCTGGACTTCACCGACGCGACCGTCGAGGTGGAGCACCTCTACGGCTACGACGACTCCCACTGGCGGTGGACGCCCGCGCCGCACGTCACCGACTCGGGCAGGATCGCCGGCTGGGCGCCGGCCGGGAACACGCCCAGCTCGCACCGCGCCCAGCTCGCCGCGCTGCTGGCCGCCATGGCGGCCGGCGAACGCCCGCCGGCCGCCGGCGCCGACGGCAGGCGCGTCCTCGAGCTGATCACCGGGATGTACCAGTCGGCCCTGACCGGACGCCCGGTCACCCGGGCCGAGCTCGACGAGGGCAACCCCTTCTACCACTCGCTCAACGGCGGCGATCCGCCGAACGCCACCGACCGCCTGCAGCAGGAGGAGACCGGCCGTGCCTGAGCCCACCCTCAGCGTCCGCGACGCGGACACGTCCCTGATCGTCACCGCCGGCGACGTGCCGATCGCGCACTACGTCCACCGCCCGGACGCGCCCGGCGCCGAGGCGCCCAAGCCCTACCTGCATCCGATCCGCAGCCTCACCGGCGCGCCCATGTCGGTCTACCGCCCGTGGGACCACCCCTGGCACAAGGGACTGCAGATGACCTGGGCCCACCTGTCCGGGCAGAACTTCTGGGGCGGCCCCAGCTTCTCGGCGGAGAGCGGCTACCAGTGGCAGAACAATCTAGGTCACATCGACCACGTCGACTTCACCGAGGTCTCCGGCGACGGCCGGCGGGTCACGGTCGAGGAGACCCTGCACTGGGTCACGGCGGCGGACGAACGGTGGATCGCCGAGCGGCGCCGCCAGGTGTTCCACGGCGTGGACGCCGCCCGCGGCATCTGGGCGCTGGACTTCACGACGCGGCTGCGCAACGTCCGCGGCGCGGCCCTGGAATTCGGCAGCCCCACCACCCACGGCCGGCCGGCGGCCGGTTACGCGGGGTTCTTCTGGCGCGGCCCCAGGTCGTGGACCCAGGGCACGATCATCGGCGCCGGCGGGCGGGGCGGCGAGGAGATGATGGGCGCGGAGGCCGCGTGGCTGGCCCTGGCCGGCCGGCACGACGAGATCGACGGAGGCGGCACCGTGCTCGCCGTGGCCGGGCGGTCCAGCGCGCCGGTGCCGATCAAGTGGTTCGTGCGCCGGGAGCCGTTCGCCGTGATCAGCCCATCTCCCGCCTTCGACGAGGAGTTCACGCTGGCCGACGGGGAGGTCCTGGAGCTCGCGCACCGCTATGTCTTCATCGACCGCCTCTGCGAGCGCGCCGAACTCGACGACCTCGGCGCGGAGTTCGCGCTGTGACCCCGCTCGTCCCGCCGCCCTTCCCGCCGCTCGTCCGACGCCCCTCCCGCCGGTCATCGACGGGCGGACGGCGGCGGGCCCACCGTCTCGCGGAGGATGATGCGGTTGATCGACCGTACCGACGGCGGCGGGGCGGGCTCGCCGCGCACCTCCGCGATGAGCTTGGCCATGGCCTCCCGTCCCTGGACCTCGCGATCGACGGCCACCGTGGACAGCGAGGGAGTGGCGAAGCGCCCCATCTCCTCGTCGTCCCAGCCGAACACGCTGACGTCCTCGGGAACCCGCCAGCCGCGCGAGAGGGCGGCGCGTACGGCGCCCATGGCGACGTGGTCGTTCGCGGCGATGATGGCGGTCACGCCGCTCGCCTCGGGAAGGCGGCGGACCGCGTCGTGGCCCGACTGGGCGGTCCAGTTGCCGATGGCGACGCCGTAGGAGGTGAGCCCGCGGCGCTGGATGGTCTCCTCGTAGACCAGCTTGCGGTTGCGCGCCGAAGTGAAGTTCTGCGCGCCCGCGATGTGGAAGAAGACCCTGTGGCCCAGCGACGCGAGATGCTCGATGATCTCGCGCACCGGGGACGCGTCCGCGAGCTCGTTGACGCCGCGCAGGTCGTCGTCGTAGGCCCCGGTGGCGACGATGGGCACCGGCGACGCCGCGGGGGCGATCTCCAGCGGCGTCAGGGACAGGATGCCCTCGACCTGTCCCGAGCTCGCGAGCTCCAGCGTGCGCTCGGCCCGGGCGCGGGGATCGCCCTCGACACTGACGACCTCCAGCTGGAAGCCCTCGGCGTGCGCGGCCGCCGAGGCGGCGCTGAGCAGGCGCGCCGGCCACAGGTAGGTGGAGGCGGGCAGGGTGATCGCCAGCCGGTTGGTGCGGCGGGTGCGCATGGAGCGCGCCAGCAGGTTCGGCCGGTAGTTGAGCTCGGCGACGACCAGATCGATCTTCTTGCGGGTCTCGGGCTTCAACCCCTCGTTGTGGCGGAAGTACCGGGAGACGGTCTGATGGGAGACGCCGGCTCGCCGGGCCACCTCGTGGATGGTGATGCGCGGCGTCTCAGCCTGGCCCACGGGACCCTCCTTCGCTCCGCCGAACAGCCTAGCCGGTGGCGGACGGACCACCGTTGACACCATAGTGATCGATCACTACCATACGGCGGCAAGCAGGGTGATCGATCACTCCATATCGGGTCCGGCCCCTGGACGTCGTGGGCGCGCCGATGGCCGCCCGGTCGTCGAAAGTTTCAGGAAAACCGCCGCAGAACCAGGTCGAACCCATGGAAACGAGTCCATGGGCAGCGGCCGATCGGGCGAGGAAATAGCAGTTGATGACCCCCTTGACATGTTTCCTTGCTCCCCCTTACGTTGCCGAAATATTGAAAGACCTTCGTTGAAATTTTCGGCCGAAGGGGTGACATGAGGGGCCACGCACCGGACGACACCAGCCCCGCCACCGAGCGGTGGCGGGACACCCGGCCGTCTCCCGCCGAGCGGGCGAAGGCGCCGCTCCCGCCGGCGACGACGGGCGCCGCCTCGGAGGGCGCGTAATGAGCACGACGAGCACACTCGACGACCCGCCGGAGACCCGTCCGGCGCGCCCCGACCCCGGCCGCCGGCACGCGCGGCCGGGCACCTGGCGGCATGCGATCCGCCGCGACTGGCAGCTGTACTCGCTGGCGGTGCTGCCGCTGCTGTTCTTCCTGGTCTTCCGGTACGGCCCCATGATCGGCAACGTGATCGCCTTCCGGCGGTTCGAGCCGGGCGGCAGCGTCTTCGGCGAGTCCTGGGTGGGCCTGCGGTACGTGAAAATGTTCCTCGGCGACCCGACGTTCTGGAACGTGTTCACCAACACGCTCGTCCTCGGCGGGCTGACCCTGCTGTTCTGCTGGCCGCTGCCGATCGTGCTGGCGCTGCTGCTCAACGAGGTGCGCAGCCGCCGCGTCAAGCGGTTCCTGCAGTCGGTGTCCTACCTGCCGCACTTCCTGTCGATGGTCATCGTGGCCGGCATCGTCATGCAGACGCTGGCCATCGACGGGCCGGTGAACCAGATCGTGAAGGCGCTCGGAGGGGAGCCCACCGCGTTCATGCAGAAGCCCGACTGGTTCCGCACGATCTTCGTCTCCTCGGAGGTCTGGCAGACCGTCGGCTGGGGGACCATCCTCTACCTGGCCGCGCTGACGACCATCGACGAGCAGCTCTACGACGCGGCGCGCATCGACGGCGCCGGCCGGTGGCGGCAGACCTGGCACGTCACCCTGCCCGGCATCCGCCCGACGGCGGTCACGCTGCTGATCCTCAACATGGGCACGTTCATGACCACGGGCTTCGAGAAGGTCCTGCTGCTGTACAACCCGCTGACCTATCCGACCGCGGACGTGATCTCGACCTACCTGTACCGGATGGGCGTGGAGTCCAGCAACCTCAGCTACGCCGCCGCGATCGGACTGTTCGAGGCGCTGGTCGGCGTGGTGCTGATCACCTCGGCGAACCTGATCTCCCGTCGCACGGTGGGAGCGGGCCTGTGGTGACCATCGCGAAGAGCCGCGGTTACCGCGTGTTCCAGGTGGTCAACGCCGTCATCCTGACCGGCGTCGTGATCGTGACGCTGTACCCCTTCGTCAACATCGTCGCCCGCTCGTTCAGCGCGGAGCGCTACATCATCACCGGTGGGGTCAACCTCATCCCGCGCGGGTTCAACCTGACGACGTACCGCATCGTCATCGCCGACCCGATGTTCTGGCGGAACTACGGCAACACCGTGATCTACACGATCGTCGCCACGGCGATCGCGATGGTGCTGACCACGTCCTACGCGTACGTGCTGTCCAAGCCGCACCTCAGGGGCCGCAAGGTCCTCATCTGGGCGGCCGTCTTCACCATGATCTTCTCGGGCGGCCTGATCCCGCAGTACGTGCTGGTCAACAATCTCGGCCTGACGAACTCCATCTGGGCGATCGCGCTGCCCAACGCCATCAGCGTCTTCAACCTGCTGGTCATGAAGTCGTTCTTCGAGGGCCTGCCGAGCGAGCTGGAAGAGGCCGCCGCGATCGACGGGCTGAACACCTACGGCGTCCTGTGGCGGGTGGTGCTGCCGCTGTCGAAGGCGGTCGTCGCCACGATGGTGCTGTTCTACACCGTCTCGTTCTGGAACTCCTGGTTCACGGCATTCCTGTACCTGAACGAGCAGGAGCTGTTCCCGGTGACCATCTACCTGCGCAACCTCATCGCGGGGGCCACCGGCGCCGAGTCCACCGGCGCGGGGCTGTCGGAGATGACGCAGGCCGCGTCCAACATCCAGTCGGTCACGATCATGCTCACCGTGCTTCCCATCCTCGCGGTCTACCCCTTCGTCCAGAGGTACTTCGTCTCCGGAGTGCTGCTCGGCGCGGTCAAGGGCTAGTCCCCGGTCCAGTCCCCACGGCAAAGGAACCCCCCAAATGCGCGACATCTCACGACGTCAGGCGATCATCGGTCTGGGCGCGTTCACTCTCGTGCTCGCCGGTTGCAGTGAGGAAGAGGCTCCGAAGAAGGGCGCCGCCGGCCAGTCCGGGAACAAGGCGGGCGCGATGGCGAGCTACGGCGTGGGCCAGCAGTTCAAGGCCACGCAGCCGGTCTCGTTCGACGTGCTCTACAACAACCACCCGTTCTACCCGCTCAAGAACGACTGGCTGTTCTGGCAGGAGCTCACCAAGCGGACCAACGTGACGATCAAGCCCGTCGCGGTGCCGCTGAGCGACTACGAGAAGAAGCGCGGCCTGCTGGTGGGCTCGGGTCAGGCACCGCTCATCATCCCCAAGACCTACCACCCGCAGGAGGAGGCGTTCGTCGCCTCCGGCGCCGTCCTGCCGGTCAGCGACTACCTGGACCTGATGCCGAACTTCAAGGACCTGGTCGCCAAGTGGAAGATGGAGCCCGAGCTGGACACCCTGCGGCAGTCCGACGGCCGCTTCTACCTGCTGCCCGGGATGCACGAGGAGATCTGGGCCGACTACACCTTCGCCGTCCGGACCGACATCCTGGACAAGCTGAAGCTGGAGGTCCCCAAGACCTTGGACGACTTCTACGCCATGCTCAAGGCGATGAAGAAGGAGTACCCCGATCTGTACCCGATGACCGACCGGTGGAGCGTCCCGAACCCGGGCGGCAACCTGCTCAAGCTCATCGCCCAGGCGTACGGCTCCAAGGGCGGGTGGGAGTACCAGCACGCGACCTGGGACGCGACCGCCGGGAAGTTCGTCTACACCGGCGCCATGCCGCAGTACAAGCAGATGATCGAGTACCTGCGCAAGCTGGTGGAGGAGAAGCTGCTCGACCCCGAGAGCTTCACCCAGCAGGACGAGCAGGCCGAGCAGAAGTTCAACTCCGGCAAGTCCTTCGTCATCAGCACCAACGCGCAGTCGCTGATCAACGACTACCGCCCGACGCTGTACAAGACCGTCGAGGGCGCCAAGATCGCCAAGATCCCGGTGCCCATCGGCCCGGTCGGGGAGTACAAGATCGGCAGCCGGCTGGAGAACGGCGTGATGATCTCCAAGAAGGCGCTGCAGAACCCGAACTTCGTCGCCATGATGCAGTTCATCGACTGGCTGTGGTACTCCGAGCAGGGCCAGGAGTTCGCCAAGTGGGGCGTCGAGGGCACGACGTTCACCAAGGACTCCTCCGGCGCCTACAAGCTCGCCAAGGACGTCGACTTCGTCGGCCTCAACCCCGGCGCGCCCAAGCACCTGCAGAAGGACTTCGGCTTCTCCAACGGCGTCTTCGCCTACGGCGGCACCACCAAGCTGCTGAACTCCACCTTCTCCGAGGAGGAGGTCGCCTTCCAGGACGTGATGAACGCGCGCAAGCCCTGGCCGGTCGAGCCGCCGCACCCGTTCACCGACGAGGAGCGCGAGCAGGCCTCCCTGTGGGAGACGCCGCTGAAGGACCACGTCACCCAGAACACCCTGAAGTTCATCCTCGGCGAGCGCGACCTGGGCGAGTGGGACGCCTACGTCAAGGAGCTGGAGGGCAAGAACATGACCACCTACATGACCCTGGTCACCACCGCCTACGAGCGGTTCAAGAAGGACCACGGGTGAGCGAGGCGGCGGCCGGGCGGCCGTTCGGCGAGGGGCCGCTGTCGAGGGCCTCGGCACTGGTCTACACCCTGCTGGTCGTCGAGCTGTCGTTCCTGGCCGCCGCCCTGCCCGGCCTGGCCGGGCTCGTCCTGCTCGACCGGTCGGCCGGCAACCTGCCGCTGGCGGTCGCCTGCGCCCTGCCCGTCGGTCCCGCGCTCTCCGCCGCCCTGTACGCCCTGCACCGCCGCGGCCGGGACCTCGCCGATCTGCGGCCCGCGGCGGCGTTCTGGCGGGGGTACCGGGCCAACCTCGGCGGCGTGCTGAAGCTGTGGATCCCGTACCTGGGTTGGATGGCCATCGTCGCCACGACCCTGGCGAACCTCGGCGCGGCGGGCGTGCCCGGGTGGTGGGCGGCGCTGCTGGCGGCGGTGGCGGTGGCGGCCACCCTGTGGGCCGCCGGCGCGCTGGTCATCACCTCGTTGTTCGCGTTCCGGGCGGCGGACGTCGCCCGGCTCGCGGCGTACTTCCTCTCGCGCCGCCCCGCGGTGACCCTCGCCAACGCCTGCCTGCTGGTCGTGGCGGGCGGGGTGACACTGGTGGCCACCGAGGCGGTGACGGCGCTGCTGGCCTCCGTGCTGGTGGCGGCGCTGCTGTGGAACGCGCGTCCGGTCGTCGCGGATGTCGAGCGGGAGTTCACCGCGCCCGCCGCCGCCCCGCCCACGGGGGAGATCTGAATGCGCCGCGGGGCCCGGAAACCGTCACCTCCGCGAAAATGTTTCGCAGGCTCAGCCGGCCGCCGGTGGGGCGGTGCTACGACGGGTGACCAACTGGGTGGTGAACTCCAGCCGGGTCTGCGGCGGCCGGCCGCCGTCCATGAGGGCGACCAGCATGCCGGTCGCGGCGGCGGCCATGTCGGTGAGGGGCTGGCGGATCGTGGTGAGCGGCGGGACCAGCCACTGCGCCATGGGCAGGTCGTCGAAGCCGACCACGCTGAGGTCGTGCGGGATGCGCACGCCGGCCTGGTCGGCCGCCTGGTAGACGCCCACGGCCGTGGCGTCGTTGCCGGCGAAGACCGCGGTGGGAGGGTCGGGGAGGGCGAGCAGGGCGCGGGCGTGGGCCAGGCCCTCGGCCACGTCGAAGTCGCCCGCCACGACCAGGGCGGGATCGACGGGCACCCCGGCCGCGTCCATCGCCGCCCGGTATCCGTCCAGCCGGGCCCGGCTCGACAGGACATGGGGCGCCCCGGTGATGATGGCGATGCGCCGGTGCCCGAGGTCGAGGAGATGACGCGTGGCCGCGAGGCCGCCGGACCAGTTCCCGGCGCCGACCGACGGCACGCGGTTGGGGGCCCCGGCCGGATCGACCAGCACCACGGGGATGTCGCGCGTGCGCAACTGCGCGCGCTGGGCGTCGGTGAGCTCGCAGAAGATGGCGATCACCCCGCATGACCTGCGGCTGAGCACCTCCTCGACCCAGCCGCGGGGCGGTGTGGGCCGCTCGCGCATCTCCGAGAGCACCACGGCCAGGTGGTTCTCGCGCGCCACGCGCTGGACGCCTTTGATGATCTCGATGGCGCACGGGCCGTCCATCTCGTGGAAGGCCACCTCGATCAGGGCCGCCGCCTTCGGCCGCTTCTTCTGCCGCCGGTAGCCGTGCCGGCGGATCAGCCCCTCCACCAGGGTGCGGGTCGCGGGGGCCACCTCGGTCCTGCCGTTGAGGACCTTCGACACCGTGGCCGTGGACACGCCCGCCAGTTCGGCTATCTGCGCGAGGGTGAGCGCATGGGGCGGATCTGCGGGAGAGGCGGGCTCTGTCATCGCGCTCATGGCCGCAGTGTAGTTCCGAAACTTGCGGCTACAAGCCGATTGTTTCAGAGGTGTTGCCTGAACATTATTGACGCTCGCCTTGACCCGGGCCTAGGGTCCCGAACTAACGATCGGCATGGCGCTCGGCAGTTTTCGGCCCACCCTTCCGCCGTTTTTCGGGCCGAGCTCCGAAACCAGGCCGGTGCCACAGTCGCGGGCCTGAACAGGCCTGCCGACGCGGAACTCGGCATAGATCGGTGTAGCTCTGGCCTGGTTTCGGTCGGTCTCGCGGCCGAAATGTGAGGAGCGCAGAAATGCACCGCACCCCCTTCGCTCCGATCTCGCCTCCCCCGCAAGGGTGCTGAACGCACCACAGCCCCTCGTACCGGTTCTGACGACCCCAACCCCCTGACCACAGCATGTGAAAGAGGTCGCCGTGAAGTCCCGCATCGTCTCCGTGGCCGCGATCGCCGCGGCCACCACTCTCGCCATGGCAGGTTGTTCCGGCTCATCGACCGGGACGGCCTCCGGAGGAGCGGCGGACGCCAAGACGTTCGAGTTCTGGTCGTTCACCGGGATCAACGCGAAGGGGTCCGCCGCCGAGTACAAGGCGAAGAGGCCGGACATCCAGATCAAGCTGACCGAGGTGGGGAACGCGCAGGAGACGGCGCAGGCGCTCACGACGGCGCTCGCCGGCGGCAAGGTGCCCGACCTGGTGCTGATCCAGGGCGATGACCTGCCCAAGTTCGTCCAGCAGCCGCAGAACTTCGTCGACCTGCGCACGCTGGGCGCCGACAAGGTCAAGGGCGACTACCTCGACTGGGTGATCAGCCAGCCCACGGCCAAGGACGGCTCGATCATCGGCATCCCGACCGACGTCGGCGGCATGGCCATCGCCTACCGCGCCGACCTGTTCAAGAAGGCCGGGCTGCCGACCGGCCGCGAGGAGGTGGGCAAGCTCTGGCCCACCTGGGACGCCTTCATCGAGACCGGCAAGAAGTACACCGCCGCGACCGGCAAGGCATTCGTCGACAACGCCGCCACGAGCGTCTTCGCGCAGGTGGTCAACCAGGGGCAGGAGAAGTACTACGACCCCTCCGGCGGTCTGGTGTACGAGCGGAGCCCGCAGGTCAAGACGGCCTTCGACGAGGCGCTCAAGGCAATGGCCGCCGGGATCACCGCCAAGCAGAGCACCTTCACCGACGGCTGGAGCGCCGCGATGAAGAAGGGGGACTTCGCCGCCATCGCCGCACCGGTCTGGATGCTCGGCGCCATCCGCGACAACGCCCCCGACACCAAGGGCGACTGGGACGTCGCCACCATCCCCGGCGGGTCGGGCAACTGGGGCGGCAGCTTCCTCGCCATCCCCAAGGGTGCCAAGAACCCGAAGGCCGCCTGGGACTACATCTCCACCACGCAGTCGCCGCAGGGCCAGCTCGACCACTTCGCCCAGGCCAGGTCGCTGCCCGCGACGCCGTCGGTCTACAAGGACCCGAAGCTCACCTCGGTCGAGGACCCGTTCTTCTCCGGCGCGCCCCTCGGCAAGATCTACACCGACTCACTGCTCGGCCTCAAGCCCTTCCTCATCGGGCCGGACAGCACGACGATCGGCACGGAGTTCGGCAACGCCCTGCAGAACGTCGAGCAGGGCAAGGGCGATCCCGCGAAGGCGTGGGACGCGGCGGTCACCAACATCAAGAACGCGATCGGCGGCTAGGACCCCCTGCCACGAGCGCCGCCGGCGCCGGGCGTCCCGGACGCCCGGCACCGGCGGCGGGGAAGCGACCACACCCGTGACGACGAGCATCAGCCCTGCCAAGGCGGCGCCGCCCCCACCTGCGCCGGTGACCAAGACCTCCCGGGGCGGCCTCACCGAGTTGGTGGCCCCCTACGCCTACATCGCCCCGTTCTTCGTGCTCTTCGCGATCTTCGGCCTCATCCCGCTGCTGTTCACCTTCTACGTGGCGTTGTTCGACTGGAACCCGATCGGCGAGCACGTGTTCGTCGGCCTGGACAACTTCACGCGGCTGTTCCAGGACGTGCGGTTCTGGAACGCGGCGCGCAACACCGTCAGCATCTGGGTGCTGTCGACCGTGCCGCAACTGCTGGTGGCACTCGTGCTGGCGCACCTGCTCAACCACGTCCGGCTGCGCTTCGCGACGCTCTTCCGCATGTCGATGCTCGTGCCGTACATCACCTCGGTGGCCGCCACCGCGATCGTCTTCGCCCAGATGTTCGACCGCGACTACGGGCTGCTGAACTGGCTGCTCGGCCTGGTGGGCATCGGGCACATCGACTTCATCCAGTCGGTGGCGGGCAGCCACGTGCTGATCGCCGTGATGATCACCTGGCGGTGGTTCGGCTACACGGCACTGCTCTACCTCGCCTCCCTGCAGGCCGTCCCCCGGACGATCTACGAGGCGGCCGCCGTCGACGGCGCCGGCACCCTGCGGCAGTTCCTGCACATCTCCATCCCGGCGTTGCGGCCGGTCATCGTGTTCACCATCGTGACCTCGACCATCTACGGGCTGCAGACCTTCACCGAGCCCCTGCTCATCTCCCGGAGCGCGCCGAGCACCTGCGGGCCGATCCGCCAGTGCCAGACGCTGACCCTCTTCCTGTTCGAGCAGGGCTTCACCCAGTTCAAGTTCGGGTACGCGGCGGCCATCGGCGTGGCGCTGTTCGTGATGGTCGTGGCACTCGCCGGCCTCAACTACTTCCTGTCCACCCGGACCCGCCCGGAGAGGGCATGAGGGAGCCATCATGAGTAGGACGACACCGCGGTCCGGCGACCGCCTGCGATGGTGGGTCTACGCCCTGCTGGTCCTGGCCGCGTTCGCCTGCGTGTTCCCGCTCTACTGGATGTTCGTCGTCGCCACCACCGACACCGCGGCGGCCACGGAGCTGCCCCCGAGAGTGGTCCCGGGCGGCAACTTCTTCCACCTCGCGGGCCTGGTGTTCTCGACCGTGCCGTTCGTCCGGTCGATCATCAACAGCCTGGTCGTGGCCGGGACGATCGCCATCGGCCAGGCGCTGTTCTGCGCGCTGGCGGGCTTCGCGTTCGCCAAACTGCGCTTCCGCGGCCGCGACCTGTTGTTCCTGCTCGTCGTGCTGACGATGACCGTGCCCACCCAGCTCGCCATCGTCCCGCAGTACATGATCATCTCCTCGCTGGGCTGGGTGGACACCCTGCAGGCGCTGATCGTTCCGGGCCTGGCCAACGCGTTCGGGATCTTCTGGATGCGCCAGCACATGGCCAACGCCATCAGCGACGAGATCCTCCAGGCGGCCCGCATCGACGGGGCGACCACCTGGCAGATCTTCTGGCGCATCGCGTTCCCGCTGGTGCGCCCGGCCGCGTTCGTTCTCGGCCTGATCGGGTTCGTCTACGCCTGGAACGACTTCCTGTGGCCGTTCGTGGTGCTGAAGTCGCCGGAGATGTACACCGTCCAGATCGCGATCAAGGCGCTGCAGACGAACTTCAGCATCGACCTCGGGCTGGCGATGTCCGGCTCCTTCCTGGCCACCCTGCCGCTGATCGTCCTGTTCGTCTTCGTCGGACGCCGCATGGTGGCCGGGATCATGGACGGCGCCTTCAAGGGCTGACCCCCTGGCGTCGCCCCGCCGGGCCCTGACGCCGGGGAGGAGCGGTGCTGTCGCGGACGACCAGGTCGGTGGCGAACTCGATGCGATCGCGCGCCAGAGGCTCGCCTCCGGCGAGCGTCAGCAGCATGTCGGCGGCGGCGGCGGCCATCTCGGTGAGCGGCTGGTGGACCGTGGTCAGCGGCGGGACCGTCCACCGCGTCTGGGGCATGTCGTCGAACCCCACGACGCTCAGGTCGTCCGGGATGCGCAACCCCAGCTCGTAGGCCGCGCGGTAGACGCCTATGGCCTGGCCGTCGTTGCAGGCGAAGACGGCGGTGGGCGGGTCGGCCAGGCGCAGCAGCCGGTGGGTGTTGGTCACGCCGTCCTGGATCTGGAAGTCGCCCTGGCAGATCAGGTCGGGGTCCGCCGGCACGCCGGCCGTGTCCAGGGCCGCGCGGTAGCCGTCGAGCCGCGCGCGGCTGGACAGCGCGTGGGGCGGACCGGTGATCACGGCGATCCGCCGGTGGCCGAGTTCGAGCAGGTGGTGGGTGGCCGCGAGCCCGCCGGTCCAGTTGCCCGCGCCCACCGAGGGGACCGGCTGGGCCGGGTCGCCCAGGGGATCGAGCAGGACCAGGGGGATGCCCCGGGTGGCGAGCCGGTCGTGCTGCAGGTCGGTGAGGCTGGAGAAGACCGCGATGACGCCGGTCGGGCGGCGGCTGAGCACGTCCTCGACCCAGTCGCCGCCGCTGCCGCGGCCGCTGCGCAGCTCGGAGACCGTCACGGCCAGGCGGTGCCGGCGGGCCACCCGCCCGACCCCCTTGATGATCTGGGTGGGATAGTCGCCGGCCAGTTCGTGGAACAGCAGCTCCACCTGGGCGGCCGGGTTGATCCGGCGCCGCTGCCTGCGGTAGCCGTGCTCGCGGATGAGGCCCTCGATCAGGGCGCGGGTCTCCGGCGCGACGGCCGAGCGGCCGTTCACCACTTTGGAGACCGTCGCCGTGGACACCCCGGCGAGCTGGGCGAGCTCCGCGATGGTCAGCGGTTCGGCGCCGAACGCGGATGACTCTTCCAAAGCGGTCATGCCAGTAGTTTAAGAGCGAACAACTTGCACCAGCCAATTTCCGCCCTTACGGCTTCTCCATGAAACGCGCTCACCGGACACGGCGTGAATACGTGTCGAAATGGCGGCGAGGCTTTCTGTCGTCCTCGGGCACGCAGGCCGCCGTCCGGTGATGGCCGTCACCGACAGCAGACCACGCCCGCACATCCTCGATCGCGGCGTCGCACGTTATGCGGCACCGGCGCCGGGCCGGGGAATTCGTACGTTAATGCCCGCGAGAGTGAAACTTACAGACCGCGCGCCGACGGCCTTGGCCGTGTAGGCGGCCTCAACCGCAGGTCGGGGCCTGGTGCCGGGCCCGAACGCCGCACGGGTGCGAGCGCGGATCGTTGACGTACCTCGCGGCGTCGGATTGGCTCCGCGCACAGCGCCTTCCACGCTCGGAGTCGCCGTGCGGACCGAACGAGGATGTTAGCGCTAACAACAGCTCGTGGCCACCCTCCCGTGCCCCGCGCATCCGTCCACCGTCTCTGAGGAACCCGCATGCGAGTCATCCCCCACCGGCCGCGGTCGGCGCTGATGGCCATCGTGGCCGCGCTCGCCGCCGTCGCCGCCGTGGTCACTCCGGTGACCTCCGCCGTCGCGGCCGTCGCCTGCCGTGTCACCTACACCGTGTCCAGCCAGTGGGACGGCGGCTTCGGAGCAAATGTTAGCGTTAACAACCTGGGCGACGCGGTCAACGGCTGGCGGTTGACCTGGTCGTTCCCCGCCGGGCAGAGCATCACCCAGCTGTGGAACGGAACCTCCGCCCAGTCGGGCTCCCAGGTCACCGTGACCAACGCCGCCTACAACGCCGCCATCCCCGCGGGCGGCAGCGTCTCCTTCGGGTTCAACGGAAGCTGGACCGGATCCAACCCGGCGCCGACCGACTTCGCCCTCAACGGCACCACCTGCAACGGCCCCGCCACCCCCACCCCCACACCGACGCCCACCCCGACGCCGACCGTCACCCCGACGCCCACACCCACGCCCACGCCGACTCCCACGCCGACGCCCACGGTCACCCCCACCCCCACGCCGAGCCCGTCGGTCTCTCCGTCACCGGGGGCCACCACGACCGCGTGGCAGAACGGCGCCTTCGTGGTGGACACCCCGAACGTGGTGCGCCGGTCGAACATCGTGCTCAACCGGGCCAACACCAGCTCCACCCAGTTCATCCCGCTGGGGAACGGCACTCTGGGAGTGGCGGCGTGGGGAGCCAACGGGTTCACCGCGCAGCTGAACCGCAACGACACCTTCCCCGACCGCAAGTCGCCGGGTCAGGTGTACATCCCGGGGCTGAGCCGGCTCACCGGCGCCTCGGACTTCAAGGGCTACCTGGACATGTACGACGGGACGCTGTACGAGTCCGGCGGCGGCATGACGTTGAAGGCCTACGTGCGCGCCGACACCGCGCAGCTCGTGGTGGACGTCACCGGCGCCGACCCGAACAGCTCCCAGACCGCGCAGGTGAAGCTGTGGAGCCCGCGCAACCCGAGCGCCCAGGCGTCCGGCTCGGTGGCGACGCTCTCGGAGACCTGGACCGACGGCAACGGCGGCAACGGCACCTCCGGCAGGACGTTCGGGACCATGGCGGGCCTCAGCGCGGGCGGGCGCAACGTCCGGGCCACCAACCCCGACTCGCGGACCGCGCAGGTGAGCTTCCAGCCCAACGGCGACGGGTCGTTCCGGGTCATCGTGGTGTCCCCGGGCTGGACCGGCGGCAACGCCCTCACCACCGCGACCACGCTGCTGGGAGGCGACCTGACCCGCGCCTCGGCGGACCTGGCCGCGAGCACCCTGTCGTGGTGGCACGACTACTGGAGCTCGACCGGACTGATCAAGATCACCTCCAGCGACGGGTCCGGCGAGTACTTCGAGAACATGCGGACGCTGTACCTGTTCAGCATCGCCGCGAGCAACCGGGACACCCTCCCCGGCACCCAGGCCGGTGAGGCGAACCTGTTCAACGTCGGCCAGGACACCCAGCCCTGGTACCCGGCGGGGTACTGGTTCTGGAACCTGCGGATGATGATGCAGGCCAACCTCTCGGCCGGCGCCTTCGCGCTGAACTCGCCGATGTTCACCCTGTACCGCACCAACCTGAGCAACATCACGGCGTGGACCAGCGCCCACTACCCGGGTCACGAGGGCATCTGCGTGCCCGAGACGATGCGGTTCAACGGCAACGGCACCTGGTACTCGGGCAACGAGTCCTGCGAGTCGCGCATCGCCCCGTCGTACAACTCCCAGACCGTCACCAGCGGCGCCGAGATCGGGCTGTGGATCTGGCAGACCTACCTGGCCACCGACGACCGCTCGTTCCTGTCGGCGAACTACCCCGTCATGCGGGACTCGGCGAAGTTCCTGCTGTCGCACGCCAAGACCGGATCCGACGGCCTGCTGCACACCACCTCCAACGCCCACGAGACCCAGTGGGCGGTCAACGACCCGGTCACCGACGTGGCCGCGATGCAGGCGCTGTTCCCGGTCACGGTGTCGGCGGCGCAGACCCTCGGCCTCGACTCGGACCTGGTCGGCCGGCTCCAGTCGGCGATCCCCAAGATCCGGCCGCTGCCCCGCACCGACTTCGGGCAGACCCAGGTGCTCACCCCGTCCAGCGACGCGGGCGGCAACGACATGATCGCCCTGTCCGCCCAGCCGACGGCGGCCAAGCACAACGTGGAGAACCTCGGCCTGGAGGCGGTGTGGCCCTACAACCTGATCGGCGACAGCGGCAACCAGTCGGACCTGGCCAAGCGCACCTTCAGCCACCGCAGCTACATCACCGAGACCGACTGGAGCTACGACGCGCTGCACGCGGCCCGGCTGGGCCTGGGCAACGACATGCGGACCGCCCTCATCGCCAACGTCAACAAGTACCAGGTCTTCGCCAACGGGTTCGCCAGCTGGGATGTCAGCAAGACGACCAACCCATACCTGGAGCAGATGGGCGTGACCGCCGCGGCGATCGGCGAGGCCCTGGTCCAGGACTATGACGGCACGCTGCGCGTCGCACCCGGCTGGCCGAGCACCTGGAGCGCCGACGGGACGGTGTACATCCAGCACAAGGGCAAGGCGCACGTCCAGATCCGCAACGGCAACCTGGTCACCGTCGCGGTCCAGGCGGGGGCGGACGGCGCCATCACCGTACGCAACCCCTGGCCCGGCCAGAACGTCACGGTCGTGGACGGCTCCGGCGCCACCGTGCTGAGCGATCAGACCGGGACGACCTTCGCCATTCCCGCGCGGGCCGGCACGTCCTATCTGATCCAGCGGGCCTCGGCGCCCACCACCGCCCTGCCTTACTGGCCGGTCACCGGCACCCCGGCGACCGCGCCCAAGGTCCTGGGCAGCCGGACCATCGGCGTCCGCTGAACCCCCGCCCCGGCCGCCGGCACCCACCGGCGGCCGGGGCCTTTCCCCGCGGCCCCGCGGCCCGCGGCCCTGCCGCTCCGTCGGACCGCCGCACCCTGGGACCGCCGGATGCCCGGGACGGACGAGCGCCCCGCCACCGGGCGTCCGGCATGGAAGAGCGCCGGGCCGCCAACGCGGCCCGGCGCTCGGTGTGGTCCCCTGAACGGTGCCTCTCGCCCAGGCGACCGGCTCCCGGTGCGGCCGGCGGGTCTAGTTCTGGACCAGCCGCCACCGGTTGTCGGCGGTTCCGTTGTCGGAGTCCTGGACGGCCTGGGCCCCGTTGGCGGTGGAGTTGTTCTGGATGGCGAGCAGCTTGCCGCTGTTCACGTTGCGGATCTTGTAGGTTCCGTCGCCGTTGTTGACCATGGTCCACCGGTGGTCGGCGGTGCCGTTGTCGGACCACTGCAGGACGCGGGCGTTGTCGGCGGTGGACATGTTCTCCACGCCCAGCACCTTGCCGCTGTTGACGTTGCGGAATCGCACCGCGTCACCGTCGGTGACCATCACCCAGTTGTGGTCGGCGGTGCCGCTGTCGGTCCACTGCAGCGCGAGGCCGCCGTCCGCGGTGGACATGTTCTGGATGCCGAGGACCAGACCGCTGGCGGCGTTGACCAGCCGGTAGCTCGTCGTCCCGCCTCCGCTCTGCCCGTTGGCGTTCCAGTAGACGGTGTAGTTGTGCCCCTGCGCGTCGTAGAAGGGGATCAGGTTGACCGTCGCGTTGTTGGCGGTCGCCGTGAAGGTGAGCGCCGTGGTGCTGGTCCGGGTGATCGAGGAGGTGTTCAGGCTCGGCAGCGCCGACAGCGCGGTGTTGCCGTAGTTCCCCGACAGGACGAGCGGCCCGTAGGTGATCGCCGAGACGTTCTGGTTGTCGTTGGCGGCCTTCATGACCACCCGCATGGGCAGGCGCACCGTCACGGTGTCGCCGGAGGTCCACGTCCGGGTGAGGGTGGCGTAGGAGCCGGGGGTGGTGTCCACGCTCTGCTGGGTGCCGTTGACGCTGATCGTGGCGCCCGTGGTCCAGGCCGGGATGCGCACGCGCATCGTCCAGGAGTCGCCCGCGCCGCCGGTGACCTGCAGGGTCGTGGTGTCGCTCGCCGGGTAGGAGGTGGTCTGGGTGACCGTGATCCCGCGCTGTGACCAGTTCAGGGTGGAGGGCTGGAACATGTTCACGAACAGCGTGGTGCCGTTGTAGGAGTAGATGGAGTCCATCAGGGCCGTGTTGACCTCGACGCCCGTGCCCTGGCAGCACCAGAACGAGTTGTAGTCGGTGCTCCACGTGCCGCCGCCCCACGCCGGGCCCACCCCGCGGCGGCCGCCGGGCTTGAGCGGGGTGAAGTAGGTGACGTGCCCGTGGCTGTCAGCGGGGTTCTGCGCGCCGAGGATGTGGTTGAACAGCGCCCGCTCGTAGAAGTCCATGTAGGACGCCTGGTTGGGGTTCAGCAGCCACAGCTCGCGGGTCAGCTTGAGCATGTTGTAGCTGTTGCAGTGCTCGCAGGTGTCGTTGGTGAGGTACCCGGCGATCGCGTTGGGCGCCCGGAAGTGCTCCGCCTGGCTGTTGCCGCCGATCGCGTAGGTGTGCGCGCCGACCGTGATGTTCCAGGCGTTGCTAGCGATGTCCCGGTAGCGGGTGGTTCCGGTGGCCTTGTACTCTCGCGCCGCGCCGATCCACTTGGGCACCTGGGTGTTGGCGTGCAGGCCGTTGAGCTGGTCCTGATTGGAGGCGAGCGGGTTGAACACGGCGGCGTGGTCGAACCGCTGCGCCGTGGTGAGCCAGCGCCCGTCACCGGTCTGCTGGTAGATGTCGGTCAGCACCGCGTTCATGCCGCCGAACTCGGTGCCCAGCATGTTCTGCATCTGGCTGGAGCTGAGCCGGGAGGTGCGCTGGTCCACCCAGCCGGCGAGCGAGAGCAGCACGTCGCGGGCCTGGGTGCTGCCGATGAGGCGCCACACGTCGAGCAGGCCGGCCAGGGTCTTGTGCATGACGTAGTACGGCACGTTGCCGTTGCTCAGCGTGCGCGCCTCCAGGGCGCTGAAGTCGGACTCGGGGAAGCCGGACAGGTACCCGGAGGCGAACCCGGCCGCGCCGTTGTTCGCCTGGCACTTGGCCAGCTCGGCGACCATGTAGGTGGCCTTGTCCCGGCAGGTGGTGTCACCCAGCACGGCCCAGGCCTGGGCCCACGCGGTGAGCAGGTGCCCCTGCATGTGGCTGCGGAACGGGAACGAGGGCGCGTCCCATCCGCCGTTGGAGGCGGCGCCGTTGGTGGACAGCCGGTGGTTGGCCCGGAAGACGTACAGCATCCGGTCCACGTCGACGAACCGCAGGTAGGACAGCGTGCGGTTCTGGTTGTCCAGCCAGCGGCCGGAGGTCAGCCGCACCTGCCCGAGGTCGAACATGTACGCCGACACGCCGATGTCGGGCCGGGCCGGGGCGACCGCGGCCGCGGCGGCCGAGGCGCCGGCGACCTGTCCGGCAGCGGTGGCGGCGGAGGCGGCGACGGCGACGCCCGCGGCCTGGAAGAGCTGGCGGCGGCTCAGTGATGAGGGGGACACTTCTGCTCCAGGACATCGAGGGAGGAGGGGCCGGCGCGGGCGCGCGTCGACCCGTGGTGTGGGAGCCCGTCAGGGGGTGGTCATGGTGAAGCGCGGCACGGTGACGGTTCCGCCGAGCGATTGGGTGGCGTAGTTGAAGATCGCGTAGCGGTAGCCCATGAAGAACTGCCAGGCGTTGCCCATCGTGAAGGCCGGGCCCAGCGTGGTGAAGTTGGTCCCGTCGGTGCTGTAGGAGAAGCGGGCCTGCCTGCCGGTGCCGGGGCGGATGTCGGCGTTGACGCGCAGCCAGATCCGTCCGCCGGAGACCGCCGCGCTCGCGGCTTCGGTGCCGGTGCCGGTGGTGTTCCAGTTGGAGTCCATGCTCAGGCCGTTGGTCATGGACACCCGGGTCTGCCCGTTGTCGCGTTTGACGCCGATCCAGGCCGAGGAGTCGCGCAACATCGCCAGCCCGCTCCGGTCCCCGTCCCGCATCGCCGAGTAGTCCAGCTCGACCGTCGCCGTCGAACTGGGCCCGAGTATGCGATGGGTCAGGGTGTTACGCGCTGCGTACAGGTCGTTGGTCACGGTGGCGGTCTGCAGCCGCAGCCCGTTGTTCACGCTGTACTTGGTGGTGTCGGGGTTGTGGTTCCATTCCCACTCGGGGCCCAGCGTGGTCCCGGCGAAGGTGTCGGTCCCGGTGGGCGACTTCACCTGGCGCGGCGGGCGCGGGACGTTGGGGTAGGGGTAGTTGGTGCCCCACGCTCCGTTGACCGTCTGCACGGTGGGCCAGCCGTCGGAGGTCCACATGATCGGGGCCAGCACCGGCACCCGGCCGCCGGGGTAGGCGTCCTGGAAGCCCATGTAGTACCAGGCGCCGTTCTGGGTCTGCACCAGCCCGCCCTGGTGCGGCACGCCGCCACCGGAGATCGGCCCGGACATGTTCAGCAGCACCTGGCGCATCTCGTACGGTCCGAACGGGCTGGAGGACTTCAGGACGTACTGGCCATTGGCCGGGCGGGTGAGGAAGATGTAGTAGTTCCCGTTCCGCTTGTACATCCGGGAGCCTTCCAGGGTGCCGACGCTGGAGGGCGTCTGGAACACCTGCTGGGAGCGCACCTCGGTCTTACCGTCGGCCGAGAGCTGGGCCACGCTGATGCTGGTGTTGCCGTAGGAGACGTACATCGTGTCGTTGTCGTCGATCAGCAGGCCGGCGTCGTAGTAGCACTTGTTGATCGTGGTGTGCCGGTTCCACGGCCCCTCGACCGAGCTCGCGGTATAGATGTAGGTCTTGCTGAAGTCGATGCAGCCGCCCCAGTAGAACGTCTTGTTGCTCTTGCGGTAGTTCAGGAACGACGCCCAGACGCCGTCGATGTAGGCGTTGCCGCCGTTGAGGTCGTACTTGGACCCGAAGTCCAGCTTGGGCACCGAGTGGCCGGCGTACTCCCAGTTGACCAGGTCGTAGGAGCGCAGGATCGGCGCGCCCGGCGAGTAGTGCATCGTCGAGGCCGAGTAGTAGTAGGTGTCGTCCACCCGGAAGACGTCGATGTCCGCCAGGTCCTCCCACAACACCGGGTTGGCGTACTGCGACGACGGCGGCCACGGGCCTGTCGGCGTCGGCGTGGGGGTCGGCGTAGGAGTCGGGGTGGGCGTCGGTGTGGGCGTCGGCGTGGGGGTGACCGTCGGCGTGGGCGTCGGCGTGGGGGTGACGGTCGGCGTAGGTGTGGGGGTGGGGGTGGGGGTGGCGGGGCCGTTGCAGGTGGTGCCGTTGAGGGCGAAGTCGGTCGGCACCGGGTTGGAGCCGGTCCAGCTTCCGTTGAACCCGAAGGAGACGCTGCCGCCCGAAGGGATGGCGGCGTTGTAGGCGGCGTTGGTCACGGTGACCTGGGAGCCCGACTGGGCGGAGGTTCCGTTCCACAGCTGGGTGATGCTCTGCCCGGCGGGGAACGACCAGGTCAACCGCCAGCCGTCGACCGGGTCGCCGAGGTTGGTGACCTCGACGTTGGCGCCGAAGCCGTCCTGCCACTGGTTGGTCACGGTGTAGCCGACCCGGCACCCCGCGGCGGCCTGGGCGGAGACCGCGGTCATGACGCCGGCGAGGCTGAGAAAGACGGCTGTCGCGGCCACGAGCAGGCGCCGCCATCGATTGGCACGCACGGAAGCCCTCCGGGGTGGGATCGGATCGACGGAAGATCGCTGACGTCACGTTGGTGGGACGCCCGCGCTTTGCGGCCCGCCGGGGCCGCGGTGCGGCACCGGCGGGCGGCGCCTCGGGTGCGGCGGGGTCAGGTCCGCCGCACCCGAGGCGGGTCTCGCCGCGGCTAGCGCTGGAGGGTCAGCAGGCCCGGGCGGTAGGGCAGCAGGCCGTAGTCGACTCCGTTGGAGCTGGGGCTGCGGCCTTGGTAGAGCAGCTGCAGGTTGCAGGGGTCGACGGTCTTGGTCTGGTCGGGGTTGTTGCGGACCAGGTCACCGTGGCTGATGTCGTTGGTCCAGGTGGCGCCGCTGTTGGCCTTGCCGGCGAAGGGGTTGCTCTCGCTGGCGGCGTTGGGCGTCCAGGAGCCGCTGAGGCTGTCGGCGGTGAAGGAACGGAAGTAGCGTCCCTGCGAGCCGATCGCCTCCACCAGCATCAGGTACTTGTTCTGGTTCTGCAGCTTGTAGACCTCGACCGCCTCGAACAGGTTGTTGGTCGAGTCGCTCATGATCTGGGTGTAGTTGGAGCCGAAGCTGCCCGGGAAGTTCCCGAGCGGCATGCTCTGACGGTAGATCTTGCCGTTGTCGCCGGCGAAGAACAGGTACATGTTCTGGCCGTCACCGATCAGCGTCTGGTCGATCGGCCCGGTGCCCGACCCGGAGATGCTCGCCGTGGACAGCGTCTGCGCCCCCGACCAGCCGTTGGGGTTGGTGGGATCGCTGGAGGTGCGGTAGGAGAACGCCGTGCCGCCCCACTGGTAGGCCAGCACCCAGATGTTCTTCGGCGCGAAGTAGAACAGCGTGGGCGCCACGGTGCCCGAGTTCATCCCGGTCTGAGTCGCCGAACCCATGTCCGACCAGTTGGTGAACGTGCTGAACGCCATCGAACCCCAGCTGGAGCCGTTGTCGTGCGTGGTGGCGTACACCAGGTGCTTGCCGTTGTAGACCACGTTGGTGAAGTCCTTCAGCGACACCCAGCCCGACTTCGGCTGCGCCAGCGCCCCGGTCGACGTCCAGCGGTACGACGACGGCAGGTTGCACGTGCCGGTCGGCGTCGGCGTCGGCGTGGGGGTGACGGTGGGGGTCGGCGTGGGGTTGGTGCCGCCGCCCAGCTTGACGAGTTGCCACTGCTGGTTGGCGCCGTTCCAGTCGCTGTACTGGACGACGTTGCCGCCGTCGGCGGTGGAGGCGCCCTGGACTTCGACGACCTTGTTGCTGTTGCGGTTGATCAGGCGGATGTAGCCGCTGTCGGAGTCGGCGAGGCGGAACTGCTGGTTGGTGCCGTTGCCGTCGGTCCACTGCACGATGTTGGCGCCGTCGGCCGTGGAGAAGTTGTAGACGTCCAGCACCTTGCCCGACAGGCGGGACTTCAGCCGGTAGTAGCCGCCGCCGGAGTCGACGAACTGCCACTGCTGGTTATTGCCGTCATTGCGCGTCCACTGGGCGATGCGCGCCCCGTCTGCGGTCGACGCGCCGTACACGTCCAGCGCCTTGCCGCTGTTGCGGTTCACCAGCACGTACCAGGCGGTGGTGTCGACGCTCGCCGCGTTCGCGACGGTGGTCGGTCCGAGGCTCACCAGCAGACCGACGAAGAGTGTGGCCACCATCGCGAAGGCGGCCGCCACGCTCCTGCGCATCCGTGCCGGACGCGGGGCGGGGTCGGGTTGAAACGGGGGTGGGGTCCCGTTCTTGGTATCCAAGGGTCGCTCCTTTTCACGTGTGCGGACGCGCCCGCTCCGAAGGCGGAACGGGCGGCGCCGCGCGGGGGGTGACGGCGGACGGCCCGCGTACGGGCCGGTCCGGAGGGAGTTCGGACCGGCCCGAGCTCTGCGAGGTGGACCGCCGCCGTGCCGTCCGTCCAAGGGGACGGGTCGTTACTGCCGGCCGGCGCCGCTTCCTTCGTCGTACCGGACGATGCCGGTGGAGCCGGACGGGCCGTCGCCCGTCCGGTGCCTCTCCGTCATGGGGTGGTCAGGTCGAATCGCCGTACGGTCACCGACCCGCCGAGGGCCTGGGTGGCGTAGTTGAACATCCCGAACCGGTAGCCCATGAAGAACTGCCAGGCGTTGTTCAGCGTGAACGCCGGGCCCAGGGTGGTGAAGTTGGTTCCGTCCGTGCTGTAGGAGAAGCGGGCCTGCCGCCCCGAGCCCGGGCGGATGTCGGCGTTGACCCGCAGCCAGATCCTCCCGCCGGAGATCGCCGCGCTCGCGGCGTCGGTGCCGGTGCCGGTGGTGTTCCAGTTGCCGTCCATGCTCAGGCCGTTGGTCATGGACACCCGGGTCTGCCCGTTGTCGCGTCTGACCCCGATCCACGCCGAGGAGTCGCGGAGCATGGCCAGGCCCGCCCGGTCGCCGTTGCTCATCGTGGAGTAGTCCAGCTCGATCGTCGCGGTGGACGAGGGCCCCTGGATGCGGTGGGTCAGGGTGTTACGCGCGTTGTACAGGTCGTTGGTCACGGTCGCGGTCTGCAGCCGCAGCCCGCTGCCGGACGACCACTTGCTGTTGTCGGGGTTGTGGTTCCACTCCCACCGCGGGTCGAGCGCGCTCGTGGTGAAGGTGTCCGGGCCGATCATCGACTTGACGGTCTTGGTCGTGGAGATCGCCGGCTTGGGATAGGTGGCGCCCCAGCCACCGTTCACGGTCTGCACCGACGGCCACCCGTCGGAGCTCCACGAGATCGGCGCCAGCGCCGGTACCCGGCCTCCGGGGTAGGCGTCGACGAACGCCATGTAGTACCAGGCGCCGTTCTGGGTCTGCACCAGACCACCCTGGTGCGGCACCCCGCCGCCGGAGATCGGGCTCGGCATGTTCAGCAGCACCTGGCGCATCTCGTACGGCCCCCACGGGCTGGTCGAGCGCAGCACGTACTGGCCGTTGGCCGGGCGGGTCACCCAGATGTAGTAGTAGCCGCCCCGCTTGTAGAAGCGCGAGCCCTCCAGCGTGCCGACGCTCGACGGCGTGGTGAACACCTGCTGGTGGCGCACCTCGCTGAGGCCGTCGGAGGACAGTTGCGCGACGCTGAGGGTGCTGTTGCCGTAGGCGACGTACATGGTGTCGTTGTCGTCGACCAGCAGACCGGCGTCGTAGTAGCAGTTGTTGATCCGCGACCGCTTGGACCAGGCGCCGTCCACCGCCGAGGCCGTGTAGACGTAGGTGCGGTTGAACTCGGTGCAGCCGATCCAGTAGTAGGTGCTGTTGCTGGGCCGGTAGTTGAACGCCGAGGCCCAGATGCCCTTCACGTACGCCCGTCCGCCGTTCAGGTCGTAGGCGTTCGAGTCGAAGGCGAGGCTGGGCACCGAGTGACCCGCGTACTCCCAGTTCACCAGGTCGTAGGAGCGCAGGATCGGCGCTCCGGGCGAGTAGTGCATGGTCGAGGCCGAGTAGTAGTACGCGTCGCCGACCCGGATGATGTCACCGTCGGCGAAGTCCTGCCAGACCACGGGGTTGTTGTACTGGCCCGTCGGCCCGGTGGGCGTCGGCGTGGGAGTGGGGGTCGCGGTCGGAGTGGGCGTGGGGTTGGTGCCGCCGCCCAGCTTGACGAGTTGCCACTGCTGGTTGGTGCCGTTCCAGTCGCTGTACTGGACGACGTTGCCGCCGTCGGCGGTGGAGGCGCCCTGCACTTCGACGGCCTTGTTGCTGTTGCGGTTGATCAGGCGGATGTAGCCGCTGTCGGAGTCGGCGAGGCGGAACTGCTGGTTGGTGCCGTTGCCGTCGGTCCACTGCACGATGTTGGCGCCGTCGGCGGTCGAGAGGTTGTAGACGTCCAGGACCTTGCCCGACAGGCGGGACTTCAGCCGGTAGTAGCCGCCGCCGGAGTCGACGAACTGCCACTGCTGGTTGTTGCCGTCGTTACGTGTCCACTGCGTGATGCGCGCCCCGTCTGCGGTCGACGCGCCGTACACGTCCAGCGCCTTGCCGCTGTTGCGGTTCACCAGCACGTACCAGGCGGTGGTGTCGACGGTCGCCGCCGACGCCGTCGTCGTGCCGATCGCGAGCATGGAGCCGGCCAGGATGGCCGTGGCGAGAATGGCGAGCAGCGACCGCCAGCCGCGTCTCCATGTGAAGGCTCGTCGGACCTCACCAGTGGTGGCCAATGCTTCCTCCTTCGATGTCGGACCGGGCGGCCGGCTGGGGGTGGGCCGCTCCGTCACGCAAGGCCATCGGTCGCGCACGATGGGTCCTCAAGGTGGTGCTCGTACTTCCGTCTCCGCCTGAAAAAGTCTGTTAGCGCTAACATCGGGTTTGTCATCGTACGTATGCTGTTTACGGAGAGAATTCCCGCCGATGTGGCCGACGAGGGTTTCCATGCGATGTGAGCGCTAACATTCGTATGGCTTCGATCGGGGATGTTTCTGTTGTCCGGTGCTATTCACCGCCCACCCGGTTGCAGCGGTTCTCCGGCCGCGCGCCTGTGCTGAACCTGCGTGGGACGAAAAACCAGTGGCTCGGGAGGTTTCGTTCTCGTGTCCAGTAAGTTACGTGACATAGTGAGCGATCGTTTTGGTGAAGTCAATGGCGCCCGAGATCGGCCGGGCCGTCCCGCGGGCCGGCCCGCCGCGAGGGAAACCCGCCCCCGCCGAAGGGCCTCCACCACCCCGCACGGTCGCCACAGGCGGCGACGTGCCGGCCCCGGGGCCGCCACCCGTCCCGCGGTGAACCCTGACAGACCGGGTGGCTCCGCGACTCGCACGTGAACGTCGATGAAACTTACACGTCGCCGGCGCCACCTCTTCCGCGCTCGCCGGTGAACGCGGAAGAGGTGGCACTCGCACGACGCTCACCCGGCACCGCCGGGTGAGCGCGTTGCCCGGGCTACACCCGGGCGCAGACGGTGCCGTTGAGTGCGAACTGGCTCGGCGCCGTGTTGGTGCCGTTGAAGCTCGCCTGGAAGCCGAAACTGGTGTTCCCGCCGGCGGGGATGGTGGCGTTGTAGCTCGCGTTGCGCGCCGTGACCTGCGTGCCGGACTGCGTGATCGTGGCGTTCCACGCGTTGGTGACCTGCTGGTTGCCGGGCCAGGTCCAGGTCACCGTCCAGCCGTTGACGGCGGAGGCGCCGCTGTTGGTGACGGTGAGGTTGGCGGTGAACCCGTTGTTCCAGCCGTTGGTGGTGTAGGCGACCCGGCACGGAGCGTTGGTCGGGGTGACGCTGGGGGTCGGAGTGGGAGTCGGGGTCGGGGTGACCGTCGGGGTCGGCGTCGGAGTCGGGGTGACGGTCGGGGTCGGCGTGGGCGTGGGGGTGGGGGTGGGGGAGGTGCCGTTGAGGCCGAAGAACTGGATGGCGACGGCCGCCATGCCGCCCGCCGGGAGGCTGTGGCCCGCACCCTGGATGGTGTACGCCTCGACCCGCACGCTGCCGGAGGAGTCGGCGTAGCGGCGCCGGCTCCAACCGGACTGCGGGGTGTCAGTGCTGGTCGGCGTCTGGCTCACGCCGTTGACGTTGGTCCACTGCTTGATCTCCTCCTCCAGCTCGGAGTAGGCGACGACGTTGTCGGCGGTGCCGTGCCACAGCTGCATGCGCGGCCACGGTCCCCGGTAGCTCGGGTTGGCGTTGCGCGCCAGGTCGCCCCACTGCTGGGCGGTCTTGCCGACGCACGGCGCCGAGTTGCCGCCGGGCTGGTAGGCGGCCTCGTTGGGGAAGCAGGTGAACGGCACGCCCATGAACGCCGCGCCCGCCTTGAACACCTCGGGGTACAGGGCCAGCATGGCGTTGGTCATCATGGCGCCCGAGGAGCTGCCGGTGGCGAACACCCGGTTCGGGTCGCCGTGGTACTGCTGCTCCACGTAGGTCACCATGGACATCAGCGACACCGGGTCGGTCTGCCCGCCGCGCACCTTCGAGGCCTCGGACCAGTTGTCGAAGCAGTTGGCCTTCTTCGACGCCGACGGGTAGATCACCACGAAGCCGTACCGGTCGGCGAGCGAGGCGAACTCGCTGGAGGAGTAGAACCCCGGTCCGGAGCCGCCGCACGGGTGCATGGCCAGCACGATGGCGGGGTTCGCCTGCGCGTTGTTCGGCACGTACAGGTGCATGCGCAGGTTGCCGGGGTTGGAGCCGAAGCCGGTCACCTCGGTCAGGGTGGCCGCGGCGGCCTGGTGGGGCAGCACCAGGGCGACGGCGGCGTAGAGCAGCGCCGCGCAGGCCATGCTCAGTATCGCGCTCAATCGTGTCATCCGCTCTCCTAATGTCGGTGTGCGGGCTTGGTCCCTGCTCGACGGCTCGAACCGGCGGCGCCGGTCTCACGGAGACATCGGGCTCGGCGGGTGGAAAATAGACGCGGCCCGGATCGGCGGTCAAGATGACGACGCGAGAACGCACACCACCAGCACCCCGGAGCGATGCCTTGGCCCTGCTTATCAAGTGGCTTGTTATAAAGTGCCTTGATATAGGACACGAAACTTACATCCGATGGACACGCGGTATGGTCGTTCGGTGACCGCCCGCCGTATCCCCGGGGCGTCCCGGTCGGCCGCATCCGTCCCCCGCTTGAGCTATTTGGTGTTCCGTCTGGAACGCCGCATTCGAGCGGGCCTGGACGAGGCGCTGGCCCGGCACGGCGTCACCACGACGGAGTACATGGCGCTCAGCGAACTGCGCATGCGCGAGGGGTTGTCGTCGGCGGAGCTGGCCCGCATCGCCTTCGTCACGCCGCAGGCGATGAACCTCGTCATCCGCGACCTGGAACAGCGCGAGGTGATCCGCCGCGACCCGCACCCGGACGGCGGCCGGGTGCTGTGCGCCCGTCTCACCCGCAAGGGCCTGTCCCTGCTCAGACGCTGCGACCGCTCGCTCGACGCCATCGAGGCGACCATGCTGGCCGACGTCGACGACTCGACCCTGAAGACGCTCACGGACGGTCTCATGCGGTGCTCACACGCGTTGCGTCCGGACGCGGGGGTGTGAGCCCGGCGCCCGGACACTCGGCGAGCGGTGAGGGGGGTCGGCCGTCAGTCGTCCTCGGCGGCGGCATCGGGGCTGGCCGCGTCCTGAGCGCCCTTGCGCCTGCCGAGCAACAGCAGCACCGCCAGGATGACCACCAGGACGATCGGGGCGCCCCACACCCACGCGGACACGCCCTGCTCCGATGCCGCGGGGGCCGAGCCGCCCGTGGCCGGGGCGTTCGCCGTGGACGGTCCCGGGGTCGCGGTGGCCGGGGGCGGCGGGGCGGCGCCGGTCGCGGTGGACCGGACGGTGAAGGGGATCTCCCCCTCCACCGGGTGGCCGTCGGAGGAGACGATGCGCCAGGCGATGACGTAGGCGCCCGAGGGCAGCGGCCCGGCGACCTTCTCCACGACCTTGGGGCCGTCGGCGCGCGGAGCGCCGGACTCGTAGCGTCGTCCGGCCGCGTCGTGCAGGATCACGACGGGGAAGCTGACGTGCGCGCTGAACTCCAGCTCGATCTGGTCCAGGCCGTCGACGACGGCGTTCTTGGCCGGGGAGCTGCTCTTGAGGCTGTCGTGCGCCAGGGCCGGCGCGGCCGGCAGGACCAGCAGCACGACGGAGGCACAGAGCAGCAGCGTTCGGATGATGAGGGATCGCACGGGGACTCCCGGGTGAGGAAACGGGGCGTGGGGTCACGCGCCGGCGCGGTACGGGAGCGTGCCCCCGTCCCCGCCGGCGCGTGACCCCGCTGCGGCCGGCGGCGCCGTCAGGCGCGTGAACGGCGCCGCGCGGCCACGGCGAGGCCGGCGCCGAGCAGGCCGATGACGATGCCGAGGATGGCGAGCACCCGGGCGGTGCCGTCCGGCCCGGCGGCCGGGGCGGAGGCGGCGGCCCCGGCGGGCGTCACCGAGGGCCCGGCCGGGGCGGCGGCCGACGGCGAGGAGCTCGCGGAGTGGCCGTCACCGGCCTGCTCGGCGGCGGCCACCAGCTTGAGCGCCGGCACGGGGTGCTCGGCCTCCGAGCCGTCCGCCTTCGGCATGTCGCCCCAGGTGACGACCTCGCCGCCGGAGTAGGTCTGGACGGTCGGGAACAGCAGCTCATCGACGTCCTTGGGCAGCGGCCCGACCGACACCTCGAACTCCTGGAACTGACCCGGCTCGATCTTCCCGCCGGTCCAAGTGATCTTCAGGACCGACTCGGTGACCTTGTCGCCGTCGTCGGAGACCACCGGCTGGGGCAGCTTGCCCCGGGTCAGCTCGGCGTCCCAGCCGGGAACCGGGCGGACCGAGACGAACGGGAGCGGATGGTCGGTGGGGAACCGCACCTCCAGCTTGGTGGTCGACTCCTTGTCCCGCTCGTTGGGCACCCGGAAGGCGAGCTTGGTCCAGCCGCCCTTCTCGGCGGTGCCGGGGTTGATCGTGACGTGCGCCAGCGCGGGCAGCGCCAGGCCCACGGTGAGAGCGAGCGCGCCGGCGGTGACGGCGACCGCCCGACGGTAGATGGCCGTGGAAGGCATGGGGATTCTCCGTTGTCTCGGTGAACGCGCAAGGGGTCTGGAGATGCGCGAAGGGACGCGCCGCGGCGGATGCCGGCGCGCTGAGAACTCACAAGACGGGGAGAACCGGGGGACCTCGCCGCACGACCGCGTGCCGCAGGACGCGCTCGCGCGGGGAACACAGGACGGCCGGGGGCCGGCGGAAGCGCACGGCGGGCGCCCCGGGCGACGCCTCGCGCCGCAGCAGAAGCAGCAGCGCCGCCAGGCGGCGCACCGCGAAGGCGCCGAGGGCGCGCAGCAGCGACCACAGCGCCGTCTCACCACGCGACAGCCACCATCCGGTGACCAGCGCCGCGGTCGTGTGGGCGACGATCATGCCCACGCCGACGCCCAGACCGGGGTCATGCGGCAGGGCGTCCAGGTGGTGGGGATGGAGCGGGACGGGCGCGGCGTCGGCCGGGCCGAGCGCCTGGTGCAGGAACGCCTGGGCGGCCAGCAGCAGCCCGGTCACGGCCGCCGGCGAGCGTTCCCGGCCGGCCAGCGCCGCGGTGACCGCCATGACGACCAGCCCGCCCGGGAGCAACGCCCGCGGCTCGGGAGCCGAACCACCCGCGAACCAGTGCGCCACCGAGGCAAGCGTCAGGCACACGACGGCGAAGGCCGCCGCCCGCGCGAGTCTCAACGGCACGTTGGCGTGCATGACGCCATGCATCGTCCCACAGTCGCGGTCACCGCACATGTCGCAGATTGCCGTGACTCGCGTCCTATGACGTCAGGCGGCTCCTATGACGTCAGGCGGCGAACAGCAGCAGCAGGCCGGTCACCGTGTAGGCCACCATCAGGACCAGGAGCGGGACCTGCCCCTTGACGGCGGTGCGGCGCGGGAACAGGGTCAGCGCGCGGTCGTGGGCGAGCACGGTGCCCATGACATGGCCGAGGACGATCACCGTGACCTGGAGCATGGCGATCGCCGCAGGGCTCGTGCCGGCCGCGCTGACCTTCCACCCGGCCGTGCCGAGCCAGTCGGCCCCGGTGACCAGCGGGTCGGAGAGCAGCGAGATGGTCCGCTGGCCTTCGAGCAGCAGCAGCGTGAAGTAGTGGGCGACCAGGTAACCGACGGCGATCGGCACGATGGAGTGGGCCAGTTCGCCCGCAGTGGTCCCGGACGCTGCACCACCCCAGCGCCCGGCCAGCGCGGTGGCCCCCAGGTAGGCCGCCAGCACCAGGCCGATGACGACGACCAGGCCGGCGGTGCCCGGCACCGGCGCGGGCAGCGGGCTCTCCTGCACGAACCGCACCCAGAACGGCGCGTTGGAGAGGCTGTCGTACATGGTGGACCCGAGCAACAGCACCACCAGGGCCGTCAGGCCCGGCGCCGGCTCCAGCCCGGCCATCCCGTGCAGCGGGTTGCGCCAGGTGAGCGTGCCGTCGGGATTCCGGCCGACGGGGGCCAGGCGGCCGATGAGGCCGCTGTAGGCCTCGAACGCGTCGCCCTTGTCGAACCAGCCGGAACCGAAGACCGCCGCGCCCGCGAGCATGGCGACGCAGTACACCGCCAGCCAGGCGCCGATGACCGGCAAGGTGGCCCGCTCGGGGGCGACCAGCTCCAGCCAGGTGAAGGCGAGCAGACCGGCGGCGGCGGGCCAGTACCCGAGCCGGTCCGGAAGCGGCCGCACGCCGCGGCGCGGGTCGCGCCCGAGCGCGGAGCACGCCAGCAGGTGCAGCGTCCGCAAGGGATTCAGCGTCCGCCAGATCGGGCCGAACAGCAGAGACAGCGGGATGAGGCCCACCCAGAACAGGACGTAGAACACCCCCGCCGTCGGGTTGGCGGAGCGGTCGGGACCGAACAGCAGGCCCAGGCAGAAGTACGCCGCCGCGAGAAGCCCGGCCACCCGCCAGGACCACCGCCATGCCGGCAGGCTCACCAGGCTTCGCACGCCCGCGGACACCGGACGGGCGTACCGGAGCGCGCCGGCGAGCCGCGGCTCGGTCCACAGCGCGCCGAGCGCGGCGAAGGACACCAGCAACGCCAGGACGGCGCCGGCCATCGCGGCAGGGAAGGGGATCGGCAGGTCCTGACGGCCTCCGATGCCATGGGCCAGCGGGAGCACCCGGGGACTCCTAACGCACCAGAAGCTGGAAGAGCTGCAGTTCCTGCCCGTGGGTCTCCACCTCGAACAGGCCGCTCTGGTCGGCCACGAACTCGATCGTCGCCGGGCTGCCCGGCTTGAGGTCGGCCGCCTTGTCGTAGCCGTGCACGTGGGCCTGGTCGGCCACGTCGCTGGTGACGGTGATCCGCACCGTCTGGCCCTTGGCCACGTCGATCCGCGACGGAGGGGGCGTCACGGTCCGCTCGCTGATGGCCACCGCGATCTGCTTGACGGTCGTCGGGGCGGGGGCCTGTGCCCCGCCGCACGCCGTCAGGAACAGCAGCGCCGCCGCGAGCAGGGCGGCGACGGGAAAGGGGCGGATGCGGGCAGGGAGAGGTCTCACGTCGTACTCCTGGTGCGGAACGGGCGTCATCCGGGTCAGCGGCGCCGGGCACGTGGCGCGGCGGCGGAACGGCCGGGACCGGCACGTTTCCCCGGACCGGCGGGACGGCGCGGACCGGCCCCCTTACCCGGACCGGCGGGCTTGCCCGGCGCCGACCGGCCGTCCGGCCGGGGCCGCGCGGCCCGCGCCACCATGACGGCCACTCCCACGACGAGCAGGGCGGGCAGCAGCCACACCAGCACGTCCACGCCGCTGGACGCGGACGGCTCCGCCGCGGCGCCCGGCGGGGTGCCGGCGCCCGGCGTGGTCGCGGCGACCGGCTCCTGCGACGTGGGGCCGTTGTCACAGCCGGTCTCGGGCATGGTCCTCGGCGTGCAGCCGGCCGATGACGTGCCCCCCGACGGTGCGGCGGCCGACGGTGTGCCGGCCGGCGTCTGGCCCGGCCTCGGGCCGACGGCCGTGTCCTGCACGCCGGCGGCGGCCAGCAGGGCGGCGCTGGGCGTGTCGACGGGGGGCTCCCAGCCCTTGGGCGGCGTGGTGCGCCTGCCCGTGTAGGTGAACCGGACCTCTCCCCGCACCTGGTCTCCGTCCGAGGCGACGGTCCAGTAGTGCGCGGTGTAGACGCCCTTGCCCGGCCAGTGCGCCACGGGTATGCGCGCCTGGTACCCGTCGTGGTACAGGTGCGGCTCCCAGGAGCCGTTGACCAGGAAGAACTCTCTGATCGGCTCGTCGAGGCGCCGCGGCTCGCCGTGCGACCAGTGCCGGTCGACCCGTGCGCCGTCCGGGGCGGTGACGGTGAAGTACGCGTACGACAGCGGCTTCTCGGTGAAGTACAGCGAGACCGCGTCCAGCGGCTCGGTGACCGTGGCGTCCTTGGCCGGCACCGACAGGGCGAGCTGCCCGTGGGCCTCGGCCGGCGTCGCCGGGACGACGAGCGCGAGAGACGCGATGACGGCCAGCAGCAGTACCCGCAGGGAGAGACCCTGGCCTTGTCCAAGCGCGGACGAGCGCAACGAGACCCTTTCCGGAACACGGGCGCCGACCACGTCGATGACGATCGAGATGAGTACCCGTCGAGGGCGCGGGTGCCGCCCGATTCCGCCCAACGGATATTGCGCCCACATTGTGGCCATGAACCGAAGGGAGCGTCAACCCTCCCGTCCGCGCCCCGGCGCACCGGTCCCGGCTTCGCGTTCATCGCGGCGGGCACGGCGCGCCAGGGACACGCCGCCGACGCTAGTGCTCCCGGTTCACCGTCCAGGGCCGGAGCTTGTCGGGGTTGCGTACCGCCCAGATGTGCTGGATCCGGTCACCCGCGACGTCGAACGCCGCCACCGTCACGGTGACGCCGTCCCGCTGGGCGACCAGGCCGGGCCGGCCGTTGACCGTACGCTCCAGGATCGTCAGTTCGGGGATCACGGCGGCGATCTCCAGGAACAGGCGCGCGATGCGCTCGCCGCCTTCGACCGGGCGCGGCACGGCGCTGACCACGCCGCCGCCGTCGGCGGTCACCCTGGCGCCGGGGTCGAGGAGCCTGACCAGGGCTTCGATGTCCTTGGCCTCCCAGGCCCGCTTGAAGTCCCTGACGATGCCGGCCTGCCTGGCCGCCGGAGTCGCGGCGGCCTGGGTCCCGCGGATGCGACGCCGGGCTGAGGAGGCCAACTGGCGGCACGCCGCCGGGGTACGGCCGACGATCTCCCCCACTTCGGCGAAGGAATAGCGGAAGACGTCGTGCAGGATGAACGCGACGCGCTCGGCCGGCGTCATCGACTCCAGCACGACCAGGAACGCCATGTTGACCGACTCGTCGAGGGTGACCCGGTCGGCCGGGTCCGCCGTGGCGCCGCCCGGCCGCCCGGCGATCCACTCCTTGGGGTCGGGCAGCGGCTCGGGGATCCATTCGCCCACATAGCTCTCCCGCCGGGCCCGTGCCGAGCCGAGCACGTCCAGGCAGATGCGACCGGCGACCTTCGTCAGCCAGGCGCCGGGCGACTCGATGGCCTCCTGCCGCTGCCGGGACATGGCGTACCAGCGCGCGTAGGTCTCCTGGACGACGTCCTCGGCCTCGGCCAGGGAGCCGAGGAGCCGATAGGCGAGATTGATCAGCTGGCGCCGCTCGCCCATGATCGCGGCCAGGCCCGGATCGGCCCGGTCGTCCTGCGGCCCTGATCGGGTGGTCATGGCGTCGCCGTCCTTTCCCTTCGTCGCATCCGCATCCGCATCCGCATCCGCGCCCACACCGGACCGACGAGGTGACCCCCCGGAATGTGAGGTCGACGTCTCACCCCGCATCACCGGCGGCGGTGTCGCCGGGTCGCCGGGTCGCCGGGTCGCCGGGTCGCCGGGCCACTGTGACACCATCCATCCTGAAGCGGCCCGGGAGCGGTGCGAGATGGAGGGGCCGGCATGCCGCAATGGTTGCAAGCAGGGTTGTGGGGGCTCGTCGCGGGAGGCGCGCTGGTCGCCGGGGCGGGGGTCGCCTGGCTGGTTCGGGTGCCGGCCAGGCTGATCGCCGCGATCATGGCTTTCGGCGCCGGGGTGCTGATCTCCGCACTGTCGTTCGACCTGGTCGACGAGGCGGAGCGTTCCGGCGGCCTGGGCGCGGCCGCGACGGGTTTCCTGGCCGGGGCGGTCCTGTACGTCGCGGCCAACGCCTGGCTGGCCCGCCACGGCGCCCGGCATCGCAAACGTTCCGGGCACCAGCAGGTCGACGAAGGTCAGACGCAGGGAAGCGGGGCGGCCATCGCGATCGGGGCCCTGCTCGACGGCGTCCCCGAATCGGTGGTGCTCGGCCTGTCACTGCTGAACGGCGGCGGCGTCGGGGTCGCCGTCCTGGCGGCGGTGTTCATCTCCAACGTGCCCGAAGGGTTGTCCAGCGCCTCCGGCATGAAGAACGCCGGCCGCGACGCGCGCTATGTCTTCGGAGTCTGGGGCGGCATCGCGCTGGCCAGCGGCATCGCCGCCTCGGTCGGCAACCTCACCCTGCGGACCGCCTCCCCGGCCGCCATCGCGATCATCACCGCCGTCGCCGCCGGAGCCATCCTCGCGATGATCGCCGACACCATGATCCCTGAGGCGTTCGAACGCGCACACGTCCTCACCGGCCTCATCACGACGATCGGCTTCCTCACCGCCTTCACCATCGAACGCCTCGGCCACTAGGGAGGGCCCCCGCCGATCCCCCGCCCGCCACCGTGCCGCCCGCTCGCGACGCCTTGACGGCTCAGGCCCTCTTCCGGGCTTTGACGGCCAGGACGATCGGGGTGGGGGAGGAGCCGCTCTCGGCGAACCGTTCGAGCGTCAGGCCGGCGTCGAGGAAGGTGTTGAGCAGTTCGGGCAATGGCCAGTGAGCGGCTCCGACCTTGACCCGGAGTCCGTGGTCGTTCCAGGACTTCTTGGTCCAGTGGCTGTCGAGGTAACCGGGGCTGATCACCACCGCCTGCGGATCGCGGCGGTCGGCGAAGGATCCGCAGTAGCACGGGTGGATGCCGATGTGCACGAACACTCCGCCCGGCCGCAGCACCCGGACCACCTCGCTCAGCACCGCCGGGTAGCCGGGCATGTCGCTGTGCGCCATCACCGCGATGGCGGCCGGGACCGAGCCGTCACGCAACGGCAGCCGCTCGGCGTCGGCCCGCGCGACCGCGAGCCGGCCACGGGCGTAGTGCAGCATCCGGCTGGACAGGTCGACGCCGACCGGGGTCCAGCCCAGTTCGCGTACGCGGGCGGCATGGACGCCGGTGCCGCAGCCGACCTCCAGGCAGACGCCCTCACCTTCGCCCAGCAGGTCGTCGAGCAGCCTGCCCAGGCCCAGGGGATTGCCGTCCCCCGCCGGGGCCTGCTGCGCGCCGAGGAATTCGCGTTCGTACCAGTCGGCGATCTCGTCGTACGCCGCCGTCACCGCCATCCGCCGCCCATCCTTTCGCCCCGCGGCCGTGCTCCGGCCACGGCGAGGACCTCCTCCAAGGGCGGCCATGGGTCGCCCACGGCCGCCTTCTCATTCAAGGGTCCGGCGCACCCGGACGCGAGGCCTTCCGCGCCCGGCGAAACCATCCCCGGACGCCGCTCCGCCCGTCCGGCGTTTCCCCGCGGCGATCTCGGCCGGCGCCGTGCGGGACGGGCCTTCGGGCGTTGTCACAGGTAGAGGGGGGAGATGGAGGCCTGGTCGTCCTGGAGGAAGGTGAGGTCGCAGACCAGGGCGATGACGCCGTCGACGGTCTCGGCCGACGCGGCGAGGCGGGCGGCCTGGGAGCGCAGGAGCGTCTGGCCGGTCAGCGTGACGACTCCCGCCTCGACGGCCACCTCCAGTCCTTCGCCGGTGATCTCCTGGGCCTCGATCAGCCGCCGGACCTCGCGCTCGATGTCGGCCGACGGGCGGGTGTAGATCTTGATCAGGTCCTTCTGGTGGACGGTCCCCGCGACGCGGCCGGTCAGCATGTTGATCACCGGCAACTGCTTGATGTGCGCGGCGTGCATCAGCCGGGCCGCCTCGCGGATCGAGGTGTCCTCGGTCACCGTTATGGCCGGGCTCGTCATGAGCTCCTGGGCCGTGGTGCCGGCGGCCTTGCGGTTCTCGCCGCGCCGTCTGCGGCTCTCGAACAGAGCGCCGGGGGCGGAACGAGGCCGGATCTCCTTCAGCAGGACGTCGTCGGTCGTGACGACTCCGACGGGACGCCGGTCGGGGTCGACCACCGTGACGGCGCCGACGTCGAACCGCCGCATCGTGGCGACCAGTTCGGCGAACGACGCGTCCAGCGGCACGGTGATGGCCACCTTTCCCATCACGTCTCTGACTTTCACCGTCATGACGAGCCTCCTTCTCTCCCTCCTCACGATGCCCGAAGGCGATCGCACCGGGCAGCGGTGAAAGTCCCTTGCTTCAGGGACTTTCGCTCGGTCGAGAAGGCCGGTCGTCTCCGGGAGTGGCGCCCTACCGTCACAGGCTCACCGGAGTTACTGTCCAAGACATGATTCGGGTGTTCCTGGTCGACGACCACGAGGTGGTGCGCCGCGGCGTCGCGGCGCTGCTGGATGCCGAGGATGACATAGAGATCGTCGGCGAGGCCGGCACGGCCGAGTCGGCGGTGGCGCGCATCCCGGCGCTCAAGCCCGATGTGGCGGTGCTCGACGTGCGCCTTCCGGACGGCAGCGGGGTCGACGTCTGCAGGGAGGTGCGCTCCAGGGTGCCCGAGCTGGCCTGTCTGATGCTCACCTCCTACGCCGATGAGGAGGCGCTGTTCAACGCGGTCATGGCCGGCGCCGCGGGCTACGTCCTCAAGCAGATCCACGGCTCCGACCTGGTGGGGGCGGTGCGCACGGTGGCGGCGGGCCAGTCTCTGCTCGATCCGAGGACCACCGCCACCATGTTGCAGCGGCTGCGCGAGCAGGCCGGCCGCAAGGACCCGCTGGCCGCCCTCACCGACCAGGAGCGGCACATCCTGGAGCTGATCGGCGAGGGGCTGACCAACCGCCAGATCGGCGACCGGATGTACCTGGCGGAGAAGACCGTCAAGAACTACGTGTCCAACCTGCTGAACAAGCTCAACATGCAGCGCCGTACCCAGGTGGCGGCCCTGGCGGCCCGGCTGAAGGCCGACCAGGGGGAGGGCGGCGACCGGACCGGGGGCTGACGCCCGATCCGGCCGGGGGCGCCGGCACGGATCCCGCCCGGTGGGTGGCCACGCCCGCCGGGCGTCCGCTGTGACCGCACGCGTCGGCGCCCGCTCCTCGTGGCGAGGAGCGGGCGCCGGGGCGGTCATGGAGGACTACTTGAGGACGGGGTGGCGCCGCACGATCGCGGTGCCGCTCCACCACCGGCCGATGCCGAGGGTGTCGCCGGCGCCTGCCAGGGCGAGGCCGGCCAGCACGATGGCGTAGATGATGTGCTCGTCCACGAACGGGTTGGTGGTGAGGGGCAGTTCGGCCGCCCACATGAACACCAGCAGGAGGCCGCCGGTGGCCGCGGCGATCCTCATGCCGGCGCCCAGGATCAGGGCGGCGCCGATGCCGGCCAGTCCGGCCATGAACAGCCAGTCGACCCAGGCCTGGCCGGCGAGGCCGCTGAAGAATCCGCCGAAGGCGTGCTCGGTGGTGCCCTTGAGGAAGCCGGTGGTCGGGCTGCCGCCGTTGATCCACGCCCGGGCGGAGGGGGTGGCGAAGCCCCAGCCGAACAGCTTGTCCAGGAAGGCCCAGAGGAAGACCCAGCCGATCGCGATGCGGGCGAGGGCGAAGACGTAGTCGGCCGGACGGGTCTCGTCGTGCGGCAGGCCGGCGTTCACCGCGGGGGTGCGGGGCGCGGCGTCACCTTCGTGGCGCCCTTGGGTGAGTGACATGGCTGGCCCTTTCATCGCGGGGCTGACGTGGTGTTCGCACTAATCACACCTTTTCCAGGTCTTTGCCAGCAGTGCCATACGGATCGCGTCGACCGGCCGGTAGGCCCGGCGCCTCCGGGACCTTCGGCCCTGCCGTCCATCCGGCGTCCGGCGGGAGCCTCGGAGTCGACGAAGGAGGCACGCCATGCCTGTCCCCACTGAGACCGACCTCGGTGTCCGCCGGCTGCTCGCCGCGGCCGGTCAGGCGCCCTCGATCCACAACACCCAACCGTGGCGCTTCCGGATCACACCGAACGCCGTGGAGCTGCTCGCCGATCCGGACCGCCGGCTCAGAACGACCGACCCGCGTGGCCGGTCGCTGCACGTCAGCTGCGGTGCCGCGCTATTCAACCTGCGCCTGGCCGTCCGCGTGGCCGGATACCGGCCGCTGTCGTGGCCGCTGCCCGACCCGCAGACCGACCCGCGGCTGCTCGCGGTCGTCCACATGCCCTACGCCGGCCCGCCCACCCCGCTGGAGCAGGAGCTGTACGCCAACATCGGCAAGCGGCGCACCAACCGTGAACCGTTCGACGACAGGCGGGTGCCTTCGTGGGTGCTGGCGGACCTGCGTATCGCGGCGTCCAGAGAGGGCGCCAACCTGGTGCTGCTCGGCGGGCGCGGCTCGGCGGACCTGCTGGACTATGTCGCCATGGCCGAGGGGGAGCTGGCCGGGGACCACGACTACCTCGCCGAACTGCGGGCGTGGACGATGAGGGGAAAGCACCGCGACGGCCTGCCCGGTTACGTGCTGGGCCCGCGCCCCGCCGGGGACTCGGCGGCGGTCCGCGACTTCGGCACGCATCCGGCCCGGCCCGACGCGCGTTTCGAGCGTCACCCGCAGATCGCGGTGCTCACCACCTCCGGCGACCGTCCCGTCGACTGGCTCCGGGCCGGGCAGGCGCTGCAGAGGGTGCTGCTGCTGGCGAGCGCGCACGGCGTGTCGGCTTCGTTCCTCAACCAGCCGCTGGACCTGCGGGACATGCGCCACCGCGTCGATCCGCACCACCGCCGCGGCCACCCGCAAATGATCATCAGGTTCGGGTACGGCCCGTGCGTGCCTCGCGCTCCGCGCCGCCCGCCCGTCGAACTGCGCACCGGCCGAGGCCTAAGACCCTGGCCGCGAGGACTTCCGGCTCGTCGATGTGGTGGACGAGATCGGTTACGACGAGGAGTACGACCCCAAGTGGTCCGGCTCGTAGCGGGTCAGGAGAACTGACGCCCGCCGAGCGGACGGAGAGGACAGAAGATGTTCGGAAAGATCGTGGTGGGCACCGACGGTTCACCCTCGGCGGTGGCGGCGCTCGACTGGGCCGCGGACGACGCCGCCCGTAAGGGCGTTCCGCTGCACATCGTCTCGGTGGTGGAGAACTGGCCCTACAGCATCGCGAGGTACCCGGCTCCGCCCGACGTCGGCGACAGCCTGGTCCGCGGCGCCGCGCGCGTGCTCGGCGAGGCCGAGGCTCGCGCCCGGCGGCGCCGCCCGGAGATCGAGGTCACGATCGCGGTCGTCGAGGGCGTCCCCGCCACGGTCCTGTGCGAGCAGGCGAAGGACGCCGCTGAGGTGGTGGTCGGCAGCAGAGGGCTCGGCGGCTTCGCCGGAGCCGTCGTCGGCTCGGTCAGCGCGCACGTCGCCGGCCATGCCCACGGTCCCGTGGTGGTCGTGCGCCCGGACGCCGAGGCCCGGGACGGCGGCGAGGTCGTGGTCGGCGTCGACGACTCCCCGCAATGCGGCCCCGCCCTCGTCTACGCCTTCGAGCAGGCCTCGCTGCGCGGCGCCGCCCTGCGTGCCGTGCACGCCTGGCGCCTGCCCGTGCACGCCTACGCCCCCGAGATCGCCTACGACATGGACGAGATCCGCCGGGCTCAGCACCAGGTCGTCTCCGACAAGCTGGCCGAGCTGAGCGGCGGGTATCCCGGCGTCACGGTGATCGAGGACGTGCCGTGCGCGCACCCCGTCGACGCGCTCGCCCAGGCCTCGGAGAAGGCCGATCTGGTCGTCGTCGGCTCCCACGGCCGCAGCGGCGTGGGCGCTCTCCTGCTCGGCTCGGTGAGCCGTGCGCTTCTGCACCACGCCTGCTGCCCCGTGGCCGTCGTCCGTCCATGAGTGAAGTCCCCGCGCCGCGGCGCCTCCTCCAGGGGTCTGGAGGAGGCGCCGTGTCGTCGTGCCCGGTCCTCACGCGGGGCGGCCCGAGCGCCGCGCGGCGAGGACCCCGGTGGCGATCGGCTTGGGCGCGCCCGACACGTTGAAGCGGGGGAACATGAGCCGCGCGAGCCGGGCGCCGTCCACCTGGAGCAGCGCCTCGTCCAGGTCGATGACGCCCTCGTCGACCAGTTGCGCGGCGATGGTGAAGGCGGCGGCGGCCGTGCGCTTGCCGACGCGGGTCTGCAGGAGCCAGAGCTTGCCGTCCTCGATGGTGAACTCGATGTCGCACAGGTCGCGGTAGCGCCGCTCCAGCACCGCCATCGCGGCCGTCAGCTCGTCGAAGCGGGCGGGCACACCTCGCGGGAAGCCGCGGCGGGAGGACTTTCGGCCCGCCGATCAAGGACCTCCGTTCGATGAGCCGGCGGGGGGACCGGACGAAAGTGGGAGCGAGACCCTGACACCGGGAGGTTCGCGATGACGGTCACAGCGGGACGGCGGCAGGCGACCGGGCTCGAGGCCTGGCGCGGTTTCCAAGGAACGGCCTGGCGCACGGCCATCGACGTCCGCGCCTTCATCCAGGACAACTACACGCCCTACCACGGCGACGAGTCGTTCCTGGCCTCCGCCACCGATCGCACGCTGGCCGTATGGCGCGAGATCGCCGGCATGCTCCCCGAGGAGCGGCGGCGCGGCGTCTACGACGTCGACGCCTCGACGCCCTCCTCGATCACGGCTCACCGGCCCGGGTACATCGACCGGGCCGACGAGCTGATCGTGGGGCTTCAGACCGACGCACCGCTCAAGCGGGCGATCATGCCCGCCGGCGGCCTGCGGATGGTGGAGAACGGCCTGGCCGCGTACGGCCACACCCTCGATCCGCGCGTGCGGGAGATCTTCACCAAGTACCGCAAGACCCACAACGACGGCGTCTTCGACGCCTACACCCCCGACATCCGCGCCGCGCGCCGTTCGGGGGTCATCACCGGCCTGCCCGACTCCTACGGCAGGGGCCGGATCATCGGCGACTACCGCCGCGTCGCGCTGTACGGCGTCGACCGGCTGGTCGAGGCCAAGAAGGCCGAGCTGCGCGGCCTCGACGGCGCCTTCTCCACCGACGCGGTGATCCGCGACCGCGAGGAGCTCTCGGAGCAGGTGCGCGCCCTGGCGGAGCTGCGGGAGATGGCCGCCTCGTACGGGTGCGACGTCTCCCGGCCCGCCGCCACCGCCCACGAGGCGGTCCAGTGGCTGTACCTGGCCTACCTGGCCGCGGTGAAGGAGCAGAACGGCGCCGCCATGTCGCTGGGCCGTACCGCGACCTTCCTGGACGTCTACCTGCAGCGCGACCTGGCCGAGGGCGCCATCACCGAGGAGCGCGCCCAGGAGCTGATCGACGACTTCGTGATCAAGCTGCGCATCGTCCGGTTCCTGCGCACCCCCGAGTACGACGAGCTCTTCTCCGGCGACCCCACCTGGGTGACCGAGTCGATCGGCGGCATGGGCGAGGACGGCCGGACACTGGTGACCCGTACGAGCTTCCGCTACCTGCAGACCCTGCGCAACCTCGGCCCCGCTCCCGAACCCAACCTGACGGTGTTCTGGTCGCCGCGGCTGCCCGAGCCGTTCAAGCGGTTCTGCGCCCGGCTCTCGATCGAGACCAGCTCGATCCAGTACGAGAGCGACGAACTGATGCGACCGTACTTCGGCGACGACACCGCCATCGCCTGCTGCGTGTCGGCCGCGCCGGTCGGCAGGCAGATGCAGTTCTTCGGCGCCCGGGTCAACCTGGCCAAGACCCTGCTGTACGCGATCAACGGCGGCCGCGACGAGATGACCGGCGAGCAGGTCGGCCCGGCCGTCCCGCCTCTGGAGGGCGAGTACCTGGACCACGACCAGGTCGCCGCCGCGTTCGACCGGATGATGGACTGGCTGGCCGCCACGTACGTAAACGCCCTCAACGTCATCCACTACATGCACGACAAGTACGCCTACGAGCGCATCGAGATGGCGCTGCACGACTACCCGGTGGCGCGCACTCTGGCCTGCGGCATCGCCGGGCTGTCGGTGGCCGCCGACAGCCTGTCGGCGATCAAGTACGCGCGGGTCAGGGTGGTCCGCGACCGGACGGGACTGGCGGTCGACTACGAGGTCGAGGGCGACTACCCGGCCTTCGGCAACAACGACGACCGGGTGGACCGCATCGCGACCGGCCTGGTCCGCTCGTTCATGGCCAAGGTCCGCCGCCACCCCGCCTACCGCGACGCCGAGCACACCCAGTCGGTGCTGACGATCACCTCCAACGTCGTGTACGGCAAGCACACCGGGAACACCCCCGACGGGCGCCGCTCGGGCGCGCCGTTCGCGCCGGGCGCCAACCCGATGAACGGCCGCGACCGGCACGGCATGGTCGCCGCCGCCCTGTCGGTGGCGAAGCTGCCCTACGACCAGGCCAGGGACGGCATCTCGCTCACCAACACGGTCACGCCCGAAGGACTGGGCCGCACCCCGGAGGAGCGGGTGGTGAACCTGGTCGGCGTCCTGGACGGCTACGCCGACGCCGGCGGCTTCCACATGAACGTCAACGTGCTGACCAGGGCCGTGCTGCTGGACGCGATGGAGCACCCGGACCGCTACCCGCAGCTCACCATCCGCGTGTCGGGGTACGCGGTGAACTTCGTCCGCCTGACGCGCGAGCAGCAGCAGGACGTCGTGGACCGCACCTTCCACGGGTCCCTGTGATGGTCGTGGTGAACGCCCGGGAGACGGTGCTGGGAGAGGCGGCGGGCGAACTCTGCTCGCCGCCCGGGGCGCCGGGCACCGGTGTCATCAGTTCGTGGGACATCTCGGTCGGCGTCGACGGCCCAGGGACGCGGTTCGTGGTGTTCACGTGCGGCTGCCCGCTGCGCTGCCTGTACTGCCAGAACCCCGAGACGTGGCGGATGCGCGACGGCCGCCGGGTGACCATCGACGAGGTCATGGCGGAGGTCGGCAGGTATCGCCGGTTCATCACCGTGGCCGGCGGCGGCGTCACCGTCAGCGGCGGCGAACCGCTGCTGCAGCCTCGCTTCACCGCGGACGTGCTGCGCCGCTGCCGCGACCTCGGCCTGCACACCGCGCTCGACACCTCCGGCCTGCTGGGCGACCGCGCGACCGACGCGATGCTCGCCGACACCGACCTGGTCCTGCTCGACATCAAGTCCGCGGACCCGGCGGGCTACCGGCGCCTGACCGGCGGCTCCCTGGAGCCGACTCTGCGTTTCGCCCGCCGCCTGGCCGACCTCGGCCGGCCCACGTGGATCCGTTACGTGCTGGTCCCCGGTCTCACCGACGACCCGGGGGACGTCGACCGGCTGGCCCGTTTCGTCGCCGGCCTCGGGAACGTCGAGCACGTCGACGTGCTGCCCTTCCATCGCATGGCGGCGGAGAAGTACCAGCGGCTGGGCCTGACGTTCCCCCTGGCCGACACCCCGCCGCCCGGCCAGGAGCTGCTCGACCGCGTCCACGCGCAGTTCCGCGCGCACGGCGTGACCAGCGTCTGACCGGCGGCACCAACGACCCGGATCCGAACGGAGGCGAGACGCGATGCGCACCTATGTGTACGACTTCGCGGACGGCGGCAAGGAGATGAAGGAGCTTCTCGGCGGCAAGGGCGCGAACCTCGCCGAGATGACCCGGCTCGGGCTCCCGGTCCCGCCGGGCTTCGTCATCACCACCGAAGCGTGCCGCGCCTACCTCGCGCGAGGTGAGGTGCCGGAAGGACTCATGGACGACGTCGCCGCCCACCTGAGGCGGGTCGAGGCGGTGATGGGGCGCCGGCTGGGCGATCCCGCGGATCCGCTGCTGGTCTCGGTCCGCTCGGGGGGCAGGTTCTCCATGCCGGGCATGATGGAGACGATCCTCGACATCGGCCTGACCGACGCCGGCGTCGCCGGCCTGGCCGCCGCGTCGGGGAACGAGCGCTTCGCCTGGGACTGCTACCGGCGGCTCATCTCCATGTACGGCTCGACCGTCGCGGGCGTGCCCGCCGAGGAGTTCGAGCGGGCGCTGGAGGCTCATCGCCGTGCCGCCGGAGTGAGCCACGATCCCGACCTCACCGCGCGCGACCTGCGCGACCTGGCGGAGGAGTACAAGAAGATCTTCCACGCGCACACCGGCGGGCCGTTCCTCCAGGACCCGCACGAGCAGCTGCGGGGCGCCGTCCTGGCGGTGTTCCGGTCGTGGAACACCGAGCGCGCGCGGATCTACCGCCGCGCCGAGCACATCCCCGACGACCTCGGCACCGCCGTGACCATCATGGCCATGGTCTACGGCAACCGCGGACCGGACTCGGGCACCGGGGTGGCCTTCACCCGCGACCCGGCGACCGGCGCCCGCGGCGTCTACGGCGTCTACGGCGACTATCTGCGCGACGCCCAGGGCGAGGACGTCGTGGCCGGCATCCGCGACACCCTCCCGCTCCAGGAACTGGCCGCGCTGGACCGGCGCTGCTTCCAGCCGGGCCGGGGCTCGCGCGCCGGGCTCAGCCGCCGGTGAGCCGCTTGCGGAACACCCAGTACGTCCACGCCTGGTAGGCCAGGACGATCGGGGTGAAGCTCACGGCGACCCAGGTCATGACGGTCAGCGTGTAGGGGGTGGAGGAGGCGTTGACGACCGTGAGGCTGTGGGCGGCGTCCAGGGCGGGCATGACGTCCGGCCACAGGTTCCCGAACAGCGTCGCGGTGACCGCGGCGATCGCCGTGGCGTTGGCGGTGAACGCCCAGCCGTCCCTGCCCCGGATCGTGGCGCCCAGGGCGCAGGCGACGCCGGCGGCCGCGACGGCGGCGGTGACCCAGGTGGCCGGCTTGCCGGAGTCGAGCTGGGTGAGCAGGAGGAACGCGCCGCCGATGACCAGGGCGAGCAGCCCGAGCTGCCGCGCCACCCGGCCCGCGGCCTGGCGCAGCTCCCCTTGGGTGCGCAGGGCCAGGAACACGGCTCCGTGCAGGGTGAACAGCGCCAGCGTCGCCGCTCCGCCGAGCAGGGCGTAGGGGTTGAGCAGGTCCAGCAGCGTGCCGGTGTACTCGTGATCGGCGTCCAGGGTCACGCCGTGCACGATGTTGGCGAAGGCCACTCCCCACAGGAAGGCGGGGACCACGGAGCCCCAGAACAGGGCGCGGTCCCACCCCCGGGTGCCGTCGCTCTTGTTGCGGTACTCCAGCGCCACCCCTCTGGCGATCAGCGCCAGAAGGATGAGGAACAGCGGCAGGTAGAAGCCGCTGAACAAGGTGGCGTACCACTCGGGGAACGCGGCGAAGGTCGCGCCGCCCGCGACCAGGAGCCAGACCTCGTTGCCGTCCCAGACGGGCCCGATCGAGGCGACGACGACGCGGCGCTCGGCCTCGTCGCGGGCCACGAGCGGCAGCAGCACGCCGACGCCGAAGTCGAAGCCCTCAAGGACGAAGTATCCGGTCCACAGGACGGCGATGAGCACGAACCAGACGGTTGTGAGTTCCATGGGACGGGTCCTCAGTAGGAGAGCGCGGGTACGGGGTCGTTGGGCTCGGCTTCCGTCTCGACGCCCAGCCGGACGAACTTCAACAGAAGCCGCACTTCGATGACGGCGAGCAGCCCGTAGACCAGCGTGAAGCCGACCAGGGTGAGCGCGACCTCGGGGACGTCCGCCCCGGGGACACGGCGGCCGCCGTGCGCATGACGCCGAAGACGGTCCACGGCTGGCGCCCCATCTCGGTGAAGATCCAGCCGAGGGAGTTGGCGAGGAAGGGCAGGCCGATGCCGAGCACGGCGGTCCGGTAGAACCAGCGGCTCGCCGGCAGGCGTCCGCGGCGGGTCAGCCACAACCCGGCCAGGGCGAGCAGCCCCGCCAGCAGCCCGAAGCCGATCATCAGGCGGAACGACCAGTACGCCGGCCCCACCACCGGCCGGTAGTCGCCCGGGCCGTACAGCCGCTGATAACGGGCCTGGATGTCGTTGATGCCCTCGACCTTGCGCTCACCCCGGCCACGAAGGCGCCCGCGGTGACGAACGCGCCGAAGATCACGTGGGGGAAGGTGACCAGGGTGGTGGGGTTGGTCAGGACGGCCCAGATGTCGGTCAGCTCGGCCCGGCCGCTCACCGGGTTGAGCCTGTACCCGACCGGGTGCTGCATCCAGGAGTTCGCCGCCAGGATGAAGGAGGCGGAGACCGCCGTGCCGGCCGCGGCCAGCCAGATCGTCGCCAGGTGCAGGCGCGGCGGGAGGCGGTCCCAGCCGAAGATCCACAACCCGAGGAACGTGGACTCCATGAAGAAGGCGATCAGCCCTTCCATGGCCAGCGGCGCCCCGAAGACGTCCCCGACGAACCTCGAGTACGCGCTCCAGTTCATGCCGAACTGGAACTCCTGCACGATTCCCGTGACGACGCCCATCGCGAAGTTGATGAGGAACAGACGCCCCCAGAACCGGGTCAAGCGCAGGTAGGCGAGGTTCTTCGTGCGGTACCAGGTGGTCTGCAGCCCGGCCACGATGAACGACAGCCCGATCGTCAGGGGGACGAACAGGAAGTGGTAGACGGTCGTGATGCCGAACTGCCACCGGGACAGGTCAAGGACGTCCATCAGGGCTCCAGGAGTTTCGAGGCACTCCCGGAAGGGTCCGGCATGCGGCGGCGTCGTCCCCAGGGCCGTCGGGTCACATGTCGCGGGACCTTGGTCCCACCGACGGACGCGCACGCCGGCCCCGGCGAGGGGTGAGGGCGGGGCGGAAAACGCGGTGGTCGGGCCGGAAGGACGGTGGAGCCTCCGGTGCGCGGCGGTGATCCCCGGCGGACCAAAGTCCTCTTCACGGTGGCCCTCCGGCACTGCCGCCGTTGCGGCATGGGCGGGACCGTGGCAGTGAACCACACACCGAAGCAGACCCGACGACGGCGGCAGGCGCGGCGCGGCCGTCCTCCCGCATGCCCGCATCGCGGTCCGGCACGGAACGGGAGACCGTCATGTCCGAGGAATGCGACGTCCTGCTCCGCGACGGCGGCATCGCCCACCTGCGCCCGCTCGCGGCCGGCGACGGCGCCGGCCTGCACGAACTGGTCGAGCGCACATCGGAGCGTTCGGCCTACCTGCGCTTCTTCACCGGCGGCCGGGCGACGGCGCACGCCTATGTCGACCGGCTCACCCGCCCCGGCCGGCAGGGCCTGGTGCTGGTGGCGGTCCTCCACGGCCGGCTGGTCGCCATCGCCGAGCACACCCCTGCCGCCGCACCCACGGCCGCCGAGATGGCCATCCTGATCGACGACGCCGCCCAAGGACTGGGGCTCGGCACCCTGCTGCTGGAACACCTGGCCGTGCGGGCCGCGGAGGCCGGCGTCGCGGAACTGACCGGCGAGGTGCTCGCCGAGAACCGGGCGATGCTGAGGATGCTCCACGACCTCGGACTGCCGGTCGACCTGGAGTACGACGGCTCCCTGGTGCATCTGCGCATCCGCCTGGACCCGGGTGACCGGCTGCTGGAGAGCGTCGCGGCCCGCGACCACCAGGCCGAGCGCGCCTCGCTGGCCCGCGTGATGGCGCCGGCGTCCATCGCCGTCGTCGGCGCGGGCCGGGACCCGTCGGGCGCCGGGCACAAGGTGCTGCGCAATCTCCTCGACGGCGGGTTCCCCGGCCCGGTGTACCCGGTCAACCCGAAGGCGGCGCGCGTGGCCGGGATCGAGGCGTACCCGGACCTGCGTGCGGTCCCCGGACCGGTGGACCTGGCCGTGGTCGCGGTCCCCGCGCCGGCCGTCCTGAGCGTGGCCCGCGACTGCGCCGCCGCCGGGGTGAAGGGGCTGGTGGTGCTGACGGCCGGGTTCGCCGAGAACGAGGGACGGCCCGCCGAGCGGGAGCTGGTGGCGATATGCCGGTCGGCCGGCATGCGCCTGGTCGGCCCGAACTGCCTCGGGATCGTGAACACCGCGGCGCGGATGAACGCGAGCTTCCTGCCCGCCCCCCTGGTCGGGGGCGGCATCGCGGTGATGTCGCAGTCGGGCGCCGTCGGAGCGGCCCTGCTGGAGCGCCTGCCGGTCTCCTCGCTGGTGTCGGTCGGCGACAAGGCCGATGTCAGCGGCAACGACCTGCTCGAATACTGGGAGGACGACGAGGCGGCGCGGGTCATCGCGCTCTACCTGGAGTCGTTCGGCAACCCGCGCAGGTTCGCCGGGATCGCCGCCCGGGTGGGGCGCCGCAAGCCGGTGCTGCTGATCAAGAGCGGACGGTCCGTGGCGGGTGACAGGGCGGTGCGCTCGCACACCGCGGCCGCCGCCACGCCCGACGTCGCGGTGGACGCCCTGGTCCGCGCGGCCGGAGTGATCCGGGTGGACGGCGTGCGGGACCTGCTGGACACCGCCCGGCTGCTGACGGCCCAGCCGCTTCCGGCCGGTCGCCGGGTGGCCATCGTCGGCAACTCCGGCGGCCCGCAGGCGATGGCCGCCGACGCCTGCGAGCGCGAGGGGCTGGTCGTCCCGGAGCTCGTGCCGTCCGCCGCGCCGTCCGCGTGGGTGCGGGCCGGGTCGGCGCTCGGCAACCCGGTGGACCTGACCGCCGACGCCTCCGCGGAGGAGATCGGCGCGGCGGTGGAACGCGTGCTCGCCGAGGCGGGGGTGGACGCCGTGCTCGTCGTCTACACCCCTCCGTTCGGATCGGGGCCGGAGGCGACCCGCAAGGCGATCGGCGAGGCCGCCCGCGCGTCCCGCAAGACCGTGGTGGCCTGCGTGATGGGCCACGAAGGGCTGATCGACGGGCGCATCCCCGTCTACGCCTATCCCGAGGAGGCCGTGCGGGCGCTGGCCCGCGTCACGGCGTACGCCGCGTGGCTCCGCACGCCGGACGACCGCGCCGAACCGGCATCCCGCGGACAGGCCCGCGGCGCCAGGGAGATCGTGCTGTCAGAGCTCGCCGCACGGCCCGGCGGCGGCTGGCTGGACCCGGTCACCACCGGACGGCTGCTGCGGTGCTTCGGGGTGAACGTCGCCGAGTCGATCAGCGTGGACGGCCCGGAGAGCGCCCGCGTCGAGATCATCGTGGGCGGCGTCAACTATCCGGCGTTCGGCCCGCTCGTCATGGTCGGCATGGGGGGCGTCACCGCCGACCTGCTCGCGGACCGCGCGTTCCGGGTGCCGCCGCTCAGCCTGGACGCCGCCGCGGAGCTGATCGCCGACCTGCGCTGCTCGCCTCTGCTCTACGGCCACCTCGGCAGGCCGAAGGCCGACGTCAGGTCGCTGGCCGAGCAGATCGTCCGCGTCGGCCGGTTGCTGGACGCCCTGCCCGAGGTGGCCGAACTGGACCTCGACCCCGTGATCGTCTCCCCGTCCGGCGCGGTGGCCGTGGACGCCCGCGTACGGCTCGCGCCCAGCACCCCCGCACCCTCACCCTTCGCCCGCCGACTCCGCTGACGGCCTCCGACGGCGGAGGCGGTGACAGCCCGATGACGGCCGGGGTCGCCCGCGCGACCCCGGCCGTCATCTCGACCTGTCCGCCGCCTCAGCCCTCCGCGGCGCCCTCGGCGCCGGTACAGGAGCGGCGCGGGCGCGGACCGGGGTCCAAGGTCCCGAGCCGGGGTGTCGTTCGGGCAGGGGATCAAGGTCCAAGCGCTCCGGTGCCGGAGGCGGCGGATCGAGATGCTCGGAGTGACCGCATCACACGAGATGCCGAGGTGATCACATGACCGCGCACGTGGCGCACGTACCGGCCGCCGTCAGCGAGATGGTCGACGCCCTTGTCGGGAACGGGCTCAAGGCGCTGGAGGAGTACGCGGCCTTCGACCAGGAACAGGTGGACCACATCGTGAAGAAGGCGTCGGTCGCCGCGCTCGACGAGCACGCCGGGCTGGCCGAACTGGCGGTACGGGAGACCGGCCGCGGGTTGTTCGAGGACAAGGCGGTGAAGAACGTCTACGCCTGCGAGCACGTGACCAACGGCATGGCGGCGCTCAAGACCGTCGGCGTCATCGCCCGCGACGACATCAGCGGCCTGGTGGAGATCGCCGAACCGGTCGGCGTGGTCTGCGGGATCACCCCGGTCACCAACCCCACCTCCACCACGATCTTCAAGGCCCTGATCGCCCTGAAGACCCGCAACCCGATCGTGTTCGCCTTCCACCCCGCGGCACAGGAGTGCAGCGCCGCGGCGGCGAGGGTCGTCCGCGACGCGGCCGTCGCCGCGGGCGCGCCGGAGCACTGCGTGCAGTGGATCGAGGACCCGTCGCCGGTCGCCACCAGCGCGCTCATGCGCCATGACGGCGTGTCCACGATCCTGGCCACCGGCGGCGGCGGCATGGTCCACGCGGCGTACTCGGCGGGCAAGCCCGCGCTCGGCGTCGGCCCGGGGAACGTGCCCGCGTACGTCGAACGCACGGCCGACCTGCGCCGGGCCGTCAACGACATCGTGCTGTCCAAGGCGTTCGACAACGGCATGATCTGCGCCTCCGAGCAGGCGGTCATCATCGACGCGGCCGTGTACGACGCCACGCTCGCCGAGTTCGGCGCGCTGCACGCCTACCTGGCCACGCCGGAGGAGAAGCGGAAGCTGGAGGACCTGCTGTTCGGCGCGGCCACGGGCGCACCCGGGGCCTGTACCAGGATCAATCCCGACGTCGTCGGCCGGTCCGCCGCCTGGATCGCCGGGCGGGCCGGTTTCACCGTGCCGGAAGGCACCTCGATCATCTTGGCCGAGGTCGGTCAGGTGGGCCCGGCCGAGCCGCTGACCAGGGAGAAGCTCTGCCCGGTGCTGGCGGTGCTGCGCGCGGCCGGCGCCGAGGAGGGCATCGTCCTGGCCGAGCGCATGGTGGAGTTCGGCGGCCTCGGCCACAGCGCCGCCGTCCACACCCGTGACGAGGCGCTGGTGGAAAGGTTCGGAGCGAGGGTGAAGGCCGTGCGGATCATCTGGAACGCCCCTTCGTCGCAGGGCGGCCTCGGCGACGTCTACAACGCCTTCATCCCCTCCCTGACCCTGGGCTGCGGCAGCTACGGCCGCAACTCGATCTCCCACAACGTCTCCGCCGTCGACCTGCTGAACATCAAGCGGATCGGACGCCGTACCAACAACCTCCAGTGGTTCAAGGTGCCCGCGAAGATCTACTTCGAGCCGCACGCGATCCGCTACCTGACCGACATGCCCGGCGTGCACCGGGTGACGATCGTCACCGACGCGACCATGACCCGGCTCGGCTACGTCGACCGGATCCTCACCGTGGTGGGCCGCCGCGCCGAGCGGGTGGCACTTCAGATCATCGACGACGTCGAGCCGGAGCCGAGCGTCGCCACCGTGGACCGCGGCGCCGAGCTGATGCGCGCGTTCCGCCCCGACACGATCATCGCCCTCGGCGGGGGATCGGCGATGGACGCGGCCAAGGTGATGTGGCTGCGCTACGAGCACCCCGAGGTCGTGTTCGCCGACATGCGGCAGAAGTTCTTCGACATCCGCAAGCGGGCCTTCAGGTTCCCGGCGCTGGGCGGCCTCGCGCGGCTGGTCTGCGTGCCGACGACCTCCGGCACCGGGGCCGAGGTCACGCCGTTCGCCGTGATCACCGACACCGCCACGGGCAAGAAGTACCCGCTGGCCGACTACTCCCTCACTCCGAGCGTCGCCATCGTCGACCCGGTCCTGGCCGCCGATCTGCCGCCGACCGTCACCGCCGACAGCGGCTTCGACGCCCTGACCCACGCCATCGAGGCGTACGTGTCGGTCTACGCCAGCGACTTCACCGACGGCCTGGCCCTGCACGCCATCAAGCTGATCATGGGCAACCTGGAGAGCGCCGTGCGGCACGGATCCGGCGACCCGGTCGCGCGCGAGCGGATGCACAACGCCGGGTCCATCGCCGGCATGGCCTTCGGCAACGCCTTCCTCGGCATCGTCCACGCCATGTCCCACACGCTGGGCGCGAGCTTCCACATCGCCCACGGCCGGACCAACGCGGTGCTGCTGCCGCACGTGATCCGCTACAACGGCACGATCCCGGCCAAGCCGACCGGCTGGCCGAAGTACGAGCACTACCGCGCCCCCGAGCGCTTCCAGGAGATCGCGCACGCGCTGGACCTGCCCGCCGCGACCCCGGAGCAGGGCGTCGAGTCCCTGGCCGCCGCCATCGAACGGCTCCGCGACGCCGCCGGCATCGAGCCGTCCTTCCAGGCCATGGGCATCGACGAGAAGGAGTTCATCGCCGCGCTCCCCCAGCAGGCGCGCAACGCCTACGAGGACCAGTGCGCCCCCGCCAACCCCCGCATGCCGATGCTCGACGACATGCGGTCCCTCATGCGCACGGCCTACTACGGCACGCCCGGACGATGAGCGCGTGGAGCTCAAACGCGAGTTCGTCGCCGGGGACCTGCGCGACCCGCGGCGGGCGGCGGTGCCGGTGGCCGCCGCCTTCGGCGGCGCCGCCGTGCCGGCGGTCCTGTACCTGGTGGCCCTGGTGCCACCTACCGCGCGGGGCCGGAGGACGGGGTGTAGACGGACCGGTGGAGGACGCGGTCGAGACGGGTGGCGACGTAGCCGAGGGTGGACAGGGCGGTGACGATCAGCAGGTCGCCCGGGGCCAGGGGCCGGGTCCCGAGGAGTTCGCGGAGCGGCGGGAGGTAGAGCCCGGCCAGCTGGAGCACGAGGGCTCCGGCGACCGCGAGCAGCAGCGCGGGGTTGGCCGAGGAGCCGGGCCGGGTGCGGGAGCCGATCGCCACGCCGAGCTGGGTGGCGCCGAGGGCGAAGAAGGCCATGCTCTGCCACGGGCGTCCGGTCTGGTGGGCCCAGATGGCGACGCCCAGGGTGACGGCGGTGAGGACGATGGCGATCCGGAGCACGCGCTGCCACAGGCCGGCCCCCAGGATGCTCTGGGTGGGCGGCCGGGGCGGCCTGCTCATGGACCCCGGCAGGGCGGGCTCGCCGCCCAGGGCCACGCCCGGAAGCCCGTGGGTGAGCAGGTTGATCCACAGGATCTGCGCGGGCAGCAGCGGGAGTGTGAGCCCGGCGAACGGGCCCAGCAGCATCACGGCGATCTCGGCCGCGCCGCCGGACAGCCCGTAGACCAGGAAGCGGCGGATGTTGGTGTAGACGCGGCGGCCCTCCTCGACGGCGGCGACCACCGTGTCGAGGTCGTCGTCGGCCAGCACCAGATCGGCCGCCTGGCGGGCCACTTCCGTGCCGCGCTCGCCCATCGCCACGCCGATGTCGGCGCGTCTCAGCGCGGGCCCGTCGTTGACGCCGTCCCCGGTCATCGCCAGCGTGTCGCCGCGATGACGCATGCTCTCGATGATGTCGAGCTTCTGCTCGGGCGTGGCCCGGGCGTACACGCTCGCGGTGCCCTCGCCCGGTGCGCCGGCGTCGCGGCAGTCGACGACCCGGCCGCCGGTCTCGATGATGCCGAGGTCGGTGGCGACGGCGCGAGCCGTCCCCGGGTGGTCGCCGGTGATGAGGACGGGCCTGATCCCGGCGCGCTTGCAGGCGTCGATGGCGGCCGCCGCGGCCGGCCGCGGCGGATCGAGGATCGCGATCAGCCCGAGCAGCGTCAACCCGCGCTCCTCGACGGTCGCCGGGACGTCGTCCAGGTCCGACGCGGCGACGGCCAGCACCCGGTAGCCGTTCTGGGCGAGCCGGTCGGCGCGCTCGCGGGCACGGGTGAGGACCGCGGGGGCGTCGGTCAGGACGGAGGGATGGAGCAGCGCCTCGGGCGCGCCCTTGCAGATCGTCCGGGCGTGGCCGCCGGGCGTCCGGTGGACGGTCGTCATGCGCTTGCGCCCGCTGTCGAAGGGCCGCTCGGCGACCCGCGGGAAGCGCTGCTGCGTCTGTGACCGGTCCAGGCCCAGCTTGGCGGCGGCGGCGAGCAGGGCGGCCTCGGTGGGATCGCCCAGCGCCGGCCACCGGCCGCGCGGGTCCGGCGTCAGTCGCGCGTCGTTGCACAATGCCGCCGCGGTCAGCAGGTCGGTGAACGCCTCGGCGCCGACGGCCCCTTCGGGGATGATCCGGCCGTCGGGGGCATAGCCGGAGCCGGTGAGCCGCGCTTCTCCGGCCGGGGTCCACACCAGCCGGGCGACCATTCTTCCCTCGGTGAGCGTGCCGGTCTTGTCGGTGGCCAGCACGGTGACCGAGCCGAGGGTCTCGACGGCGGGCAGCCTGCGCACCAGGGCGTCGCGTGCGGCCATGCGGCGCGCTCCCAGCGCCAGGCTCAAGGTGACGACCGCGGGCAGCGACTCCGGGACGGCCGCCACCACCAGGCTGATGGCGGTCACGACCATCAGCTCGACCGGCAGGCCGCGGACCAGGCCGAGGGCGAGCACGATCACGCACAGCAGCACGGTGACGCCGGCCAGCATGCGGCCGACATCGGTCAGCCGCCGCTGGAGGGGGGTGAGACCGCCGCCGTTGACCATCATGGACGCTATGCGCCCGGCCGTGCCGGCCGCTCCGACCGCGGTGACCACCGCCCGTCCGCGCCCCCGGGCCACGACCGTGCCCGCGGACACCGGCCGGCCGGCGCCCTTGTCCACCGGGACGGACTCGCCCGTCAGGGCCGACTCGTCGATGAGCAGCCCGGCCGCCTCCACCAACTCGGCGTCGGCGGGGACGATGTCCCCCTCGGCCAGCACCACGACGTCACCGACGACGACGCCGGCCGCCGGGACCTGCGTCTGCGTGCCGTCGCGTACCACGCGCGCCGTTGGAGCGGTCAGTTCGGACAGGGCGGTGATGGCGCGGTCGGCCCGGACCTCCTGGACGACCCCTACCGAGGTGTTGACCACGATCACCAGCATGATCACGGCCATGTCGGTCCAGTCGCCCGTGGCCAGGGTCAGCGCCGTCGCCACCAGAAGGACCAGGATGAGCGGGTCGCGGAGCTGGGCGGCGACGCGCCGCCACAGCGGGACGGGCGGTCTCCGGGGAAGCAGGTTCGCCCCGTCCCGTTCCAGTCGTGCGGCCGCCTCCGCGGACGACAGGCCGCGGCCGGCGGCGGTCGCGGTGACATCTCCCCTGGTCATGGGTCGACTCCGGCGCGGCCGGCGAGTGATCGGGTCATGGTTCGAGCCTCTGACCGGCGACGCCGCGGGCACAGAGTCTTTGGTCCCCTGGCGGGGCGGCGGGCCGGGCCGCACGAGCCGCACGGACCGGACGCGCGACCGCCGGTGCCCCGGATGGCGGCAGGTGTAGATTCGCAGGTAGAAGTACTGATGGTCCTCGATGAGCCGTGGAGCGGTTGGTCGCGGAGACGACCCGACGGCGTCGTGACCGGCCTGAGTTGGACATTCTCGTCCGACATCCGAGGAGGCCGAGGTGATCACGAGACGTGAGTTCATGAAGACGGGCGCGGCGGGCGCCTTCCTCCTGGTCGCCGGGCGGCGCCTGCGCCTGGGAGGCGCGGCGGCCCCCTGGGGCATGATGGACCCGGCGGCGATCGCCAAGTACGTCACCCCGCTCGCCGTTCCTCCGGTCATGCCGTCCCTCTCCGCGGCGGGCGATCCCGTGGACCGGTACCTCATCGGGGTCCGGCGGTTCCGGCAGCAGATCCTCCCTCCGAGGAGCCCGGCGACCACGGTCTGGGGCTACGGGTCGGTCCGGCACCCACGCACCTTCAGCTCGCCCGGGTTCACCCTGGAGGCCACGGTCGACAGGCCCGTCCTGGTGACGTGGGCGAACGAACTGGTCGACGGGGACGGCCGCCACCTGCCGCACCTGTTGCCGGTGGACCCGACCCTTCATTGGGCCAACCCGGGGGGCGGCGTGCGGGGCCGTGATTCGGGTCCCGACCTGACCTCCACCCCCGGCCGATACGACGGGCCGGTGCCGATCGTCACCCATCTGCACGGCGGGCACAATCTCGAGGACAGCGACGGTTTCCCCGAGGCGTGGTACCTCCCGCGAGCGAGAGACATCCCTCCGCACTACGCGACCGAAGGCTCCCAGTACGCGGCTTTCGCCGCCGGCTTCGCCGACCGGACCGGCATCTCCTGGCGCCCGGGGTCCGCGGTGTTCCGTTACGGGAACGACCAGCCCCCCACCACGATGTGGTACCACGATCACGCGCTGGGCGTGACCCGGCTCAACGTGTACGCGGGCCTGGCGGGCTTCTACCTGCTGCGCGGCGGTCCGTCCGACCTGCCGGCACCCATGCTGCCGGGACCGGCGCCACGGCGAGGCGATCCCGCCGGCACCCGGTACCACGAGATCCCGATCGTCATCCAAGATCGCTCGTTCGACGCCGACGGCTCGCTTCACTATCCCGGCAGCCGCAGGGACTTCGACCGGATCGCGGGGCCCTACATCCCCCACAGCGATCTTCCGCCGATCTGGAACCCGGAGTTCTTCGGCACCGCCATGATGGTCAACGGCCGCACCTGGCCGTACCTGACGGTCGAGCCGCGCCGCTACCGGTTCCGCTTCCTGAACGGCTGCAACGCGCGGGTCCTCGACCTGAAGATCGTCACGCGGCCCGCCGCGAAACGCCCGGTGGCTCCGGCCCTGCCCTTCTGGCAGATCGGCTCGGACGGGGGGTTCCTGCCCGAGCCCGTCGAACTCGGCAGGCTCCTGCTCGCCCCGGCCGAGCGAGCCGACGTGATCGTCGACTTCACCCGCATGCCTCAGGACTCGGAGCTGTACCTCATCAACGAAGGACCCGACGGGGCCTACCGCGGGGATCCGCGGGCCGCCCCGGCCGACCCGGCGACGACCGGGCAGGTGATGAAGTTCCTCGTGCGGGAATCGGTGGAACCGGATCTCAGCGAGCCTCCCGACCGGCTCGCCCTTCCCGCGCCCGGCCCGCTCGCCCCGGAGACGAAGACCCGCAAGGTCGCCCTGCTGGAACAGACCTCGGCCACCATCGCCGGCGCCCCGCCGACGGCGGCGCTGCTCGGCACCGTCGACGGCGGGGTCAGGGCGAGGATGTGGTCCGATCCGATCACCGAGACCCCCGTGGTGGGCTCCACGGAGGTCTGGGAGATCCACAACCGGACGGTGGACGCCCACCCCATCCACATCCACGAGGCGCAGTTCGAGGTGGTCGACCGGCAGCCGTTCACCGGCGCCTCCCGGTCTCCGGAGCGCTGGGAGACGGGGTTCAAGGACACGGTGATCGCCTATCCCCACGAGATCACCCGGATCAGGGCGACGTTCGACCGGGCAGGGCTGTTCGTCTGGCACTGCCACCTCCTCGAGCACGAGGACAACGAGATGATGCGCCCCTACCGCGTGACGGGCTGAAGGCGCCGCGATCCCGCCTCCGCCGCTGGTCGCGGCCGCGGGAAAATGCGTCGTACGCGGCATTTGCCGGCTGTAGCCTGACCCCTGCGGCACGTTCCAGGAACGTGAGGAGCAGGATGGCTCACCCGGATCCCGACGATCATCTCCGGCGCCGGCTGCGCACCTTGCAGCGGGTCGTGGGCGGTCCCACCGACGCGACGCTGGCTCGCCGCAGCGGGGTCGCGGCGGCCACCTTCTCCGAGGCGATGGCCGGCAAACGGCGACTGCGGGACGAATTCGTCGCCAAGGTCATCGCCGGCTGCGTGGCCTGTGCCCGCGCCGCGGGGAGAGCCGGGCTGGACGAGCAGCACGTTCTGCAGGCGCTGCGGCTTCCCGGCCACACCGCCGCGGACAACGGCATCTTCGAACGCGACGACTACCTGGACTCCTGCTCCTCGGTGCTCGACGAGGTCCGCGGACGGGCGGGGGCCACGATCGTGGTCGAGGGCCCCGCGGGCATCGGCAAGTCCGAACTGCTCGCGCGGGTGTGCGCGGAGAGCGCCGTGCGCGGGATCACCCCCTTGGTGGTGCGCGGCAACCAACTCGACCAGACGATGGCCTTCAGCGGCGTCCGGACGCTGCTCGGCCGCTGGGCGGCCGGCCACAGTGGCCACGACCGGCAGCGCCTGTTCGCCGGCGCCGCCGCGTTCGCGCGGGTCCCCCTCGGCCTCCCGCACACCCGGCGAGGTTCGGAGATCGGCCTCACCGAAGCCCTGTACTGGCTGCTGGTCAACGCCACCGACCCCGCCGGCGGCGACGAATCGCTGCTGCTGGCCGTCGACGACGCGCACTGGCTGGACGAGGAGTCGCTGAACTGGCTGGAGTTCCTCAGCGACAGGCTGGCCGGACTGCCCGTGGTGTTGCTGCTGGCCTGCCGGCCGGACGAGCCCGCGCAGCCACCGGCGCTCACCCGTGTCACCCTGCGCGCCACCTCCGTCATCCGGCCCCGGCCGCTCAGCCTGGACGCCGTGCGCGCCATCGTGGGCCGCGGCCTCGGACCTCCGGGCTCCCCTCCGGACGAGACGTTCTGCGCGGCCTTCCACCGGCACAGCGGCGGCAACCCGTTCTACCTGCGGTGGATGATCGACCTGGCCCGCGAGCGGCGGCTCGCGCCGACGGCCGGATCCGCCGCGCGCGTCGCCCGCCTCACCCCCCGCCAGGTCGTGGTGCACCTCAACGAGCGTCTGCGCACGCTCGGGCCGCCGGCGGAGCGGCTGGCCCGCACCATCGCCGTGCTCGGCCCCGGTATCCCCCTCGGCCAGGCCGTCCACCTCGCCGGACTGACCTGTGAGGAGGGCAGGCGCGCGTACGACCTGCTCTGCAGAGCCGGGATCCTGGCCGACCACTCCAGCGTCGACTTCCGGCACCCCATCATCCGGAGCGCGGTCTACGACGACATCGACCCCTCGCAGCGCAGCGACACCCACCTCGCGGCGGCACGGTCGCTGCACCAGGCCGACGCCGGCCTCCAGCCGGTGGCCGCCCACCTGCTGCGGGTCAACGCCGCGGGCGACCCCTGGGTGGTCGACCGGCTGGTCGCCGCGGCCGACGCGGCGATGGGCTCCGGCCTGGCGGCCACGGCGGCCCGCTACCTCGGGCGCGGGGTCGCCGAGCCGCCCCCGCCCGCCCGGCGTTGCCAGGTGCGAACGCGTTACGGGCAGGCGCTTGCGCTGGGCGAGGTGGCCACGGCCATCCCCGAACTGCTCGCCGCCCGCGAGCAGGCCGCCGACGACGCCCAGGGCGTCGAGGCCGCGATCGCGCTCGCCAAGGTGTACGGCTACGCCAACCGGCTCGGCGACGCCGTCCGATCGCTCGACCGGGCCCTGGACGGCTGCCGGGACGACGGTCTCCGCGACCGCCTGCGGGCCGAGCAGTTGCTGTGGGCCACCTGGTGGGCCGACGACCCGCACCGGCCCGACCGCATGCTGCTGCTCGACCGGGCCGCCCCGCCGCTGCGGGGCGCCACCCACGTGGAGCGTCTGATGATCGCCCTGCACGCGTGGAGCCTGGTGCTGCGCGGGGAGCCCCGCACCGCCGCGGCGCAGGCCATCGGGCCCGTGATCCGCGACGGCGTGTCGTTCGCCGACCTCGACCAGGGCATGGAGGTCGGCACCGTGACCGCGTTCGTCCACCTGTTCTCCGACGACCTGGCGACGTCCGGTCGCCTGTTCGAGCAGGCGGTGGACGAGTTCGACCGCAACGGCTGGCGCGGCACCCACCTCACCTTCGCCCGCGTCCACCTGGGCAACGTGGCCCTGCGGGAGGGCAGGATCGCCGACGCGGTCGCCGACGCCGAGATCGCGCTGCGCCTGGCCGACCGCACCGGCCCCGGGACGCCCGCGGAGCAGTTCGCCACCGGCACCCTGATCGAGGCACTGCTCGCGCGCGGCGACGTCGACCGCGCGGAGGCGGTGTACGGCGAGCGCCGGTACGGCGCCTCCTCGGCCGACGCCTTGGTGCTCCCCATACCGAACGCGGTCCGCGGCGCCCTCCAGATCGCACGCGGCCAGACCGCCGGCGCCGCCGCCACGCTGCGCCGGCTCGGGCAGTGGCTGGAACACGCGTCGCTGCTCAACCCGTCGGTGTGCATGTGGCGCTTCGACCTCGCCCAGGTGTTGCGGCACACCGCGCCGGACCAGGCCCGCGAGATCGTGGACGTCGGGATGCGGCGGGCGGAGCGATTCGGCAGCCCGCTGGTCCGTGCGCGAGCCCTGCGCACGCTGGCCGCGCTGCGACCGGCCTCGGCCGCGGAACCGCTCGAGGAGGCGGTCCGGATCCTGCGCCCCACCCCGCACCGCCTCGAACTGGCCCACGCTCTGGCCGAACTCGGCGCGGCCCTGACCAGGAGGGACCCCACGTCCTCGCCGCGGACCGGCCACGACGCGCGCGTGCCGCTGTCGGAGGCGCTGACCCTGGCCGACGAGTGCGGCGCCCTGGGTCTGGCCGACGCCGTCGCCCGGCGCCTCGGGGACGCTCCTCACCTCCAGCGCCGGCGGACCAACGCGCTGGATCCGCGCCGGCGACGCGTCGCCCTGCTCGCCGCGGACGGACGCTCCGAATCCGAGATCGCCTACAGCATGGTCCTCGACCTGGACACGGTCACCACGCTGCTCCGTGAAGCACACGACATCCTCGGAGTCGGCTCCCTCGCCGAACTGCGCCGCGCCCTGACGCGGTGACCCTGATCCCTGCCCTCTGATCCGGCGGATCCTGCGACCCGGCAAGCCTTCTGTGGCGGACCGCGGGACCCGGCATGCCCTCTGAACCGGTGTGCTCTCTGAACCGGCGGACCGTGTTAACCGGCATGCCGTCTGTGGCGGCATGCCGGCCGAACCGGCACGGGCCGGTCGCCGGATGCCGGAATCGTTCGGTTATTCGGCGGCGATGGCGAAGCCCCGGCGCGCTCGGTGAAATGACTCGACTCCTCCGATGACCGCGCCCCGCGGATCGGATCCCTCCAAAGGCGAAACGGAGCCGCATGACGGCCTCCGTCACCCTGTCCACGATCAAGGGGAAATGATGCCAATCGCAGCACATCGCGGCACGTTAGCCGGCCCGCGCAGGTCGGCGGCACGGTACGTGGGGGTCCTGAGCGCGGTCGTGCTGAGCGTGACCGCGCTCAGCACGACCTCCGCTCTGGCCGATCCCGATCCCGATCCCGCTCCCGGCGCGGGCAAGAACGCCGTCGAGGCCGTCCCGTTCAGCCACGTTCCGGCGGACATCCGGCAGAAGATGCTCGACCAGGTTCCGCTGAAGGAAGCGGCGTCGAAGATCTCCTGGGCCGTCGAGAAGGAAGGGGCGGCCGGCGGGTTCGCCGGCATCGTCCTGCAGCCCAAGTCGGTCGAGCTGTGGTGGAAGGGCAGGCTCCCCGCCTCCGTGAACAGCGCCCTGGCCAAGGCGCGCGGCGTCGCGGCCGTCGAGGTCAAGGCCGCGCGTCACTCCCAGGCCGAGCTCAAGAAGGCCGCGGCCGGCCTGCTGGCCGACCTGAGGAAGAACCCGCAGGGGGCGCTCACCCAGGTGGCCGGCTCGGTCACCGGCGCCGGGCTCGTCGTGACCACCAAGGCCGCGGCCAAGACGCTCGCCCCTCGGGCGACGACGGTCGGCGGCGTTCCGGTCACCTACGTCACGGGGGAGGTCCCGCAGGCCGACGGCCGGTACAACGACTACGACCCCTACTACGGCGGCGGCGCGATCATCAACGACGACAACCACGCCCGGTGCACGGCCGGCTGGGCCGTCACCGACGGCGGCGGTCAGAGCTACCTGCTGACCGCCGGTCACTGCGGCCGGACCGGCGGCGGCTGGCACAACGGTTCCTGGACCACCCCCGGCACCGGCCTGTGGGTCGGAACCGGCGCCCAGGAGAACCCCGGTCACGACATCCTCCTCATCACCGCGAGCTCCGCCGGGCGCATCTGGGACGGCGACTCCTCGGGCACCTTCACCAAGGGCGTCGCCGGCTGGGACTGGGTCTACGCCAACGAGTGGGTCTGCCAGTCAGGCTCCACGAGCGGCGCCGTCTGCGGGATCCAGAACACCGCCGACTTCGCCTACGGAGGCTGGTACCTCGACGCCTACGGCAACACCGAGTACTGGTCGGACCTCATCGTCGCGCGCCGCACCGACGGCGGGCTGCCGAGCCAGGCCGGCGACAGCGGCGGCCCGGTCTTCGCCCTGAGCGGCGACTACAACGTCGTGGCGAAGGGAACGGTCACCGCCCACAACGGCTCGACCTTCTACTACCAGGACTTCGCTACGGCCGTCCGCGACTTCGGGATCTCCGTGAAGACCGGCTGAACCACCCCGCGGTTTCGACAACCTCATGAAGCCGACCGAGCCGGCCCGCGACTCCGAGCCGTGGACGCGGCGGCCGCTGACGTGGAGCCGGCTCGGCCCCTCATTTCCGCCCGGCACTCAAGGTGTCGTCCTGTCGCCACCGCAGTTCGTCGAGCACGTCCACCACGCCGTTGACCCGCCCGATCATGGCCACGATGGTCCGGGCCTCGCTGTGATGGGCGATCTCACCGCCGACGGTCACCACACCCTGCGACACCGAGACCCGGACTCCTGAGGTGTCCATCCACAGGGGGCCGCTGAGGATGTCGTCGCGGATCTCGGCGGCGATGTCGTCGTCGGTGCGCGTGAAGACCTTGAGCACGTCGTGACGGCTGACGATGCCCACCAGCAGACCTTCCTCGTCGACCACCGGCAGCCGTTTCACCCCGTGCACGTCCATGGCCCGGGCGGCGGCCACCACACTGGCGTACGGCCTGCAGGTGATCGCCGGCGCGGTCATCAGCTCGGCGGCCGTCTCGCCGCGCGCCTTCTCCTCAGGGTCGGAACCGCCGCCGATGCGCCGGCGCAGCCTGGCCCGCAGGGGAGGCCGGTAGTCCTCGCCGTAGTAGCGCTGCCTGAACTCCTCCTTGCGCAGCAGATCGGCCTCGGAGAGGACGCCGATCACGTGTCCTTCGCCGTCCACCACCGGCACGGCGCTCACACCGTGACGCACGAGCACCTCGGCCACGTCCTTGAAGGGGGTGCTGCCGTTGACGGATGCGACCTGCCAGGTCATCACGTCCCGCACCTTCTTGTGCATGATCGGCTCCCTCCGGGCGCCGGCGCGGCGCCCGTCTCTCGCTGCGAGCGTCCCCGTCCGCGGCAGCGCCCACGCCCCGCCCACGCTCCTCTTCATCGAATCGTGGAACGGGATCAGCGGCGAAGAGACGAAGGTCCCGTGCCCCGAGACATTCGGCCCCACCGGATCCGGATGGGGACCAGGCCAGGCGGCTTTTCTGAGGGTGGAGCCGTCTCGGCCACGTGGTTCACGAGCCGGTCGTCCCCCTGGGCGTGCGCGACTCGCGGTGCTGCACCGTGAACCTCGGGGGTCCGGAGCAGGTTGCGGTACCGGGCGGGAGTGGTGGTCCGGCGGCGGCAAAGATCACATTCGAACCTGTGTACGACTCTGTGGAAACTGTGGATAACCCGTGGCATGCCGGTCCATCGACGGAGCCCTCACGTCCGGCACAACGATCGCCACTCGATTCTCGAGATCGACGCGCTGGTGACGGCAGGTCAAGGGTGGAGGCTCGCCTGCTGAACACGGTGGATGGCGCGAGCCGGAGATCATGTTCCGTGACGCACGGCATGGAAGTGCCGCGAATCGGCGAGCGCCCACCCCCGTGATCTTGAGGACGCGGGTGGCAGAGCTGCCCTGAATCGCGGGCGCCGCGCCGTGGTGAGTGGGCGATGGGGCGGGATGTGTGCCGTTATGCACGTAAGCGGTGTTGTGTGGATTCCTACGTATAGACGCGGCGACGGTCGGCCTAACGTCTGGGATGTCCGAAACGAGCGATTCGGCGCCTCCCTCACGAAAGAAGCTTTGTGATGAACGTTCAGCAGACCACCGGTACCACCACCTCCTGGCAGCGTCTGGCCGGCCGTGTCGCGGCCGGCGCGGTGACCGCGGCCCTCGCCGTCGGGATCGCGGCGATCCCGGCAGGCGCGGCGACCACCCCGGCCGCGACCTCCGCCGCGTCCGTGTCCGCCGCGTCCACCGTTTCGGCTGCCGGGCACGTGACGGTGAAGCCCAAGAGCTACTACTTCGGTGCGGTGCTGCTGGGCCGGAACGAGGTGCGCGAGCCGGGTAAGAAGGTCAACGACCGCGATGGTGTGGCGGTGGCCAAGTTCCGCATCCAGGGCGACCGGATGTTCTATCTGGTGCAGTGGAAGCGGACCGGCAGGCCGACCGCGTTCCACATCCACCGCGGTAAGGCGGGCGTCAACGGCCCGGTGGTGATCGACCTGCTGCACGACGGGAAGATCCGCGGCAACACCGCCTTCGGTTCGGTGAAGGTCAAGGACCTCAGCGTGCTGGCCGGGATCAAGAAGAACCCGAGGAACTGGTACGCCAACATGCACACCAAGCAGTTCGCCGACGGCGCCGTGCGCGGCCAGCTCCTCAAGACCGGCCGCTGGTAACCGGTCACCCGCGCGGAATCATGCACCGGTTCGGCAGGTCATAGGCCGGGGCCGGGCCGGCCGGCTCGCGACCCGGGCGTGAGGTGAAAAACGAAAGCCCACGTCGTGACGAATAGAGATGTGGCCGGAGGCGCGTAACGCCTCCTGCCACATCTCCTTTCACGGGTCCCGCACGACCTCGTATCCCGCTTCCACCACAGCGGCGACGGATCAACCCCTCCATGACCGTCACGGACGAGCCGGGGCGTCGGAGGCCTCCATGATTCCGGCCTCGGCCTCGGGGCCTCCTGGATCTCGGCCTCAGCCTCGGGACCGCTCTTGCCGATGGCCTCCGCGACGCACTGAACCAGGCGCTCCCGAAGGAGCGACACCTCATCTCTAAGTACCCTAGGGGGGTACAGTATCCCCATGTGTTGCATCGGCGGCGACGGTCGTCCGCTCTGACCTCTGACGGGGTGTGGTCGGTCACGCTCACGCTGCCCGCCGCGGGCGCCTACCGGGTGTTCGCCGACTTCGCGCCCGCCGGTGGCAGCGCGATGACGTTGGGCGCCGATCTGCTGGTGGCAGGCGATTATGAGCCGAGGGCGTTGCCGGCGGTCACTCGCGAGGTCGAGGTCGACGGCTACTCCGTCGGCCTCGGCGGCGACCTGGTTCCCGGACGGTCGAGCAGGCTGACGTTGCGGGTGACCAAGAAGGGGGAGCCGGTGACCGATCTGGAGCCGTACCTCGGCGCCTATGGGCACCTGGTGGCCCTGCGGGCCGGAGACCTTGCCTACCTGCACGTCCATCCCGACGGCGCGCCCGGCGACGGCCGCACCAAGCCCGGACCCGAGATCGTCTTCCACGCCGAGGTGCCCAGCGACGGCGACTACCGGCTGTTCCTGGACTTCAAGCACCAGGGCCAGGTCCGCACCGCCGGCTTCACCCTGCGCTCCACGCGGACCGCGGCTCAGACGCCGACGAGCCCCGAACCGGCCACCGCCGACCCCGAGCCCGAGCCCAGTGGGCACGGCGACCACGGCCACTGAACGAGAGAAAGGAGAAGGTGATGTGTCGTCAGACAGAGCGTGATGTCCACCGTCTAGATGTACTCGGTCATGAGGTTGATGACAGTCGGCCGGGCCGTCTCCGCCTTCTTCCGATGTGGACAACGCCGCAGACGGAGGCGCACGCGATAACGGGTCGGTCGCCCGCGGCCGGGCGCATCGACATTGGTAGGTGCTGCCACAACGACACTCCGTCGGGCCCCGCGCATCTTCAACCTTGGTAGCGCTCGTGGCCGGGCATGCTCACGGCGCGGCGTCGAGCGGAACGATGTCGATCAGCTTCTTGTTGACGAACTCCTGGATGCCGAGCCAGGACAGCTCCCGCCCGTAACCGGACTGTTTGATGCCACCGAACGGCAACTCGGGCGCGGTCCAGGTGGGATGGTTGATGAAGACCATGCCGCTCTCGATGCGGTGAGCGATCTTCTTGCCGTGCTCGATGTCGGAGGTGAAGACCGCGCCACCGAGCCCGAAGCCGGTGTCGTTGGCGATGGCGATCGCCTCGTCCTCGTCCCGGACTCTGAAGAACATCGCCACTGGGCCGAAGAGCTCCTGGCCGTAGACCGGGTTGTCGCGGCTCACGTCGGTGAGGATCGTCGGCTGGACGAACGCTCCGGTCTCCGGCACCGGAGGGCCGACCTCGGTCGCCCGGGCACCGTGCTCGACCGCCTCGGCCACCTGTGCCTTCAGCTTGTCGGCGGCCGACTGGGATGACATCGGCGGCAGGGTGGTCCGCTCGTCCATCGGGTCCCCGGCGACCAACCCGCTTATGGCCGCGATGAACTCCTCGAGGAACTTGTCGGCGATCTGCTCGTGGATGAGGAGCCGCTTGGTGGCCACGCAGGACTGCCCGCAGTTGTTGAGGCGGCCCCACGCGGCCCAGTGGACCGTCGGACCCAGATCGGCGTCGGGCATGGCGATCAGCGGGTCGCTGCCGCCCAGTTCAAGGGTGGTCCTCTTGATCGCCTTGCCGGCGCGCGTCGCGATGACACTGCCCGCCTGCTCGCTGCCGGTCAGGGCCACCCCCATCACGCGCGGATCGTCGATCACCTTCCCGACCTGCTCCTTGGTGACGAAAAGGTTGGTGTAGACGCCATCCGGCGCACCGGCCTCGCGGTAGAGATCCTCGAAGGCCAGCGCGGACCGGGGTACGCCCGACGCGTGCTTGACCATGACGACGTTTCCCGCCATCACGTTGGGGACCGCGAATCGCGCCAGCTGGTAGTACGGGAAGTTCCACGGCTGCACGCCGAACAGGACACCTAGCGGGCTGCTGACGACGACCGCCTCGCCCCTACGCGTGTCGATCGGGACCGGCTTGAGGAAGTCCTCGGCGTTGTCGGCGTAGTAGTCGAAGATGTCGGCGCTCAGGAGCACCTCTTCGACGCTCTCGCCGATCCGCTTTCCCATCTCCAGGGTCAGCAGCCGGGCGAACTCGTCCCGCCGCTCACGCAGGATCCGGGCCGCGTGTCTGGTGACGGCCGCTCGCTCGTCGAAGCTTCGCCGACGCCATTCCCCGTACGCCGACCGAGCACGTGACAGGGCGTCCTCGAGTTCCGCGTCGGTGATCTCCGGGAACGTGGCGACGACCTCACCACTGTAAGGATTGACCGATTGATAAGGCATGATTCCCCCCCGAATATGCCTAGTCGGGTCTTATGCCCGCCTTGCCGACGGCCGAAACGTTAAGAGGGGAGCCCAAGGAGCATACGGATCTCCTCCTGGACGATGTCCAGATCGCGGCTCGCGTCGACGACGAAGACCGGAGCCTTGTGCCGGAGCCGGTCCAGCAGGGCGCCGATGCTTCCCCGATGGTCGTTGATCCGGACAGTGAGCGCTTCCGGGGTGTCGTCCTCCCGCGCCTCGAGGCGGCCGCCGCAGGAGGCGCAGACGCCCTCGCGCCGGGGCCGGCCCTCGATGAGGTTGTCGTCGAGGCCGCAGTCGCCGCACATCCGTCTGGACAGTGCACGGTCGCGAGCCTGTGCATCGGGCACGTCGAGGCAGATGACGGCGTCGACGTCGTACCGCTCGAGGAAGAACTCCGCCTGCCGCCGGTTCCGCGGGAATCCGTCAAGGACGAACCCGTGGTTCCAATCGTGCTGCTCCAGGCGCTCACGCATGATCCCTTCCACGAGGGAGTCATCGACCAGCCGGCCGGCCGCCATGGTCTCTCGTACGCGTGCGCCGATCTTGGTGTGATGGCCGACATGCCACCGGAGGATGTCCCCGGCGCCGATCCGCACGAGATCGAAGTCCCGGGTCAGCATGGCGGTGTGGGTGCTCTTGCCGCTCCCCGGCACCCCTACCAGCAGATACTTACGCATCGTAAGACCATCACACACCTGTTCTCATCGCCTGGACCCGCTCGCGCAGCAGCGTCATCCGGGTCTTCGGGGCGGTGCCGTGATTTCGCATTTCCTCCAGGGTGTTCGGCGACAGCGACGCGAAGCCGCGCCAGGGCGCCGACCGCGCCGGCCGTCGTCACGGCCCGCCGACCGCCGGCAGGTGCGGAACCGATGCACGGCGCTGTTCCGGGCTGGCCGTGACCCGTCGGCGCGGCTGGTCGCTGTCCAAGAGTGCGGGCAGGCTGTCGCGGCGCCCTTCGATGATGGCCCTGACGCCCATGGTGCCGCAGTTGGGACAGATGATCTCGTCGCCGGTGGGGGGCACAACCGGAACACCGTCGAGCCGGTAGAAGGCGAACGTCGCGCCGACGTCGTCGCTCACGTACTGCACGTCGTAGTCCGCCGTCCAGGTGTGCCCGCAGCGCCCGCAGACGAATCTGTAGCGCTCCACGGCGACTTCGACCAGCATCGTCATCGCCGTCACCCCCCGGCGCTTCGTGAACTTCCCTTCATCGTTCCCGCCACCGGCTCTCGCGCACGCGCCGGACCGTTTCTTGACCGTGCCGGATCCTGGCCCACTACCGGGACGATGAGCAGTGACCCGACGCTGCGTAAAGATCTTGATCCACAGGTATTGACGGTCGCCCCTGGCTGGTGAAGCGAGATCACATCGACGGACTCGGGGAGGGAGGGTGGAAGATCCTCTCCGCGACCACGGGCGGGTCAGGCCCAATGAGCCCGGCCCTCGCCTGCCGCCTGCGTTGTTTGATCTGAAAATGGGTATTCGGGGGTGTCGTGGGAGCGATCCGGGCCATTTCACTGGATGGAGAGGTCAGAGGTCGTGGGGTCGCTCTTTGGGCTGTGGCCGACGGCGCGTGACCGAGGCTCCACGGCAGCGGAACAGTCAACCGCAGAGGTTGGTCCATGAGAATGGACCATGCGTCCATCGTAGGGACGGTCTGCGGTGGTGAGAAGAAGGTGCTAGGCCGCTGGACCCTCGGCTGGGCGTTGTTCACGGGCGCGCGAGCTCCGGTGTATGGATCGGGCTGCTGGTCGGCCCGGTGTCTCTCATCGCCAGCCCTGATCGTGGACCCTGGGTTCCGCGATGGTGTTCGGCCTGAATTGGGGCGCGATCGTCTACGCCATGCAGCGCAGGGCGTTCGTGTCACTGCCTGCGGTCGTGGCCGGCAGCTACGAGATCTTGGTGGCCCCGGAGTTCGTGTGCAACTCGCATGGGTGGCCGCAAAGACCTTCGAATAGGCCGAGGCAGACGGTCGCGGGGTCGGGTTCGCGCATACGGACCTCCTGGCCGGGAGCGTCCGACGGCGCATTGCGGGATCAGTGGAACCGGGTAAGCGAGGAGCCGAGAAGAACGCGCGGGAATGGCAGGGGGATAGGGCGATATGGCCGATCGCGACTTCTACGACATCCTCGGGGTACCGCGAACGGCCGGCCCCGAGGAGATACAGCGGGCCTACCGCAAGCTAGCGCGCTCCTATCATCCCGACGTCAACAAGGACCCCGAGGCCGAGGACCGTTTCAAGGAGGTGTCGGAGGCATACGACGTGCTGTCCGATCCCGACACTCGGCGGCGCTACGACGCCTTCGGCCGGGACTTCCGGCAGGTGCCCGAGGGAGTGGACCCGGCGGCGTACGCCCGGGCCGGGGCCGGGGCGGGCACAGGAGGCCGGGCCGGATGGGCACGCGGTCCGGCCGGGCAGGAGGTCCGGTTCGACACTGGAGAGGGCATCGACTTCGAGGAGCTGTTCGGCGGCATGTTCGGAGGGCGCGGGGGACGTGCGGGCCGCCGTTGGGGTCCGATGCCCGGCGCCGACCAGGAGGCCGAGTTGCCGCTGACGGTCGAGGAGGCCTACCGCGGCGGCCACCGCACGATCACCCTTCCCCACCGCGGAGGTTCCCGTCCGCTGGAGATCACAATCCCCCCGGGCGTCCGTAACGGGCAGCGGATCCGGCTCGCGGGTCAGGGCGGCGAGGGCGCCGGCGGCGCGAAGAGCGGCGACCTCTACTTGATCGCGCGAATCACTGATCATCCCCGCTACCGCGTCGAGGGACGGGACGTCCATGTCCGGCTTCCCCTCACCCCGTCGGAGGCCGCGCTGGGCGCGACCGTGGCGGTCGAGACCCCGGGCGGGGAGGCGAAGGTCAAGGTTCCGCCTGGTTCCTCCTCCGGGCGCCGCCTGCGCCTGCGGGGGCAGGGTATGCCCAACCCTCGCGGCGATCCCGGGGATCTGTTCGCCGAGGTCCAGATCATGGTCCCTCGCACGCTGAGCGCCGAGGAGCGCCGCCTCTATGAGCAACTGGCCGACGTCTCCGGCTTCAACCCGCGCTCCGCATCGGACGGGAGGACCCGGCCATGAGCCATCTCCTCGTACGGCTCCCGCTCCTGGACCTGGAGTCTTTCGCACGGGCGACCGGTTCGCATCCGGAGTTGGTGCGCCGCCTGGTCGCGCTCGGCCTGTTCGATGCCTTTCGCGACGCGACGGGGGATCTCTGCTTCCCGCCCTCCCAGCTCGCGGCCGCCGGGCGCTTCCAGCGGCTGCACACGCAATTGGCCGTCAACTACGCCTCGCTGGGCCTGGTGGCGGACCTGCTCGACCGCATCGCGGAGCTCGAAGCGGCTCTGCGGACCCGCGCGAGAACTCCCGGAGGTGTGCCATGGACGTGAACCGCCTTACTCAGAAGTCACAGGAGGCCCTGCATAGCGCGCAGACAAAGGCGACCCGCCTCGGGCACACCGAAGTCGACGGCGAGCATCTCCTGCTCGCGTTGCTGGAACAGTCCGAAGGGCTGGTTCCCCGCCTGCTCTCAGCCGTCGGCGCCGGCGTGGACAAGCTGACCCTGGAGTTGGAGGCCGAGTTGGAACGCCGGCCCCGCGTGACCGGTCCCGGCGCCGCACCCGGTCAGGTGTACCTGACCCAGCGGCTGTCCCGCCTGCTGGAAGCGGCCGATCGAGAGGCCAAGAGGCTGAAGGACGAGTACGTCTCGGTCGAGCACCTGCTACTGGCGTTGCTCGACGAGGGGCCGGACACCGCCGCCGGGCGGCTGCTCAAAGCGCACGGGGTGAACCGCGAGCGCTTCCTGGAGGTCCTCACACAGGTGCGCGGCAACCAGCGAGTGACCTCTGCCAACCCGGAAGTCGCCTACGAGGCTCTGGAGAAGTACGGCCGCAACCTGGTGACCGCCGCCAGGGCGGACAAACTGGACCCCGTTATCGGCCGCGACGGCGAGATCCGCAGGGTCGTGCAGATCCTGTCGCGCAAGACCAAGAACAATCCCGTTCTCATCGGCGATCCGGGAGTCGGCAAGACCGCGATCGTCGAGGGCCTCGCCCAGCGCATCGCCCGCGGTGACGTCCCGGAGGGCCTGAAGGACAAGACGATTTTCAGTCTCGACGTGGGCGCCCTCGTCGCGGGGGCGAAATATCGCGGCGAGTTCGAGGAACGCCTCAAGGCCGTGCTGACCGAGGTCACCTCGGCGGAAGGGCGGATCCTGCTGTTCGTCGACGAGGTCCACAACGTCGTCGGCGCGGGTGCGGCCGAGGGTTCCATGGACGCAGGGAACATGCTGAAGCCGATGCTGGCCCGCGGCGAACTCCACATGATCGGCGCCACGACGGTCACCGAATACCGCAAGCACATCGAGAAGGACGCCGCGCTGGAGCGCCGCTTCCAGCCCGTCTTCGTGGACGAGCCGTCGGTGGAGGACTCCGTCTCCATCCTGCGCGGCCTGCGCGAGCGCCTCGAGGTGTTCCACGGGGTGAAGGTCACCGACAGCGCCATCGTCGCGTCGGTCGTCCTGAGCCATCGCTACATCAGCGACCGCTTCCTGCCCGACAAAGCGATCGACCTGGTCGACGAGGCGTGCGCGATGCTCCGTACGGAGATCGACTCCATGCCGGCCGAGCTGGACGAGCTCACGCGCCGGGTGATGCGCCTGGAGATCGAGGAGGCGGCCCTCGCCAATGAGGACGACCCGGCGAGCCGGACCCGCCTGGAGGCGTTGCGCGCCGAGCTCGCCGATCTGCGCGCCCAGGCCGACGCCATGCGTGCCCAGTGGGAGGCCGAGCGGCGCGCATTGCACAAGGTGCAGCAACTGCGCCAGGAGATCGAGGTGGTCCGGCGCGAGGCCGAACAGGCCGAACGCATGTACGACCTGAACCGTGCCGCCGAGCTGACGCACGGCAGGTTGCCCGAGCTGGAACGCAAGCTGGAGGCCGCAGAGACGCAGCTGGAATCCAAGCACGGTGCCGGGCGGTTGCTCCGTGAGGTCGTGACGGAAGAGGAGATCGCCGGCATCGTGTCCCGCTGGACCGGCATCCCGGTCAGCAGGCTCCAGGAAGGCGAGCGGGAGAAGCTGCTGCACCTCGACCAGATCCTGCACGAGCGCGTCATCGGTCAGGACGAGGCCGTGCGGGCCGTCGCCGACGCGATCATCCGGGCGCGCTCCGGGATCAAGGATCCGCGCCGGCCCATCGGCTCGTTCATCTTCCTCGGTCCGACCGGCGTCGGAAAGACCGAACTGGCCAAGACTCTCGCCGAGGCGTTGTTCGACACCCAGGACAACATGGTCCGCGTCGACATGAGCGAGTACCAGGAGCGCCACACCGTCAGCCGGCTGGTCGGCGCCCCGCCCGGGTACATCGGGTACGAGGAGGGCGGCCAGCTCACCGAGGCCGTACGGCGCAAGCCGTACTCGGTCGTGCTGTTCGACGAGATCGAGAAGGCGCACACGGACGTCTTCAACACCCTGCTGCAGGTGCTCGATGACGGGCGGCTCACCGATGCCCAGGGCCGTACGGTCGACTTCCGTAACACCGTGATCATCATGACGTCCAATATCGGCTCGCACTTCCTGAGCGAGAAGGCCGGTCCGGCGGGCGAGATCGACCCCGAGGTCCGCGAGATGGTGATGGCCGAGCTGCGCGCGCGGTTCCGGCCCGAGTTCCTCAACCGGATCGACGACATCGTGCTGTTCAAACCGCTCACCGAACCGGAGATCGAGCAGATCGTGTCACTGATGTTCACCGAGATCAGAATGCGGCTCGCCGAACGCAGGATGACGCTGGAGGTCACACCCGAGGCCGTGCGCTTCATCGCCGAGCAGGGCTACGACCCCGTCTACGGCGCACGGCCGCTGCGCCGCTTCATCGCCCGCGAGGTCGAGACCCGTGTCGCCCGCGCCCTGGTCGCCGGCGACGCTCTCGACGGCGCGGTCATCCGCGTCGGAATGACCGGCGGCACACTGTCGGTGACGTATGAGAATCCGGAGGTCTGACCATGCGGTCACAGACCAAGGACGCGAGCGTCGTCCGATGCCCGAAATGCGGGCGGAAGAACCGGTTGCCCAGTGCTGCGGCGGGAATCCCGCAGTGCGGCTACTGCCACCAGCCGCTTCCCTGGGTCACCGAGGCCGGGGACGGTGACTTCAGCGAGGTCGTCGAGGCGGCCCGGATTCCGGTGGTCGTCGACTTCTGGGCACCCTGGTGCGGGCCGTGCCGCATGGTCAGCCCGGCGCTGGAGCAGGTCGCGGCCGATCTGGCCGGTCGCCTGAAGCTGGTGAAGGTGAACGTGGACGAAGCGCCCCGGCTCTCGGAACGCTTCGACGTACAGGCCATCCCGACGCTTGTCGTGATCCAACAGGGCCGGGTCCTCAGCCGGCGATCGGGCGCGGCGCCGGCTCCCGCCCTGCGCGAATGGGTGGACCATGCGCTGGCCGTCTGAGCTCTGCGAGACGCCGGACCCGCAAGGGGCTTACCCGCGGCTGAGCGACGCGCAGCTCCAGGCGCTGGCCCCGCACGGCGAGCGGCGCCGGGTCCACCAGGATGAGGTCCTGTACGCGGAGGGCCTTCCGTGCGCCGAGTTCTTCGCGGTCCTGGCCGGCAAGGTGGCGACGGTCGAGGGATTCGGAGTCGACGATCAGGTGATCGGCGTCCACGGGGCAGGCCGGTTCCTGGGAGAGCTCAACGTGCTCACCGGCCAGGTGGGCTTCGTCACCGGCGTGGTGGCCGAGGACGGCGAGGTCCTCGCCGTGCCGGCGGACGCGCTGCGCCGCTTGGTCGCCGGGGAACCGGCACTCGGCGACCTCATCCTGCGGGCCTACCTCATCCGCCGCACGATGCTCATCGGACTGGGGGCCGGCTTCCGCATCATCGGCTCCCGCTTCTCGGCCGACTCCCGGCGGCTGCGGGAGTTCGCGGCACGCAACCGGCTGCCGCACCGATGGGTCGACCTGGAGCAGGACCAAGAGGCAGAGCGGTTCCTGCGGAGCATGGGCGTCACCCCGGAGGAGACCCCGGTCGTGATCTGGCGTGGCGAGACGGTGCTCCGCAACCCGAGCAACGCGGAACTCGCCCGGGCGATCGGGCTGTCCGCACCACGGGTACAGGAGGAGACCCACTGCGACCTGCTCGTCATCGGGGCCGGGCCGGCGGGACTGGCGGCGGCGGTCTACGGGGCGTCGGAGGGCCTCGCGACGATGGTCCTGGACAATGTCGCGACGGGCGGCCAGGCGGGCACCTCCTCACGGATCGAGAACTACCTCGGCTTCCCGTCCGGGATCTCCGGCGGTGAGCTGGCGGAGCGGGCGGCGATCCAGGCCGGCAAGTTCGGCGCGCGCTTCTACGTTCCCGCACAGGCATGCGGACTGCACCTGAACGCGGGCGATCACATCGTCACTGTAGGGGAGGGAGGAACGATCCACGCGCGCACTCTGATCATCGCGACCGGCGTCCGCTACCGCAGGCTCGACGTGGGGAACCTGGAAAGGTTCGAGTCCACGAGCGTCTACTACGCGGCGACCATGTTCGAAGCCCAGATGTGCGAGCGGGACCCGATCGTCGTCGTGGGCGGAGGCAACTCGGCCGGTCAGGCCGCCCTGTTCCTGGCCCGGCACGCCGCGTGCGTCCGGCTGCTCGTGCGGGACGAAGCGCTGTCCAGGAACATGTCCCGCTACCTGGCCGTCGAGATCGAACGGCACCCCCGGATCCAGACCATGCTGAACACCGAGGTCCGGGAGCTGATCGGGGAAGACAGGCTCGCCGCGGTCATCGCCGAGAACAACCGCACCGGCGAACGTTCCACGATCGAGGCCCGCGCGATGTTCATCTTCATCGGCGCGGAGCCGCACACCGCCTGGCTGGCCGACGAGATCGCGCTCGACCCGCGGGGCTACATACTGACGGGCGCGGACGCCGGCCGGTCGGGCAAGGAAGGAGTGCCCGACTCCGTCGGCCGGCCGTTCCCGCTGGAGACGAGCAGCGCGGGCGTGTTCGCGGCCGGGGACGTGCGGAGCGGGTCGGTCAAGCGGGTGGCCGCGGCGGTCGGTGAAGGCGCCATGGCCGTACGGCTGATCCACGACTACCTCCAGGCCGGAGAGTGACTCCGGGCCGGAAGGAAGGAGACCTCCATGGTTGTCATGGCGGTGTCGAAATTCGAGCGCTTCTTCCGCAGCGCCGCAGGTGTCGATGTCGACAAGGACGACCTGCGGCGCTACGGCGACTTCGTGAACGACAAGGTATACGACCTCCTGGTGATCGGTCAGGCCCACGCCAAGGCGAACCGTCGCGACATCATCGAACCCTGGGATCTGCCCATCACCAAGGGCCTTCAAGAGAGCATCCACCGGTTCCGTCTTCTCGATGAGGACATCGAGCTGAAACCCATCCTGGAGCAGCTCGCCGCGTTGCCTCCGCTCGACCTGTCGGTCGCCGAGGAGACCGTCGGCCGCTTGCCCGAGATTGTCGGTGGCCTGTCAGTGGCACTGGCTCAGACTTTCACGATCGTGGATCCGGATGTGAAGAACCCCGCGACCGAGCAGTGGGAGCGCACGACAGGTGTCTTCGACCTGCTGCTCTGAGGCGATCGGGGCCGCCTCGGCGATCAGCTCCGAATGCCCGGCGAGTTCGGAGCCGCGTCCTGCCAGGGGCGCGGTCATGGCGAGCAGGGAAGGAGGCACGAACCGTTGACCCGCTGTACGGCGAAGAACCTTCCATCCCGTCGCTGACGGGTAAGGCGATCCTTCGCAGTCAAACGCAAGGGGAGGAATCATGAGAGCAGTCGTGTACAACGGACCTCGGCAGGTCAACGTGGAGCAGGTCCCAGACGCGCGCATAGAGCGGCCCACCGATGTCCTGGTTCGCATCACCACGACCAACATCTGCGGGTCGGACCTGCACATGTACGAAGGCCGGACCGACTTCGAGACGGGCCGCGTCCTCGGTCACGAGAACCTCGGCGAGGTGGTCGAGGTCGGGCAGGCCGTTGACCGCGTCCGCGTCGGCGACGTGGTCTGCATACCGTTCAACATCTCGTGCGGCTTCTGCGCGAACTGCGAGAAGGGCCTTACGGCCTTCTGCCTCACCACCAATCCCGAGCCGGGCATGGCCGGGGCGGCGTACGGCTTCGCGGACATGGGACCCTACAACGGTGGCCAGGCCGAGTTGTTGCGCGTGCCGTACGGCGACTTCAACTGCCTCGTCCTTCCGGACGACGCGAAAGAGAAGCAGGCCGACTACGTGATGCTCGCCGACATCTGGCCCACCGGCTGGCACGCGACGCAGCTCGCCTGCGTGCAGGCGGGTGAGACCGTCGTGATCTACGGGGCTGGGCCCGTCGGGCTGATGGCCGCCTACTCCGCCACGCTCAAGAGCGCGAGCAAGGTGATGGTCGTCGACCGCCACCCCGACCGGCTCGCCAAAGCCGAGGAGATCGGCGCGATCGCGATCGACGACTCCAAGTCGCCACCGGTCGATCAGGTCATGGAGCTCACCAAGGGCCTGGGCGCCGACCGGGGCTGCGAGTGCGTGGGCTACCAGGCGCACGACCCGCAGGGGCACGAGCACCCCAACATGACGCTCAACAACCTCGTCAAATCGGTCAAGTTCACCGGGACCATCGGCGTCGTCGGCGTCTTCATCCCGTCGGACCCCGGCAGCCCCGACGATCTCTTCAAGCAGGGCGAGATCGCCTTCGACTACGGGATGTTCTGGTTCAAGGGCCAGACGATCGGCAACGGCCAGTGCAACGTGAAGAACTACAACCGGGCGCTCATGTCACTCATCCACGAAGGAAAGGCCCGGCCGTCCTGGGTCGTCTCACACGAACTGGACCTGGACGACGCACCGGACGGCTACGAGCACTTCGACCGGCGGGACCTCGGCTGGACCAAGGTCCTCATCCATCCCGGCGAGCTCAGCTGACAAGCGGCGCACGGACCACCGCCGCGAGTGTCAACGGATCGTGCCGACCAGCCCAGGGCGAAGGCCGGCCGCCGTAATGGCGCTTCCGAAGGCCCCTGTCAAAGGAGGTGATGATCACGAGCGACGCTCGCACGCTCAAGGGCAAGCTGTTCGAAGCCTTCAACGCCCACGATCTGGATCGTATTCTGCAGTGCCACAGCCAGGACGGGGTCCTGGTGACACCAGAGGGCGTCGCGGAAGGACACGACCAGATCGCCTCGTTCTACGAGGAGATCTTCAAAGGGTTTTCGGACCTGCGCATGACGGTCTGGCACATAGTGCTCTGCGCCGATCCCGCGGTGACCGAATGGATGCTCACCGGCACGCATGGCGGGCCTTTGGCGCTGCCCGGCGGGGGGGTGCTGGACGGAACCGGCCGTCCCGTCGCCGTTCGCGGCACCAGCACCTGCTCCGTCGGCAACAACAAGATCATTACTCATCGGATCTACTACGACCAACTTGAGCTGTTCAGCCAGCTTGGTGGCGAACTCGTCTTCAATGATCGCTCATCATCCGCGGGCGAGGGACGGCCGTCGCCCGGCGACTGAGGATTCGATGTCGCCAGCCGTTCGGCGTGGCCGTCGGGCGGCTCCGCGGCGCCCGTCCCACTCTGCTGACGGTGGTCCGCCGCCGGTTCCGGGCCGCCCGTCGGCACCGCGGAAGGGCGATCAGCTCGTCCGCCGATGGGTACCGAGTGCCGCGCCTTCCTCGGTACAAGGCGCTCACCGAAAGGGTGCGCCATGCCGGTGAACTTACTCGCCGACAGCAACGCGGCCGCTTCAGCGCCGCCTCCGGCGACGCCCGGCTGGACGGGTTCTTCCACCCGGACATCACCGCGCGTCGGCAGTTGATGGCCGCCAACGGAGCCCGTACCGGCGAGGAGCGCCAATGGCCACTAGTGATCAGCGTCGGCCGGAGATCGTCGTCGGACTCGTGGCGACCCCGCCGGACTACCCGGCCCTGGTGGTGGCGCGGCTCACCGCCGAACTGGCCGACCGGCTCGCCGAGCAGGTGGACGCGGATGTGCGGTGGATCGTCCGTGAAGGCTGGGGTGAAGTGGCTCCGCGGCGCGACGGCGGCGTCGAGGGGCTACTCGACGATCTTGCCCGTCGGCGCGCCGACGCCCGGTGGGACGTCGCGATCTGCCTGACCGACCTGCCGCTGCACACCGAGCGGGTGCCGCTGGTCGCGCAGACGTCCGCCCGGCGCCGAGTCGCGATGGTGTCCTTGCCCGCGCTGGGGCTGCGCCAGCTGCGAGCGGTCCGCGCAGCCGTTCCGGGTCTCGTGGGCCGGCTACTCACCGACGCCACCGAGGAGCGGGTGCTACTGGCCGGTTGGGCGCCGGCCGAGCTGACCGGCCAGGTCGCCGCCATTCACCGGGTGGTCGGCGAGGCTGATGCCGGGGAACTGGGCTACGTCGCCTCGCGGCTGATCGGCCGGGTGCGGCTGGTGACCGGAATGGTCCGGGCCAACCGCCCGGGGCGGGCTCTGCTGGGCCTGTCCAAATTGCTGGTCGGCGCCTTCGGCACGGCCGCGTTCGCGCTCACCACCGACACCATCTGGCAGATGGGCGATGCGCTCGGTGGACTCCGCCTCGCCCTGATCATGATCCTCGGGCTGACCGCGCTGGTGGCCTGGCTTATCGTCGCGCACGACCTATGGAAGAAACCGGACCAGGAGACACCGGCTGAACTGGCCCGGCTGTTCAACCTGGGCACGATCCTCACCCTCACCCTGGCCACCGCGGTGTCCTATCTGGTGCTGTTCGCCGGAACGATACTCGCCGCAGCGCTGCTGATCGACACATCCGTGCTGGAACAGACCCTGCGGCGGTCGGTCGATTTCACCGACTACCTGATACTGGCCTGGATCATCAGCTCGCTGGCCACCGTCGGCGGCACGATCGGCTCCGGGCTGGAGGACGAGGAAACGGTGCGGGCCGCCGCTTACGGCTACCATCCCGAACCCGGCGGCTGGCGGGACGAGAAGGAGGCATAGTTCCCGCCCCGGGGCAGGGCTCGTCCGCACTGCCGGACGGGCACCGCAGACCAGCGCCGCCGGATAGACCCGCATCCGGCCAACACGCTCGCCGCGGGTCGGATGCGGGTGGTCGTCAGGGTTTGAGGGCGACCTTCTCGCAGTTGTCCTGCTTGTTCTTGAAGAGCTCGAAGCCGCGTTCCGCCTCGTCGAGCGGCAGCCTGTGGGTGATGACCCGGGTGGGATCGAGCTCTCCGCGCTCGATGCGCTGGAGCAGCGGCTTCATGTAGCGCTGCACGTGGCATTGCCCGGTACGCAGGGTCAGCGCCCGGTTCATCCACGCGCCGGCGGGGAACTTGTCCAGCAGGCCTCCGTAGACGCCGATCACCGAGACCACGCCGCCACGGCGCCGTGCGCGGCCAGTTGCTCAAGACCGGCCGCTGGTAACCCTGTCAACCGGCCGGAACGACACGTTCTGGTCCGGCAGGTCACGTGCCGGGTGTGAGGTCAAGAAGCCCCGTCACGGCGGGGTGGCGTAAAGGGATGTGGCCGGAGGCGGCGAGACGCCTCCGGCCACATCGCCTTTCAAGAATCAGCGCACGACCTCGTATCCCGCTTCCTCAACAGCGGCGACGATCTTCGCGGAGTCGACGGGGCTTTCGCTGTCCACGGTCAGCAGGCCGGTCGAGAGTTCGACCTCCACGCCGGTGACGCCGGGAACCTCGCCGACCTCCTCCTTGACCGAGCTCACGCAGTGCCCGCAGGTCATGCCCTTCACGGTGTAGGTGGTGGTGCTCATATCGATCAACCTCTCCTGACTAGGAACGGACGAGCCGGGCGATGGCGTCAGAGGCTTCCTTGATTTTGGCCTCGGCCTCGGGGCCGCCCTTGACGGTGGCCTCCGCGACGCAGTGGGCCAGGTGCTCCTCAAGGAGTGACAAGGCGAAAGACTGCAGGGCGCTGGTGGCGGCCGACACCTGGGTGAGGATGTCGATGCAGTACTTGTCGTCTTCGACCATGCGCTGCAGTCCGCGCACCTGTCCTTCGACGCGGCGAAGCCGTCGTAGATGATCCTGCTTGTTGTGGGTGTAGCCGGCCATCGTTCTCCCCTCGTCTCTGTTCTAGCATACCCCTTACCCGTATGGGGAGATGCGGTGGGTCAGACTCGTGCCGGCTCTGCCCCGACGGGCGATGGGGTGGGCTTGCGCATGAGAACCAGGGAGAGGACGGCGCCGAGCAGTGCAACCACGCCGGCACCGATGAAGGCGGCGTGGAATCCGTCGGTGAGCTTGAGCACGTTCCCCAACTCGGTGGCGCCCTGTGCCGTGGCGATGGCGGTCATGACGGCGAGGCCGAGCGCTGAGCCCACGTTGTAGGTGGTGTTGACGATGCCGGACGCCAGGCCGCTCTCCTCAGGACGGGCGCCGGACATGGCTGACATCATCGCCGGGATATAGGCGAGGGACATGCCGACCGCGGCGACCAGGCTGGCGGGCAGCACGTCGATGGCGAAGCTCCCGTCCGGTCTGGCGAGTGCCAACCCCGCGACGCCCGCGGCGAGCACCGCGAGCCCGCCCACGATGAGCGCCTTGACCCCGAAACGGCCCATGAGTCGCGCCGTGATGGCGACCATGAAGAGCATGATGGTGACGGTCATCGGCAGCAACGCCGCGCCGCTGGCGAACGCGCCGTAGCCGAGAACCTGCTGCAGGTAGAGGTTCAGGAAGTACCACATCGGGATCCAGGCAGCACCCAGCAGCCCCATCGCCAGATTGGACACGGCCAGGCCAGGCACTCGCCAGATGGCCAGGGGCGTCAGCGGCTCGCGCACCATGCGTTGCGTCCCCAGGAATAGCCCCAGCAGCACCGCGCCGGCAGTGGCGCTGATCCAGTCGGCCGACACGATCGCGTACACGAGCAGGGCGAGGCTCGCGGTGACCGATATGGCGCCGAGCACGTCCAGTGCGCCGCGCTTGCCCTCGACGGCAGGCAGCAGACCGATGGCGGCGAGCGTGGCCAGGCCGATCGGGATGTACACGATGAACACCCAGGGCCAGCTCAGGTACTCGGCGATCACACCTCCCAGGAAGACGCCCGCCGTGCCGCCCGCCGGGGCGGCGGCGCCGTACAGCGCCATGGCCTTGCCCAGTTCCTTCGGGTTCCGCCCGAACAGCATCATGAGCAGCGTCATCGCGGCCGGTGCGATGAGCGCCCCGCCGACGCCTTGCACGGCGCGGCCGAGGATCTCGATCGAGGCGGTGCCGGCCGCCGCGGCGACGACGGAGCCGGCGATGAGGATCAGCCATCCGGTGGTGAAAACCCTGCGCGGGCCGAACAGGTCGGACAGGCGACCGCCGAGGAGCAGGAGGCCGCCGAAGGCGACCACGTAAGCGTTGAACACCCATTGCAGGTCGCCTGGGGAGAAGCCGAGGTCGCGCTGCATTTCGGGAAGCGCGACCCCGATGATCGACGTGTCCATGATCACCATGAACTGTGCGGCGGCGAGCACGAGCAGCGCCCACCATCGGCGGGGATGGGGAGACATTGCTCCCTCCTTTCTAATACCCCAGGGGGGTAAGTTGGAAACGGCTGGGAACGTAACATACGGGGTGGGGGTATCACAAGCGGACGTGCCAAATGATGCACCTGCCGCTCTCGTGCGGCCGCTTCGCTTTGGCGTGGGCTGCGGTGGTCGAGGTTGAACCTGGGCCGGGTTGACCTCCGGGAAGGGGGTCCGGTGTCGGGACGGGGCCGCTCCAAGGGTTGGCAGATACCATAGGGGGGTATAGTGTGCGCAGCATGGGAAGTGGCGGTCGTCGCCGAGGACAAGCCTGGGAGAAGCCGATGAGCGTGGTCACCTACACCGTGAAGGGCATGACCTGCGGGCACTGCGTGAGCTCCGTCAAGGAAGGGGTGACGGGAGTGCCCGGTGTGACGAGTGTCGAGGTCGATCTGGCCAGTGGGTCGCTGACCGTGGAAGGCGACGGCTTGGTCGAGGAGGCGCGGGTCATGGCCGCGGTGCACGAGGCCGGTTACGAAGTGGCGGGCCGGCCGTGAACGCCGGCGTGAAGCTCGGCGGTTATGTCCTGGGGCTTGCCGTGGTGTTCGGTGGCGCCCTTGGCCTGGGGAAGGCGGTAGGACCGGTGAACGCTACATCCGAGCGACACACTGCGGCGCACGTCCTGGAGAAGAGCGCGACCCGCGAGGCGGCGCCGGCTCGGCGACCGGCGGAGGATACCCCCGGAGGGCTCCAGGTGGCTCAGAGTGGCTACACCCTCACGCCGCTCACCACGGGCGTCAGGCCGGACGCGGCGACCGACTTCCGCTTCACCGTCACCGGCCCCGACGGCCGGCCGGTCACCGATTATCAGGTCGAGCACGAGAAGAGGCTCCACCTGATCGTCGTGTCCCGCGACCTGCGCCACTTCCAGCACCTGCACCCCGCTCTGACCCCTGACGGCATGTGGTCGGTCAAGCTCACCCTGCCCGGCGCGGGCGCATACCGGGTGTTCGCCGACTTCGCGCCCGCCGGTGGCAGCGCGATGACGTTGGGCGCCGATCTGCTGGTGGCAGGCGATTATGAGCCGAAGGCATTGCCGGCGGCCACGCGCACGGTCGACGTCGACGGCTACTCCGTCGGCCTCGGCGGCGACCTGACTCCCGGACGGTCGAGCAGGCTGACGTTGCGGGTGACCAAGAACGGCGAGCCGGTGACCGATCTGGAGCCCTACCTCGGCGCCTATGGGCACCTGGTGGCCCTGCGGGCCGGGGACCTTGCGTACCTGCACGTCCATCCCGACGGCGCGCCCGGCGACGGCCGGACCAAGCCCGGACCCGAAATCGTCTTCCATGCCGAGGTGCCCAGCGACGGCGACTACCGGCTGTTCCTGGACTTCAAGCACGAAGGCCAGGTCCGCACCGCCGGCTTCACCCTGCGCTCCACGCGGACGGCGGCTCAGACGCCGACGAGCCTCGAACCGGGGACCGCCGCCCCCGAGCCCAGCGGGCACGGCGACCACGGCCACTGAGCGAGAGAAAGGAGAAGGTGATGTCCCCCCTCACCGATGACCGAAAGAACGCGGTCGAGCTCTCGATCGGCGGCATGACCTGCGCGTCCTGCGCCAACCGCATCGAGCGCAAGCTGAACAAGCTCGACGGGGTGACCGCGACGGTGAACTACGCCACCGAGAAGGCCAAGGTCGTCTTCACCGACGGCATCGAGCCCCAGCGGTTGATCGCCGAGGTCGAGAAGGCCGGTTATACCGCCGCGCTGCCCGCCCCGCCCGTCCATGAAGGGGAGCGGCAGCCGGGTGAACCTGACGAGGTGGCGCCACTGCGGCAGCGGCTGATCACCGCCGTCGTGCTGTCGGTGCCGGTCGTCGCGATGGCGATGGTGCCCGCGCTGCAGTTGCCCAACTGGCAGTGGCTGTCGCTCACCCTGGCCGCCCCCGTTGTCGTGTACGCGGGGTGGCCGTTCCACCGGGCCGCTTGGACCAACCTGCGGCACGGCGCGGCCACCATGGACACCCTGGTCTCCCTCGGCACGATCGCCGCGCTCGGCTGGTCGCTGTGGGCGCTGTTCTTCGGCACCGCAGGTACGCCGGGCATGACCCACCCGTTCGAGCTGACGATCCAGCGCACCGACGGCTCCGGCAACATCTACCTGGAGGCCGCCGCCGGGGTGACCGCGTTCATCCTGGCCGGGCGCTACTTCGAGGCCCGCTCAAAGCGCCGCGCGGGCGCTGCGCTGCGCGCGCTGATGGAGCTGGGCGCCAAGGACGTCGCCGTGCTGCGCGGCGGCGCCGAGGTGCGCGTCCCCAGCGACCAACTGGTGGTAGACGACCGATTTGTGGTGCGGCCGGGAGAGAAGATCGCCACCGACGGGGTGGTCGAGGAGGGCTCCTCGGCGGTGGACGCCTCGATGCTCACCGGGGAGTCGGTGCCGGTGGAGGTGCGCCCGGGCGATGCGGTGACCGGGGCCACGGTAAATGCCGGCGGGCGGTTGGTCGTCCGCGCCACCCGGGTCGGGTCCGACACCCGGCTCGCCCAGATGGCCAAGTTGGTCGAGGAGGCCCAGACCGGCAAGGCGCAGGTGCAGCGGCTCGCCGACCGTATCTCCGGCGTCTTCGTCCCGATTGTGATCGCCCTGGCACTCGGCACGCTCGGGTTCTGGCTCGGCACCGGCGAGGGGGCCGGTGCCGCGTTCACCGCGGCCGTCGCGGTGCTGATCATCGCCTGCCCCTGCGCGCTCGGCCTGGCCACCCCGACCGCGCTGCTGGTGGGAACCGGACGCGGCGCCCAGCTCGGCATCCTGATCAAGGGACCCGAAGTCCTGGAATCCACCCGGGCGATCGACACCGTCGTGCTGGACAAGACCGGCACGGTCACCGAAGGCAGGATGACCCTCGTCGAGGTCCACGTCGCCGACGGGCAGGGCGAGGAGGAGGTGCTGCGCCTGGCGGGGTCGCTGGAGCACGCCTCGGAGCACCCGATCGCCCAGGCCGTCTTCAAGGGCGCCGTCGCTCGGGTCGGCGAACTGCCGGCCCCAGAGGACTTCACCAACGTCGAAGGGCTGGGCGTGCAGGGGCTTGTGGACGGGCACGCGGTGCTGGTCGGCCGGCCGCGGCTGCTGGCCGAGTGGTCGCAGCACCTGACTCCGGAGCTGGAACGGGCTCTGCACGCGGCTCAGACCGCGGGCCGTACCGCCGTCGCCGTCGGCTGGGACGGCGAGGCCCGTGCCGTGCTGGTGGTGGCCGACGTGGTCAAGCCGACCAGCGAGGAGGCGATCGAGCGGCTTCGCGGCCTGGGTCTGACCCCGGTGCTGCTGACCGGCGACAACCAGGCGGTGGCCCGCTCCGTGGCGGCAGAGGTGGGCATCGAGGAGGTCATCGCCGAGGTGCTGCCCGCCGACAAGGTAGAGGTCGTCAGGCGCCTGCAGTCCGAGGGCCGCACGGTCGCCATGGTCGGCGACGGGGTCAACGACGCCGCGGCGCTCGCCCAGGCCGACCTGGGCCTGGCCATGGGCACCGGTACCGACGCCGCCATCGAGGCCTCCGACCTGACGCTGGTCCGCGGCGACCTGCGGGTGGCGGCCGACGCCATCCGGCTGTCGCGGCGCACCCTGCGCGTCATCAAGGGCAACCTGTTCTGGGCCTTCGCCTACAACGTGGCCGCCCTGCCCCTGGCCGCGGCCGGCCTGCTCAACCCGATGATCGCCGGCGCCGCCATGGCGTTCTCCTCGGTCTTCGTCGTCAGCAACAGCCTCCGCCTGCGCCGCTTCAACTGACGAACACCCAAAGAAGCAATGGAACTGTCCTTGGCCACGGCGAAGGACAGTTCCATTGCTGCAAGAGGAGCAAGGTGGACCTGTGCGGCGCGTCGGCGGCCACAAGTCATTGCGACGGAGAGGGAATCTCGGCGACGCGCGAGCCGTTGTGATCAAAGCTGCTGACGGATGACCCTAATGCGATCACCGTGATCATTCATGCCCTTTGATCGGCCCTGAAGGCACCGCCTTCGCCGGCGGGATCACCGCCCTGCTCCTCGGATCGGTGCTGGTGCTGAACCGGGCCTCCACGAGGAAACGATCTTCGCTCGCGCACGGCCGTCACCGCAGACAGGGAAGGCACCACCGCGTCGCCGCCTGAAGCCGCGTGCGGGCCGTGCGACGCGTAGAGAATCGGCGAACAGCGCCGGAGCGCACTCATCCGAGCTGCCTGAACCGGGCAGGACAAGTCCTGCCATCGGATCACCTGCCGCGCGGGTCATCCGTTGAGACGTCCTGCGACCGGGACGCGCGCTTACAGGCTGAGGAGTTCGTGACAGTGGTGCGCCAGGAAGGCGCTCACCCCTGGGATCAGCGCCACGGCGGCGGGGCCGGTGAGGAGCAGGCCCACGGCGGCCACGGTGGCGAATCGCTCGTGCCGGGTGAGCGGGTTCTCCGGCCCGAGCATGCGGCGCACGCGGGTCAACGCGGTCTCGCCGCCCATGCCCAAGGAGAAGGCGGGCACCCGCCCCGTGGCAATCCTCACGAGTGCGCCGGCGACATGGATGCGTGCGTGGCGGCGGGCCGCCACGTCGTCCGCCCGAAGTTCGATCAGCCGGGCGACCTCGGTCCTGGCCCGGCGGAACAGCGGCACGCCCGGGAAAGCCCGCGAAAGGATCTCCGCGGCCGCCACCACCAGGTCGTGCCGGCCGCGCAAATGAGCCCGCTCGTGGGCCAGGACGGCAGCCAGCTCTTCCGGCGGCAGGGATCGCAGTGCTCCGGTCGTGATGACCGTCTTGCCTGCTCCGCCCGGCAGGCAGTAGGCGATCGGCTCGACGTGGTCGAGCACGACCGCTCCCAACGCGCTGTTGTGTCTTCCGAGCAGGCGCAGCATCTCCGCGTGCTCATGCCGCTCACGGCGGGTCCTCAGCACCACGGCGGCGGCGCAGTACGCCAGACGGCCCCCGACAAGACCGCCCGACGCCGAAACGATCACCACTTCAGTGGGAGTGACGGAGACGCCGTGAGACAGGAGCGCGGTGCAGGCCTCGAAGAGGTCGGCGATGCCGTGCCCGACCACGGAAGCCGGTATGGCGGCGGCCAGTACGGCGAGCACGGCGGAGGTGAGCACCGAGGCGCATGCCGCGTGCCACATCGCGATGGCCGGACGCGGCGCCCGCTCGGCCCAGTCGCCCCGACCCAGCAGTCGCGGCAGGGCCACCGCCCCGAACAGGGCGTACAACCCCAGAACGATCGCGACGATCACGGACGACTGCCCTTGGGCGGGTACACCTTGAGCGCGGCCTCCAGCGCGTCCGCTTCCTCAGGGCTCAACCGCTCCAGGAAGTGCACCAGCGTGGCGGCCTGGTTGCCACCGTTGGCGAGCGTCGTGCGCATCAACTCGGCGGTGTAGGCCTCCTTGCTGGCGATCGCCTCATAGACGTACGCCCGACTGACCTGCTTACGGCGTAGCAGCCCCTTCTTGTGCAGGTTGTCCATCACGGTCATCACGGTCGTGTAGGCGATCTGCCGTTCCTGTTGAAGGTCTTCGAGTACGTCCCTGACCGACGCCGGCCGCCGGTAGGACCACATGCGGTCCATCACCACCGACTCAAGGTCTCCAAGGCCCCGTACCATCCGCCAACCTCTCCCGCGTGCCGTCCGGCCAATGCTATCGACCCTCGTAGACGGGCCACAGTCTGCGCGCGGTCACGGTGAGGTCTCTGATAAGGGCCACGGTAGTGGACCGGGGCACACGAGTAGCTAATCCGAGCTGAACCGACCGTGCCGAATGTTCGTACTTGCTGCTGCGATCCCCTACGCACCTTAGTAGGATCGCGCCGCAGGTTCGGTAAAGCGTGAGCAATACAGGGATGGTGCTGCTTTGGTCGTGCGCCGCATGCGACGGAGCGCCGTGTCGATGACCGCCGTCATGATGGCGGTCATGGTGGTCCTGGCCGGGCAGGGTGGCGCGGTCGCCGAGCCTCGCCCAACGGTGGCCCAGGCAAAGGCGAGACTGGCCAAGCTCGAGGACCAGGCCGACCAGATGGTCGAGCGGTACAACACGGCCGCGGAGAAGTACAAGGCGTCGAAGAAGAAGTACGACCAGCTCAACGGGCAGCTCACATCAGAACTGACCAAGGTGGCGGAACTGCGCGAGAGCCTGGTGGCGACCGCCGTCGGCACGTACCAGTCCGGTGACACACTGCTCTGGCCGGGTTTCGTCAACCAGCAGGATCCGGCGGTGATGCTGTCCGGGCTGGCGGCCGGCAACCAGATCGCCGCCGGGCGCGACCGCGTCCTGCGCGCGTTCGACTCGGCCAACCGAGGGTTGCGCGACCGGCGTACCAAGGCCAAGGCGGCCTTCGACGAGGCCGGCGACGTCCTTGACGAGGTCCGCGAGGAGCGTAAGAAGGTCGAGAAACTCGTCGGCGAGCAGGAGCGTTTGCTGCGCCGCCTCAACCGGTTCAACCCCGGAAACCCGAACAGTCCTGGCGTCAAGTACACCGGCCCCGCCTCCGGCAACGCCCGCGTGGCCCTGCAGTTCGCCTTCGCCCAGATCGGCAAGCCCTACCGGTGGGGCGCCACCGGCCCCGGCTCCTACGACTGCTCGGGCTTCACCCAGGCGTCCTGGGCCAAGGCAGGGGTCAGCCTGCCCCGCACCACCTACACCCAGTGGTCCTGGGGTGCGAGCCGTCGCGTCCCGCTGGACGCGCTCCAGCCGGGTGATCTGCTGTTCAGCAAGGGGCTCGGTCACATGGGCATGTACGTCGGCGGCGGCAAGATGATCCACGCTCCTCGCACGGGTGACGTCGTCAAGGTCGTCGCCCTGGACGACTACTGGCGCGGCCGCCTGCTAGGAGCGGTCCGCCCCTGACGAAGGGGGACCTACGGCCAGGTCGTATGTGACATTTTCCCCTCGCTGTCCGGCCAAGAGAGACGCATCGTGGATCTGTGGCAGCCGAGTCTCGACCAGTTAGGCAAGGTGATGAAGATGTGGCACTGGGACGGATGGGGAATGGGTGGCTGGGGATACGGCCTTATGACCCTGGCCATGATCGCCTTCTGGGGCCTGGTCATCGTCGGCGTCGTACTTCTCGTCCGCTCTTTGGCGGGTACGTCACAGACGCAAAGGGGCGCAGCCTTTCCGTCGGCGGAGGAAATGCTGGCTCAGCGTTACGCCAGAGGTGAGATCGATGCGGAGGAGTACCGTGCTCGCCTCAACACCTTGCACGGTGCCCACTTCTCGGGTCCTGCGAATAGCTGAGTGAACGGTCGTCGCCATGGTCGCGATGGCCGATGGCGCCGCTTCCGCTCGCCGCTTCGGCCGCTAGATTGGTACGAAGCCCCATAGTAGGAGCGGAGCGGTATGTCGGACAGCGGTAAGACCGTAGTGCTGGACGTGAGCGGTCTGCAGTGGGCGAGCCAGCAGGGCGCGGTGTCGGCAAGCCTCGGGCGCCGACCCGGTGTGCTCGCGGTCGAGGTCAATCCGGTGGCGCAGACGGCGACGGTGGAGTTCGATCCGTCGCGTACGTCGGTGGCCGAGCTGCGCCGCTGGGTGCGCGAGTGCGGGTGTCACTGCGCGGGCCAGTCGGTGCCCGCGCATCTGTGCGACCCGTTGGAGGAGCCGGACCCGCCCGCCGTCCGGCACGCGCACGCGGCCCCGCCGGCTGGTCAGACGTCGCCGCAGGTGATGTCGTCGCATGAGGCGATGGGGCACGGCGGCCACGCGGGGATGTCCATGGCGGCCATGGTGGCCGACATGCGCAACCGCTTCCTGGTGGCGCTGCTGTTCTCGATCCCGATCGTGGTGTGGTCCCCCATCGGCCGGCAGGTGCTGAACCTGCATGTCCCCGTTCCGTTCGGTCTGCGCGAGGATGTCTGGGCGCTGCTCCTGAGCCTGCCGGTGATCTTCTATTCATCGTGGATCTTCTTCGACGGAGCCTTCCGGGCGCTGCGCGCGCGGACGCTGGACATGATGGTGCTCGTCGCGGTCGCCATCGGCGCCGGCTGGGGGTACTCCTTGGTCGTCACCCTGACCGGCGGCGGCGAGGCGTTCTACGAGGCCGCCACCGTGCTCGCCTCGTTCGTGCTGCTCGGGCACTGGTTCGAGATGCGCGCCAGAGGCGGGGCCAACGACGCGATCCGCACACTGCTCGACCTCGCGCCCCCCAGGGCCCTGGTGCTGCGGGATGGGCGGCAGATCGAGGTGCCCACGGCCGAGGTCGTGGTCGGTGACCTGCTGCTCGTCCGGCCGGGCACGAAGATCGCCGTGGACGGGGTCGTCGAGGACGGCGACAGCGAGGTGGACGAGTCGATGGTCACCGGCGAGAGCATGCCGGTGCACAAGCAGTCGGGCTCGCCCGTCATCGGAGCCACGATCAACAGGAACGGCACGCTCCGCGTGCGGACCACCAAGGTCGGCTCGGACACGGCGCTCGCGCAGATCGTCAAGCTGGTCCAGCAGGCGCAGAACTCCAAGGCGCCCGGGCAGAGACTGGCCGACCGGGCGGCCTTCTGGCTGGTCCTGGTGGCGCTGGCCGGGGGAGCGGCCACGTTGCTGGTCTGGTTGACGGTGGGGGCGTCATTCAGCCTGGCCATCCTGTTCGCGATCACCGTTGTTGTGATCACCTGCCCGGACGCGCTCGGCCTCGCCACCCCGACGGCCGTCATGGTCGGTACCGGGCTCGGCGCCGCGCGCGGCGTGCTGTTCAAGAACGCCAGTGCCATCGAGACCGCCGCCCGCATCGAGGTGGTCGTCATGGACAAGACCGGCACCCTTACCAAGGGCGAGCCGGAGGTGACCGACCTGGCCGCCGACGGGATCGGCGAGCCGGAACTCCTCGCCCTGGTGGCCGCGGTCGAGCGTGAATCCGAGCACCCGCTCGCCGACGCCGTCGTCCGCCACGCGGAGGGCCGGGACGTCGCGGTGTTCCAGGCGCGGGACTTTCACAACGTCCCGGGCCACGGTGCGATCGCCACCGTGGACGGCCGCCGGGTCGTCGTGGGCAACCGGCGGCTGATGGAACGAGAAGGGATCTCGCTGGACGGGCTCACGCCCCGGCGCGACGAACTGGCCGCCGGCGGGCGCACCGTGGTGGTCGCCGCGGTGGACGGCCGCGCGGCCGGGCTGATCGGCATCGCCGACGCGCCGCGCGACACCTCGGCCACCGCGGTGGCCACCCTGCACGGCCTCGGTGTCGAGGTGGTGATGCTGACCGGAGACAACGAGCAGACCGCGCGGCGCATCGCCGAAGGTCTGGGCATCGACACCGTCATCGCCGAGGTGCTGCCGGGCGACAAGGCGAGCAAGATCGTCCAACTGCAGCAGGGAGGCCGGAAGGTGGCGATGGTGGGCGACGGGGTCAACGACGCCCCGGCCCTCGCCCAGGCCGACCTGGGCATCGCCATCGGCGCCGGCACCGATGTGGCCATCGAGACCGCCGACGTCGTCCTTATGCGGTCCGACCCGCTGGACGTCCCCACTGCGCTGCAGATCGGCCGAGGGACGCTGCGCAAGATGCGGCAGAACCTCGGCTGGGCGATCGGCTACAACGCCATCGCGCTGCCCATCGCCGCCGGGGTCTTCGAGCCCGCCTTCGGCCTGACGCTCCGGCCTGAGATCGCGGCACTGTCGATGTCCGGCTCCAGCGTGATCGTCGCGGTCAACGCACTCATGCTGAAGCGCCTCCGCCTCCCAGGCCGTACGCAGTAGTTTGCCTGGTATGCCGCATCAATCCCTGGATCCGCTCGTCGCCGAGACCGTCGGCGTCTATCTGGAGGAGGTCGACGCGCAGGCCCCCGGGCTGGTTGAAGGGCTGTACCTGGTCGGGTCGGTGGCACTCAACGACTTTCGGCCGCAGGCCAGCGACATCGACTTCGTGGCGGTGACCTCGGCCCGCCTGAACGCCGCCGCGCTCGCGACTCTGGCAGGGGTCCATGACCGGCTGAAGCGGCGCCGTCGCAAGCCCTTCTTCGACGGCGGTTACATCACCTGGGACGACCTGGCCGACGCGCCCGCGGACAGCGGTCCGGGTGCGAGCGTCCACGAGCACCGCTTCCACGCCACCCAAGGGGGAAGCGACCCGGTGACCTGGCACACCCTCGCTCACCACGGCATCGCCTGCCGTGGCCCCGAGCCGGGAGAGGTCAAGGTCCGGGTCGACCGCGAGGAGCTGATCGCCTGGACCGACGCCAACCTGGACGACTACTGGCGTTGGTTGCTGGATCGCGCCTCCCGGCTTCGCCATCGGTGGGGGATGGCCATGCTCGTGCCCTATGGCGCGGTGTGGGTCGTGACCGGGATCTCCCGCATGCACTACACCATCGCCACCGGCCGCGTCATCTCCAAGACCGGCGCCACGGCCTACGCGATCGAGGCGTTCCCCGAGCGGTGGCACCGGGTGGTGGCCGAGGCGGCGCGCCTGCGCCGCGGGGAGCCGGGCCGCTCGCCGTACCGGTCCCCGCTGTCCCGGCGCCGCGACGTCCTGGCGTTCGGTGAGATGGCGATCAGCGAGGCGCACCGCCTCCGCCTGCGCGCCGCCGGAACTTGACGGCTTCCCTGCACAGCGGGAAGCGTCCTGGGGCGCATCATGGGATGCGCCCCAGGACGTGCACTTACTTGGAGTGGAGCATCTGCTTCATCGTGCCGATCTCCGCCGTCTGGCTCGTCACGATGGCACCGGCCAGTTCCTTGGCCGGTGGGTATGCGCCGGTGTTCTGCTCCTTCTCGGCCATGGCGATCGCTCCCTCGTGATGGTCGATCATCATCGTGAGGAATGCCTTGTCGAAGGCGCTGCCCGGCAGTTCTTCGAGTTCCTTCATATCGTCGGCCGACATCATGCCGTCCGTGCCGTGTCCCATCGAGGACATGGCGTCGTCCGGGACCTTCGTGTTCCAGGCGGTCAGCCAACCGCTCATGGTCGTGATCTCGGGGTCCTGGGCGGCCTCGATCTGCTTGGCCAACCGCTTGACGTCGGGGCTGGAGGCCCGCGAGCCGGCGAGCTTGGCCATGTCGATCGCCTGTCGATGATGAGGGATCATCATCTGGGCGAACATCACGTCCTGCTCGTTGTGGTCCGCCGACGTGGCGCCGCTGGTGGGCGCGGCGGCCGGCGACGCCATCGAGGACATGCCGTGGCCGCCGGCTTGCTGACCGCTTCCTGCCTCCTGTCCGCCGCAGCCCGTGGCGAGCAGCCCGGCCGCGGCCAGAGCGGCGGAAGCGATGACGAGACGTTTCATGTGAACAACTCCGTGCTTCGACTGGGTGACTGATCCGTGGGCGGCCGCAGACCGCCGCAGCGGATGTCACCGCCGAAGCACGCAGAGTTGCGCGAGAGTGGGCCCGCGTGGCAGGAGCATCGGACCGGCTCGTGGAACATGCCCGCCGAGGACGAGAGAATCGATGCCCGGCCTCGTGCTGAGGGCCCTGGTGAACAGGAAGGCCAACGCCGCCATCAGAAGCAGGGCGAGGCACACCTCCCCACCACCGTGCCCATCATGGGCGGGCATCTGCCGGTCGTGGGCGTCGGTCCCTGGGGTAGAGGAGGGCATGCCGTCGTGGGAGAGATGCATGGTCCAGACGCTGGCCATCTCGGCCGGCCCCGGCGTGGGTTGAAGGCCGTGCATGGCGAACAACCCGGCCACTAGTGCGCATAGTAGGATCTGCCAGGCAACCACCCGGCCGATCACCTCGGATGTGCTTCCCCCGACCACAGAGCCAGCCTAGCGGGTATCCCAGTAGCTACTACCCATCCCCGGAGGATGCGGCGGATCAGACCTTGGCGGACTGGGCAGCGAGGATGTTCATCCTGCCGCTGCGGGCGAGCAGTCGTACGCCCACGGCGCACGCCGCGCCCAGCGTCACCAGGCCCCACCACGGAAGGCTTTGTGCTCCCGAATTCCGGCCCGCGTCGAGTGCGGCGCCGGTGAGGACGTTGCCCGCTGCGATCCCGACTCCGGACACCGTGCTGTAGAAGCCGTAATACGTGCCGACCATGCGGTCGCCCCCGAACATCGCGATGGTCGCCATCTCGAAGGGGTAGACCATCATGGTCGCGATGGTGAGCAGGCTCGTCGTCGCCAGCAGGGGGGTGAGCGCGAGGACGTAAGTGACCGGCGAGGAATCGACGGTGGGGGCCACTGCAGAGACGTGGTGATCGCGAGAGGGAGGAAGGACACCCCCATGAGCGCGAGCCCTCGTACGATCGCCTGCTGAGCGTTCCACCGCGCTCTCATCCATTGGGTGAGGTGGACCTGGCCGAACATCGCCAGGGCGCCGGACAGCACGAAGAGAAGCGTCACACCAAGTTCGCCAGAGGTCAGGCGCCGAACTTCGATGGGCAGGCCGAGGTAGATCTGGAAGTTGAGCACGTAGGACCCGATCATGGCGAGGGAGAAGAGCAGGAAGCCCCTGTTCGCCACCACCTGCCGCCAGTCGCCGAACATCGTGCTTCCCGCTGCCCGCCTGGTGCCTCCACTGGCCGGAAGGGCGCGCGCTTGTGCCACAGCGAGCACGGCGAAGAGAGCGGCCGCCACCAGACAGGTGACGCGGAATGCCAGTCCCTGTAGCAGCAACCCGACCAGCGGTCCGATCAGGATGTCCATCTGGTAGAAGACGTTGAATGCGGCGAAGGCCTCCACCTTGCGCTCCCCGGACTCCTGGGCTAGATACGCCCGTGCGGCAGGGTTGAAGAACGCGCCGGCGAGTCCGGTCAACGCGGACGCCGCGATGAGCATCGGTACGGAGTCGACCAGTCCCAGCATCGCGAAGCCGACCGTCCTCAGGGCCAGGCCGGTCAGGATCATCCGCTTGTGACCGATCCGGTCGGCCAGGCTTCCGCCGATGAGGAACATGCCCTGCTGGCTCAGGTTGCGGACGCCGAGGATGAGACCGACCAGCCAGACGGCGAGTCCCAGATCGCCGGACAAGTAGTTCGCGAGATAGGGCATCAGCATGTAGAAGCCGATGTTGATGGTGAGCTGGTTGACCAGGAGCAGTTGCACCGGCTGGTTGAAGGACCGGATCTGCGTGACCGTCGTCTTCACCGCCGGCCCCCCTGGCTCGGGTCGACGACATCGGTGCATCGAGTCCAGCGCAGTACTTCGCTTTCGCCCGGACGCGCGATCTCATCCGGTTCGGGTTCCGGCTTGGCGTCGAGCAGACCTCTCTTCGCGCAGTAGGCGTCGTTGAAGACGGTGTCGAAGTAGCGTTCGGGCCCATCGGGGAAGATCGCGGCGATGCGGGTGCCCGAAGGCTCGGTCCTGGCGACCCAAGAGGCGACGAGCGCGACGGCGCCCACACTCCACCCTCCCGTGGCGAAATCGGCCTTGGCGAGACGGCGGCTGGCCCAGATGGCCTCACCAGGGGCCACCCAGTGCACCTCGCTGAATGCGTCGTAGGCCACGTTGCGCGGATAGATGCTGCTCCCGAGCCCGCGCATGAGGCGAGAGCGCGCCGGCTGCCCGAAGATCGTCGAACCGATGGTGTCGACTCCCACCAGTCGCACGCCGGGGCACAGGTGGCGGAGCACGCTGAAGACGCCGGCACTGTGACCGCCGGTGCCCACACTGCACACCAGGACGTCGATCCGGCCGAGTTGGGCGGCGAGTTCGACGGCCAGAGCTTCGTACGCGGTCACGTTGTCGGGATTGTTGTACTGGTCGGGGCAGTAGGCGCCTGGATGACGCCGCAGGAGTTCGCGCACTCGTGCGCAGCGGGCCGCCTGCCGGCCGCCCTCCTGATGAGGCGTGTCGACGAGTTCGATTCGGGCGCCGTACGCGTGCAGCAGTCGGTCCATCAGCGGTTCCATCCCGGGATCGCTGACCAGGATCACCGGGTGGTGGTACATGATGCCGGCCAGGGCGAGTCCCAGGCCGAACGTCCCACTGGTGGATTCGATGACCGGTTTGCCTGGTGCGAGGTCTCCGCGCAGACGGGCTTGCTCGATCATGTGCTGGGCCGGGCGGTCCTTGATCCCGCCGGGGTTGTACCCCTCCAACTTCGCCCAGAAGCCGCGTTCTCCTCCGGACCAGAGTTCCGGAATCCAGAGGACGGGCGTGTTTCCGATCAGGTCTCGGGGGGTGGGGCGGCGCATGGCATGCGCCAAGGGTTGCGTGACTTCCATGGAAGATTCCTCAACGTCGCATGGGAAAGGGGCCGGGCGCGAGGGCGCGGCCGTGCGACATGACGCTGACAGTCGTTCAGCGCGAAAGGGCACGGCTGACGCCCGCCCTTCTACATGCGTGACTGGCAGAGCAGATTGAGGAGACTCGTCCCTGAATGAGCTAAGGACGCCGGAAGCGGATGGTAGGACGTGCCCGGAACGGCGTCGGAACCCTCCAAGGCGGGCGCCATCGCGAGCACGAGCACGCCTGTGAGCAGGGGAGGTGGAGTGACAAGATCGTGTTGGCCGTTGCCTGCCTGTAGAACGGGGGTATCGCACGCTGCGGCAGGCTCCGGGTGTATCGGCTCGTGACCTGAGCGACCATGATCGGTCAGCGTGACGCCCGTCTCCTGTGCGGAGAGGGGGTCCGCGTGGTCGTGGCGGACCATTACGCAAACGGTAAGGGCTGCCGCGATCAATGCTGCGAGCAGGCCGAACCACACCCCAGGTCGCCCAGGGCGCAGTGTGGAGGATGGCCTGACCCGTACGTTCACCGACCACCGACGGTACATCGCCGAACGTATACCGCTACGCAACGGAAGGTAATATCGGTTCGCGGTAACCGCTCCGTGTCGTTGACCCGTCAGGTGCCCGCAGATCAGCTGCGGTCTGGCTCCGCCGGTGCCGGCTGTTGAGGACGTAGTCCGGCCAATGTGATGGCGACGAGGCGGTGGATGGCGTCGGGTCCGATGAGCGTGCCGGCCGCGGTGAGAGCGTGGAGGCAGTAGCCGGTCAACTCGTCGGCGGGAACGTCATCGCGCAGGTCGCCGCTCTGCGCTCCTTCGATGATCAGCTGTTCGATGAAGTCGTGGAGGCGCTTTCGTGCCCGGTCGACGTGGTCGCCGTGATGGAGCAGCACGGAAAGTTCGCCGCCGTGGCGACCTGAGTGGTGCTGGATGAACGCGTAGGTCCGGAGTACCGCTTCCAGTCGGACGCCGGCCGGCGCGGCGGGGTCGGCAGCGGCGGCGAGTTGGTCCAGATGTGTGGCGATCTGGCGCTCGTGCCAGGCGAAGAGGACGGCCTGCACGTCGGGGAAGTACTTGTACAGCGTCGCCCGTCCGATGCCGGCCTTCTCCGCGATCTGCGACATCGTCAGTGCGACGAGCCCATGCTCGGCCACCAGGGCGGCCGTGGCGTCCAAGGCCGCGTCCTTCACAGCCGCGCGATGCGCGTCGATCGACTCGTTCCACAGCTTCGGCACCGCGCCATCATACATCTCGTCCCTGCTATAGACAGACTGACGTTGCCATAGACACTATGTATCGATAGATCTGATGCCGAGTCGATGTCCGTCCTGCGGGGAGTGCCGGTCGCCTCCCTCTCCAACCCGATTCAAAGGAGTGCGATGCCAAGCCTGGAAGCCAACATCGAGACCGAGCGTGCGAGCCGCTATCTCGTCCAGTTCTGCGAACACGCCACAGCCATGGGCGGACGGGGCGCCCACGTGCCGCGGATGCATCTCCATGGAGAGATGAGCCGTCGTGACGTGCGGGTCGACGCGCAATGGTCGGACACGGAGGGCACGGTCACCTTGACTCCATGGGGCCGATGCGTGCTGCGCGCCGACGGGAACGCGCTACGTGTGAACATCGAGGCCGTCGACGAAAACGGCCTGCGAGAGATCCAGGACATCGTCACGCGCGACCTCGACAGGTTCAGTCGCCGTGACCCGCTGGTCGTGACCTGGCGCAGGTCCGGAACGAACGACCCTGTACGGACTACGGAGGCCGAGGGGGTAGCGTCCGGCAGGCGAGGCATTTCTCGGGTGCCTGTGAGCATGCAGGGGATCATCTTGGCGCTCGCCGGGGCGCTGGCCATCGTCTTGCATCTTGGGTTGGCCGGCACCTTCCTCTCCGCTGCCCCCTGGGCCGGTCTCGCCGTCAATGCGGTGCTGGTGATCGTCGTGGTAAAGGTCGCTCTCATCGCTCTGTTCCGCTTCCGCCTTCACCGCCGACGCAGAGCGACCGAGGCTTCGGCTGACGCGCCGGTCGGAGAAGGTGGGTGAGCGGTTTGTCGGAGCGGGCGGGGTGTTCCCAGGGATGGAAGGCAGCGGTCGTATCGGGTGGCCCGGCGAGCCGTCTGCCGTAGGGCTAGCCGGGCCACGGCGCGGCGGGGGTGACGGGACTGTACGGGCCGGGTCGGCGCCTCGGTGCACTTCGACACCGACGAATGCTCCCGCCGGCGCGATGGGCAGCGGACGCTGGATGCTGGTCACCTGTCCGGACCGGCCCGGGATGGTCGTCCGCGACGCCGGCCCGGAAGACGCCCCCGACCTGATCGCGGTTCCCGGCGAGCTGGGCGAGACCTACGCCGCCGCCTACGCCCTCATCGCCCGTGGCCGGACGCTCCCGCACGAAGGCCGCTGGGTCACCGGCGCACGCACTTCCGCGCCGACACGGCAACCCGCCCGGCTCTGACAGCCGCCCGACAGCCCGCAACTCAACAAGCCGAGGCGAGCCGCTCGCCGTGATCAACCCGCGCGGCGAGCTCGGCGACCTGAGGCCGAATGGGCTCGGGAGCGATCGGGGCGGTGGTGCTTATCGCCTGGTGGAGAGCGCTGCTCCAGGACGACACCGCACTGATCCTGCCCGCCACCCTCGCTCACGAGATCGCCCACCAGGCCCTCGGTCACCCCGGCCGGCGCATCCTGCGACTGCTCACCCACCTGCAGTGCGCGGGACTCGCATTCGGCGTCCTGGCCATGGCACTGCACGCCCCATGGCCACTCATCCTCGTCACGGCCGTCGTGACCGTCGCTGCCCGCCTGTGCCTGGACCGGACCTACTGCCACGACGAACTCGCCGCCGACCTGCACGCCGTGACCCTGCTCGATCGCGCGGGTATCCCCGGCCGCCGAGCCATCGGGGCCACGCTCGCCGAGGACGCGGCGGCCGAGCCCCGATGGCACGCACTCACCGGCTGGATCTTCACTGGCCACCCGACCGTTAGCGCCCGGCTCCGCAACCTTCGGCAGGGCCGATGACCGTCATCGTGCCCGGCGCGGGACTCGACATCACGGTGACCCAGCCTGCACCTTCCGCCCTTCCGCCGTAGACAGACCGCCTCCTTGACGCGCCCCCTCGAACCCTCATGAAAGGCCACAGCATCTCGTGAGCATCGCGGTCATGAACTGGGTGTGGCAGCACTCGCCCACCTCCCGGCAATCAGCGCCTGGTGCTGCTCGCCCTCGCCGACGCCTGTTCGCGTGACGACGGGACCGGTTGCTGGCCCTCGGTGGCGACCGTGGCCCGCAAGGCCAACATCAGCCCGCGCAGCGTCCGGCGCATCCTCGCCGAGTTGGAGGCCGCCGGGCACCTGAAGGTCCGTCGCGGCGCCGGCCCGCACGGCACCAACGGCTACGCCATCGTCATGCACGCCCCTACGCCGGCCCCGCCAGCTCCTGTGGAGATCGAATTCGAACCTGTGTACGAGTCTGTGGAAACTGTGGATAACCCCGCGGCCCCCGGACAACCAGTCACCCCTGACAAGTTGTCCGGGGTGACACCGGCGACTGCGAGGGGTGACACCGGTGACAGGGGAGGGGTGACACGCCTGTCACCCAATCCACCAAAGAACCACCAGGAACCACCACCGCCCCCGCGCGAGCGACCGATGTCCAGGCGAGGACGCAAGACCGCCGGCCCGGCGCCCGTCCGAGCTGTTGAATCCAGCTCCGGCCTGCTGCACTGGCCCGAAGGCGGCGGCGGTGGCGAGGCCGACACCGGGGATTCGCAGCCGGGCAGCCCGCAGGAGACCTGCGCCAACCCGATCGAGGTCTTCATCGCCGAACTCGGCCCCGACTGGCCGCTGTCGACCCGCCAGGTCGACCGGCTCACCCCCGCCATCGCCGCCGCCCTGGCCGACGGGTGGAGCCCGGGCGCGCTGGCCGAGCACGTCGGCGCCAACACCGCCGGCGTCCGCAACCCGTACGCCGTGCTGACCGCCCGGCTCAACGACCTGCCCGACCTCGTACGCCTCCCGCCGTCGCGCATCAGTCCCGCCGATCGCAGCGTCGCCGAGGCCGTCACGCCCGCCTGCCCGCACGGCGATCCCCGTCCCGGCGGATGCGCCCTCTGCCGCCGCGGCATCACCCACCTGGAGAGCGCATGAAGCCCGCGGCCCACAACAGTGCAGGCCAGGGCTGCATTCGACCACCTCGCACAGCACAGCCCGACCCCGGCGGCAAAGCCGCCAAGCATCCACCGCCGGGGCCGTACTCCAACCGCCCTACTCGAACGGACAGGAGCACGCCCATCATGTCTTCCCCCTCCTCCCGCCACCAGGCCGGCCCGCACGTGGTACTCCCGGCGGGAGTGCCGAACCTGACGCCCGCCGCAGCGGCCGAGCGGAAGGCCAAGGTGTACGCGACCTTGGGTCTGCGCCTCGTCTATCAACCCGGCAAGCAAAAAGTCCTGGTCACGAACTCTCGTGACCAGGACCCTTTAGGCGACCGGTTTGTGTCCGAGGGCCGACTCGAACCCTTCGCCTATCTCCTCACCTCCCAGCTGGCCCCCTGGCTGGACCTCCCATGAGCGACCCGCTCAATGCTCGGGGAGACAGCGGGCGGCCGGACACAAAGCTCGGATGCAGCAGGCGACAGCGATATCTCGACTTGTACGCTCGGTCCGGGATGTTTGGTGGCTTGCCCATCTTGTAGTTCGGAACCTGGAGTGCGCATGCGACACGCCAGACGTTCCGAAGGAGGTATGGCACCGTATGGTCCTTGATAAGTGAATCAGCAACCGTCCTGATCTACTCCGGACAGCAGTCTTGGCTGCTCAGGCACCGTGGCGGTCGCCCCTCCGGGCGACCGAGGATCGCAACTGCTTGTTGTTGTGCATGACGATCGCTTGGTAGGACGTGGCGGTCGCCCCTCCGGGCGACCGAGGATCGCAACAACTTCGTGCTGTGGGTCCCGGTCGAGCTGGTGGGCCGGTGGCGGTCGCCCCTCCGGGCGACCGAGGATCGCAACCTCCCACGACAGCGGGACCTTCCGCGGCTTCCGGGTGGCGGTCGCCCCTCCGGGCGACCGAGGATCGCAACCGCTGCGCGGAATTGTGTGTTGCGGGTTATCGGGAATGGTGGCGGTCGCCCCTCCGGGCGACCGAGGATCGCAACCGTGTCCTGTGACGGGGTGCGGGTGGTGATCGGTGGGTGGCGGTCGCCCCTCCGGGCGACCGAGGATCGCAACTTCGGGGGGCTGATCCTGATCGGGGTCATCACCAGTGGCGGTCGCCCCTCCGGGCGACCGAGGATCGCAACACCCAGCCAGAGCTCACCTGGCGCAAGAGCTCCTACGTGGCGGTCGCCCCTCCGGGCGACCGAGGATCGCAACATCGGCGGCGCAGAGAAAGCCGTCCAAGCCCTCCAGGGTGGCGGTCGCCCCTCCGGGCGACCGAGGATCGCAACCTGATCGGCGTGCAGAGCGTGGAGTTCGGCAACTGTGGCGGTCGCCCCTCCGGGCGACCGAGGATCGCAACTTCCACACCCGCGCGCCGCCGTTGTCGACGCCCGTCACGTGGCGGTCGCCCCTCCGGGCGACCGAGGATCGCAACTTCCACACCCGCGCGCCGCCGTTGTCGACGCCCGTCACGTGGCGGTCGCCCCTCCGGGCGACCGAGGATCGCAACCTGTCTACGCCTTGACGGCCCGCAGTGTCGCGGCCGTGGCGGTCGCCCCTCCGGGCGACCGAGGATCGCAACTTCTGAGGCAGCCGGTCACACCAACGATGTCACGGCGGGTGGCGGTCGCCCCTCCGGGCGACCGAGAATCGCAACCACAACACCGCGCGCTCTTGAATGGCGGTCGCCGGTGGCGGTCGCCCCTCCGGGCGACCGAGGATCGCAACTCCGGTGTCACCTCGACGCCGTGAGCCGCGAGGGTGTGGCGGTCGCCCCTCCGGGCGACCGAGGATCGCAACCACTCCGGCGTGCGGACGATCGCGCCCGGGGTCACGGTGGCGGTCGCCCCTCCGGGCGACCGAGGATCGCAACGTAGTGCGCGAGCAGTGTGAGCCGCGGGGGCTCGGCGGTGGCGGTCGCCCCTCCGGGCGACCGAGGATCGCAACCCTCGGCGCGCGATGCTCAACGTCGGCCAGCTCCTCGTGGCGGTCGCCCCTCCGGGCGATCGAGGATCGCAACCAACTCACCTCGGCCGGCTCCCCGCTCAACCTCTCAGGGTGGCGGTCGCCCCTCCGGGCGACCGAGGATCGCGACCGCAACGCGGCGCGCATCAACGCCAGCGGCACGGCGTGGTGGCGGTCGCCCCTCCGGGCGACCGAGGATCGCAACATCGACGTCGCGCTGCGCGGGATGCCCAGCACCACCAGGTGGCGGTCGCCCCTCCGGGTGACCGAGGATCGCAACTGGTGGGCGGCCTACTCCATGGAGCAAGCATGATGTGGCGGTCGCCCCTCCGGGCGACCGAGGATCGCAACGACGTCCTGCAGGGCAATCCGGCCTCGGCGCAGACCGACGTGGCGGTCGCCCCTCCGGGCGACCGAGGATCGCAACCATGCCGGCGTTGGTGCCGGTCGCCCACTGCGAGGAGGTGGCGGTCGCCCTTCCGGGCGACCGAGGATCGCAACGGCTTGCCGCCCATGGTGTCGCTGAGGGTGCCGTAGGTGGCGGTCGCCCCTCCGGGCGACCGAGGATCGCAACCCCGACCCCCTGACCTGGTACTGGGACACCCGTCCGTGGCGGTCGCCCCTCCGGGCGGCCGAGGATCGCAACGACGCCTCCTACCCGCAGGTGTCCAACCTGGGCGCGGTGGCGGTCGCCCCTCCGGGCGACCGAGGATCGCAACCTCGTGCTCGACAACGCGACGCTCGGTCAGCTCGAGTGGCGGTCGCCCCTCCGGGCGACCGAGGATCGCAACGTTCTCCGTTCGGTTGTTGCCGCCCCGCGCCCGGCATGGTGGCGGTCGCCCCTCCGGGCGACCGAGGATCGCAACATCACCTGATGGGCGACGGTGTTAATGCCCTCCCTGGTGGCGGTCGCCCCTCCGGGCGACCGAGGATCGCAACGTTCTCCGTTCGGTTGTTGCCGCCCCGCGCCCGGCATGGTGGCGGTCGCCCCTCCGGGCGACCGAGGGTCGCAACATCACCGGCACGCTGGCCCCGATCTTCGCATGGCTGGTGGCGGTCGCCCCTCCCGGGCGACCGAGGGTCGCAACGGCCAAGGCACCGGCCGGGCATCGCTGGTCTCCGGTGGCGGTCGCCCCTCCGGGCGACCGAGGGTCGCAACCGCTTCGGCCGCCGGTACATGGCCCAACGAGAGAGGTGGCGGTCGCCCCTCCGGGCGATCGAGGATCGCAACTCCGAGATCTTCGGAGATCTCTTCGTCGGCTGGAGGTCGCGGTCGCCCTTCCGGGCGATCGAGGGTCGCAACTACTACGTGAGGGTCTGACGTGGCGACCATCCGCATCGTGGCGGTCGCCCTTCCGGGCGACCGAGGGTCGCAACGGCGACGGCACCGAGCAGTCCGGCCGCTCGCGTCTCATGTCGGTCGCCCTTCCGGGCGACCGAGGGTCGCAATCAGTACTCGATCGAGGCTGGGGAGTTGTTCCGTGCCGATGGCGGTCGTCCTTCCGGGCGACCGAGGGTCGCAACCTGGAGATCGCGGTCATCACCTCGGCGGTGCGCGGTGGCGGTTGCCCTTCTGGGCGGCCGAGGGGCGCAACCAAGAAGGCGTCGGCACCGAAACGGACGTCCCTCGGGTGTCGGTCACGCTTTCTAGCGACCGAGGGTCGTAACGATCGCATGCACGAATGCGACGGCGGCTGGGCATTGACGGTCACCTCTCCGGGGGAGAGGGTCGCAACATCGGTACCGCCGTGCACGACGTGCTGAAGATCGTGTGGCGGTCGCCCCCACCGACGCGAGTGTCGGCCGCCCGAAGGGGCGACCGCCTACGGGCACTGGCATCGTCATCCCCGGAAAGTGGTCGCCCCTCCGGTGACCGCAGATGGCCGGCCTGTAGTGGGACACGCGACCGCGCGGCGGTCGTCTTCTGGGTGGGCGAGGAAGTGCAGTAACGCACGGTGATCGAGTCTGTTCGATAACTATCTGTGCCGATCTCACGGAAACTGTCGGTGCCGTCTCCTACAGTCACCTCTTGCTGGATCGCCGCGAGGGAGTGGGATGGCCGAGCGTCTGTGGGCGCATAGCGCGCGTGATAGTGATGGGCTTCGCCATGGGCTTGCCGATCACTTGAGGGGTACAGGGCGGCGGGCGGGTGCGTTCGGGGAGATCTTCGGCGCTGGACCGCTGGCGGCGCACTGCGGCTTGGTGCATGACGTGGGCAAGGGTTCATGTGAGTGGCAGCGGGGCCTGATCCGGGCGGAGAGCAGTAACGGCCCCGTAGGAGTGCCGCACAAGCATGCGGGTACGTGGTTGCTGGACCAGCAAAGGCTCGGGATCTTGGCTGCGGTCGTGTTCGGGCACCACGGAGGTCTTCCCAGCGCAGCACGGCTGAAGGCGGAGTTGCAGTTCGCCGACCACCACCCCTTGGTCGCTGAGGCCATCCGGCGAGTAGGAGAAATCGTCCCGGAGATCCACCTGCAGGGGCCGATCGCCTTGCCTGGTTGGTTGGGCGATGCCAAGGTGGTTGCGGCAGACCCGTATGCGCTGGATCTGCTGGTACGCATGGTTTACAGCACGGTGGTCGACGCGGATTTCCTGGACACCGAGGCGCACTTCGCCGGTGTCGCGCGCGCTGTTCATCGGATGAGCGCCGCCGACCTGGTTGATCGTTACGACCGGCGGCGCTCAGAGCTTCTGGTTGCTCGGTTGTCCGAGCAGGGGCCTTGCCCGGTCGATGGGCTGCGCCAGGAGGTGTACGAGCAGGCTGTTGCCGCTGCTGGTGGCCCTCGCGGCATCTATCGGCTTCCTGCGCCGACGGGGTCGGGGAAGACGCTGGCCGCAGGTGGGTTCGCCGTGCACCATGCACGTATTCATGGGCTGCGGCGTGTGATTGTGGCGGTGCCGTTCATGTCGATCACGGAGCAGAACGCCGATGTCTACCGGCAGCTGCTCGACCGTGACGGTGAAGAGCCGCTCGTGTTGGAGCACCACAGCGGCGTCGATCTGGACGGTGATTATGCCAATCGGCGCTGGCAGCGGTTGGCTGCGGAGAATTGGGATGCGCCGTTCGTGGTCACGACAACGATCCGGTTGTTTGAGTCGCTGTTCAGCAACAAGCCCGCGGCGATGCGCCGGGTGCACCGGCTGGCCGGCGCGGTCATCGTGCTCGATGAGGTGCAGGCGTTGCCCGATCGCCTGTTAATCCCGATCATCTCGGCCCTGAGAACGTTGACCGAGCGGTTCGGTTCGACGGTGTTGCTGGCGTCGGCAACCCAGCCTCCCTTCGAGGTGTTGAGCCCGCTGCGAGCGACGCCGATCCGCGATGTGATCGCCGAACCCAAGCCGCTCTATAAGGCGCTGAATCGGGTGCGTTATGAGTGGCGGCTTCACCCTAAGCCGACATTGGCCGAGATAGCTGGAGAGGCCGCAGAAGAGCCGCAGGCCCTGGTGGTGGTGAACACGACCAAGGATGCCAGCCGGCTGCATCAGCTGGTCGAGCAGAACCGGTCGGCGCTGCATCTGTCCACGCGGATGGCTGCCGCGCACCGCCGTGACGCTCTGGCAGAGGTTAAGCGGTTGCTGGACGCCCGTGAGCCGGTGTCGGTCGTCAGTACCCAGTTGGTGGAGGCCGGGGTCGACCTGGACTTCCCGGTGGGGTTTCGGGCGGTTGCTCCTGCCGATTCGATGCAGCAGGCGGCAGGGCGAGTCAACCGTGGTGGTCGCTTGCCGTACGGGCGGGTCATCGTCTTCGACCCCGAGGACGGCAGCAAGGGTGTCAAGGCCCTGTACGGGGCCGCGTTGGAGGCGACCAGAGACCGGTTCGGGCCCGAATGTGCCCCTGATGACCTTGACGCTTTGGAGGCTTACTACCGGGCACGGTTCGATTTCCACAATGTGGAGCACGTCGGTCAGGAAATCCAGAAGGAGCGCTTGGCTCACGACTTTCCCCGGGTGGCAGAGCTGTTCCGCATGATCGACGAATGGACCGTTCCCGTAGCCGTCCCTTACGGCGACGTTGACGAGCTGCAGCGGATTCTGGCGCATCTGCGCTCAGGAATTCCCGGTGCGGGCGTCCAACTTCGAGCATTGCGTCCGTACTTGGCCACCGTGCCCAAAGGAGCAGCCATCCGCGCGGTGGAGGAAGGGCTAGCCGCACCGGTAGTCGGTGACCTCATCGAATGGCTGGGCGACTACCACCCTAAGCGAGGCATCGAGATTACATCCCCCGACCCTCAGGAGCTGGTGTTTTGACCACTCGTCGCGCTCACCATCCGCCTCCGGCGCTGGTGGTGGAAGTGCAGGCGCCCTATGCCTGCTTCACCCGTCCGGAGTTCAAGACCGAACGGCTCAGCTACCCGGTGATGACGCCGTCAGCCGCCAAGGGTGTCCTTGAGGCGATCTTCTGGAAGCCGGAGTTCTTCTTCCAGATAGAGAAGATCGAAGTGCTCCGGCCGATCCGCTGGTCGTCGATCCGCCGTAACGAGGTCTCCTCGATGCTGTCTTTGAGCTGGGTTCGCGACGCCATGTCGGATCCGACGCTGCGGTTCGACGCCGAAGCTGACCGTGACCAGCGCAACATGGTGTGCCTGCGCGATGTGGCCTACCGCATCCACGCCCAGATACGGTTGCGCCCGCACGCCACCGACCCTGAGGCAAAGTACCGCGATCAGTTCCGCCGGCGGGTCGAGCGAGGAGCCTGCTACTCCCAGCCCTTCCTCGGGGTGCGCGAGTTCTCGGCCTCCTTCCACCCGGCCACCCCCCGCCCGCCGATCCCGCATGACGAGCAGCTCGGAGTGATGCTCCACAGCATCAGCTACGGCGACAAGGGCGAAAGCTACCGCTGGTTTGACGCCGTGCTCGACAACGGCGTCCTCATCGTGCCCAGGCACGGCGTGGAACTGCCCACTGGACAGGCGGCCTCGCGATCGAGTCGTACCGGCGGACGGAGCTAACGCATGCTGATCAAGCAACTGGTCGCGCATGCCCGTGACCGCACGGATCTGCCTCCGCCCTATTACCGCAACCGCAGCGTGCGCTGGGCCATCGACCTGGATTCCGCCGGTCGTCCACGCGGCGACCACCTGATCGACCTGAGCACACCGGAGGCGAAAGCCGGCCAGATGCTGGCCACTCCCTACGTGCAGCGCTCTGGCACCGGGTCGTTGCCCTTCCTGCTCACCGACACTCTGCAGTACGTCCTCGCCGCAGCCAAGGACGACAGCGACAAACAGATCGCCGATGCTCAGCGGCGCAACGCCGACTTCATCGCCCTGATCGATCGATGGGCCAAGGACGAACCTCTGGCGGCACCGGTCGTCGCCTTCTTCCATAGCGGTGCCCACACCAAGATGGTCATCCCGCCAGGAGCCGCGCCCACGGACGTGGTGGCGATCAGAACCGATGACGGCTGGGTGCACGCCCTACCCTCCGCGGTCACCATCTGGGGCGACATCGTCCGTCAACGCAAGAGCTCCAGCGACGAAATCGGCATCTGCCTATCCTGCGGGCAGCCCGGACCGCTGCTGGACACCATTCCCGAACCCGTCAAGTCCGGCGCCATTCCGGTGCCGGGTGGCCGGGGACGAGACGCCCAACTGGTGTCGATCAACAAGTCCGCACAAGGACGAGGCGGAGCCATCCAACTCGCCAACACCCCCATCTGCGACACCTGCGGCAGCCGGGCCATGTCGGCGCTCAATGCCTTGCTCGCCGACCCCCACCACCACCAGCGCGGTAACGACAACGTCATGACATGGTGGTTGCGCCGGCCTGCGCCGATCTCACCGTTGGCCTCCGTCCGCGATGCCAGCCCCGAGCAGGTCAACGCCATCATCGAGCAGGTCCACCTGCCGCCGGTCCGCCGAGCGGCCTGGGTGGACGGCAACGACTTCTACGCGATCACCCTGTCGGCCAACCAAAGCCGCGTAGTGATCCGCGACTGGATCGACATACCGCTGATCCAGCTCTGCGAGAACATCGAATCCTGGTTCGCCGACCACGCCATGACCGACCTGTGGGTTGATGGCCCGCAAAAAGTCCCGCTCTGGCGAATGACCGCTGCACTGGGCCGGCACGGCAAACAGGGATACGTCAAAGACAGCGCCCCCACGGGCGCCGCACGCGACCTCATGGCCGCCGCCCTGCACCGCACCGCGCTGCCGGCCAACCTGCTGGCACGCCTCATCCAACGCATCCGCGCGGACGGCCACGTCGACCTTGCCCGCGCCGCCCTGTTGCGCCTGCTGCTCATCCGCGCCAACCCCGCACTGAAGGAGACCCTGGTGGACGGCCTTAACCGCGACAGTACCGACGCCGGCTACGTCAGCGGACGCCTGTTCGCCGTACTGGAAGACATCCAGCGCACCGCACTGGAGAACATCAACACCACCATCGCCGACAAATACTTCGGCGCCGCGATGGGGCGGCCCCTGGCGGTGTTGACGATGCTCCGCAAGAACGCCACCGGCCACCTGCGCCGCCTGCGCGGCACACGACGTCCCGCCGGCATCGCGCTCGACAAGCGCCTGGACGACGTGCTGCAGCAACTCCATCAAGAACTGCCCGCCGTCTTGGACCTTGCCGGACAAGGCCGATTCGTCTTGGGCTACCACCACCAGCGCGCCGCCGACCGCGCCGCTGCCCGCCAGGCCGCCGCCAACAAGGCCGCCGCCGTTGAATCCGCCTGACCAGCAGCTTCTCCTCTCCCAAGAAAGGACCGTCCATGACGGCTCACCTGGACCCCGCCCGCAAGCACGACTTTGTGTACCTGTTCGACGTCCGCGACGGTAACCCCAACGGTGACCCCGACGCCGGAGGCATGCCCCGCACCGACCCGGAAACCGGTCAGGGCCTGGTCACCGACGTCGCCATCAAGCGGAAGATCCGCAACACCGTTGCCCTGCTCCAGGAAGGCATCCCTGGCTATGACATCTACGTCGAAGCCGGCGTGGCCCTGAACGCCCAGCACGAACGCGCCTACGCCGCCTTGAACCTCGACCCCAAGCAGCGACGCAAGTCCGAAGCCGAAGCCCAGCAGTGGATGTGCCAGACCTTCTTCGACGTGCGCATGTTCGGCGCGGTCATGAGCACCGGCACCAAGCCCTGCGGACGTGTCCAGGGCCCGATGCAGCTCACCTTCTCCCGCTCCATCGATTCGGTCCTCCCACAGGAACACGGCATCACCCGCGTCACCCAGACCCGGCAGGACGACATCGACAAAGGTGAGTCCACCGAAATGGGCAGCAAGCACATGATCCCCTACGGGCTCTACCTCGGATACGGCCACTTCAGCGCCCCGCTGGCGCGCCGCACCGGTGTCGACGGCCAGGACCTGGAGACCTTCTGGCGCGCCCTGACCCTGATGTTCGAACACGACCACGCCTCCACCCGCGGAGAGATGGCTCTGCGCCGGCTGTACGTCTTCAGCCACGACGACGCCTTCGGCCGCGCACCGGCCCACACCCTGTTCGACCGCATCACGGTGCCACCCAGCAACACCACACCGCGCTCAATCAACGACTACACCGTCACCGTCACCGACGACCTGCCTGACGGCGTCACCCTCACCCGACTGATCGGATGAGCGTGTCCGTGCAGCGGGCTGACCACACCGGCGGCCCGCTTGCGCAGGTCACCTTGTCCGCCCTGGAACACCATGAATATTGCCCTCGTCAAGCCGGGCTGATCCTGCTGGAAGACGGATACGCCGACGACGCGGCCACCATCCGCGGCACTCTCATGCACCAGCGGGTACACGAGCCTGGGCAGCAAACCCGCGGCGCGGTCCGCACCCTGCGAGCCTTGCCCGTCTGGCATGACGAGCTCGCGCTCATCGGCGTGTGCGATGTGGTCGAGCTACACCACGACGGCCGTATCATCCCCATCGAGCACAAGTCCGGCACCTATACGCCCGGAGGGCCGGCTGACGTCCAACTGGCCGGCCAGGCCATGTGCTTGGAGGCCATGTTCCACAGAGACGTACCGCACGGTCTCATCTATGCCGGGACAACTCGACGCCGATACACGGTCAACGTCGACCATGCCCTGCGAGAACGCGTCGTGTCGGCTGCTCATGCTGTTCGGCAGACCGTGACCAGCATGACCCTGCCAAGTGCTCCCGCCGACCAGCGGTGCCGCCGATGTTCCATGCGGGACATGTGCATGCCCCGGGTCCTTGCCCGTACCAAGGCCTACACCGCCGCGGCCACCACCCTGTTTCTCCCCCGACCAGAGGCGGCATGGGATGACTGAACTTCTCAACACCCTCTATGTCCAGACTCAAGGTGCCAGCCTCCATCTCGATCACGACAGCCTCAAAGTCGTCGCTCCGGAGGCCCCCAAACGGAGCTTGCCACTGCGCCGCCTCGACAGCATCGTGGTCTACGGCCATGTCGCGCTGTCGGCGGAGCTGCTGACCCGCTGCGCCGACGATGGCCGCTCAGTTGTGTGGATGAGCCTGTCAGGACGTTTTCTAGGCCGCGTCGACGGCCCCACCCGAGGCAACGTCCTCCTGCGTCACGCCCAGCATCTTGCACACGCCGATTCCCAAGTCCGCCTGCAGATCGCCCGATGCTGCGTGGCTGGAAAGCTGCACAATTCTCGCCAGGTTCTCCTACGCGGAGCCCGAGACGCCACCGGCAACCTTCAAAGCTCGCTGCGCGCCCTCACCGAAGATCTTGATGTCCTGCTCACACGCGCCCGCGACGCGGCCACTCTCGACGAACTGCTAGGAGTGGAGGGCCAGTCCGCCCGTCTGTACTTCGAGGGACTCGCCGGCATGTTACGCACACCACCAGACATCGCCCCCTTCACCAGTCGGACGCGACGGCCACCAACCGATCCCGTCAATGCACTGCTGTCCTTCCTCTACGGGCTTACCCGAACGCTTGCCCATGGCGCCGCTGAACAAGTCGGCCTCGATCCCTACCTGGGCTTCCTCCACGGCCTGCGTCCCGGAAAACCTGCCCTAGCGCTGGACCTGATGGAAGAGTTCCGTCCCATCTACGCCGATCGCCTGGCACTCAACCTTCTCAACCGCAAACAAATCCGTGCCGAACACTTCGAAACCCTCCCTGGAGGAGCGGTCCAGCTCACCGAAGACGGTCGGCGGCTCCTGCTCACCGAATGGCAAGGATGGAAGAACAAGGAATGGCCGCACAAGCTGCTCGGCCGCAAGGTGTCGGCCTCACTGCTGCCGGTTGTCCAAGCCCGTCTGCTCGCCCGCAATATTCGAGGTGAGCTGCCCTCGTACCTGCCCTGGACACTCAGCTGATGCAACTACTACTGACCTACGACGTATCCACCACCACCCCTGAAGGACGCCGGCGGCTCCGTCAGATGGCCAAACTCTGCGAAGGCTACGGACATCGAGTCCAGAAATCCGTATTCGAAATCACTTGCACCGACGCCGAACTGCTCACGCTCCTCGACGGTGCGACACGAATCATTGAGGCGGGAGACGACTCCGTGCGTGTCTATCGCCTGCCTCACGACGGGTTCACCACCGTTCACCGGCTGGGCGTAGCTGAGCCTGTCCCGCACCATGACCCGCTCATCCTCTAGCTCGGAACCCCAAGCGCTCATACGACACGCCGGTCATACCGAATGAGATATAGCCCGTTTTGCTCCTTGATAAGTAAATCGAGCAGCCCCAAAGATCGGTACTGTGTGGGAGTACTCCCTGCTCAGATGCCGTGGCGGTCGCCCTCCGCGGCGACCGAGGATCGCAACTGTGTGACATCCGGATCATAGGGCATGCGAGGGTGTGGCGGTCGCCCTCCGCGGCGACCGAGGATCGCAACAACTCGCTCCCGGTGTCTCATGTGCGCGACGCACAGTGGCGGTCGCCCTCCGCGGCGACCGAGGATCGCAACGGCTTCCGTGAGCTTTGCCATGACCTCGTCCAGGTGGGGGTGGCGGTCGCCCTCCGCGGCGACCGAGGATCGCAACGGTGTCAAGGTCGGCCCGACCACCGTCCAGCTCAAGTGGCGGTCGCCCTCCGCGGCGACCGAGGATCGCAACGACATCGCGGCCGTGCCGCTGGACATGCTGACGTGGGAGTGGCGGTCGCCCTCCGCGGCGACCGAGGATCGCAACCGTGGGGGTTGACTTTCCGCCGCGAATCGCGAGAGGTGGCGGTCGCCCTCCGCGGCGACCGAGGATCGCAACCCGTCGTCCGGCCACCTCGGGTCATGGGTCAGGGGTGGCGGTCGCCCTCCGCGGCGACCGAGGATCGCAACGGGATCTTCTCCATGCTCGGCTACCGGTTCGCGCCCCGGTGGCGGTCGCCCTCCGCGGCGACCGAGGATCGCAACAGCCCTGCGGCCTTCTTGCGGCGCGACCCCGGCTGATGTGGCGGTCGCCCTCCGCGGCGACCGAGGATCGCAACGCCTGTGGCCCCGAGCGCAGCCACCCACCGAGGAAGGGTGGCGGTCGCCCTCCGCGGCGACCGAGGATCGCAACCCGTACGACCAGGCGCACAAGGCCCTGGAGGAGTTCCGTGGCGGTCGCCCTCCGCGTCGACCGAGGATCGCAACGGTACTGCACGTTCGGTAGTTGCATCCGCTATGCCCGGCCGTGGCGGTCGCCCTCCGCGGCGACCGAGGATCGCAACCGCGACCCACGCGAGGGCCTCGGCGGTCGCCCTCCGCGGCGACCGAGGATCGCAACCACGCGCTCCACGGCAGTGCCGCGCCCTCAGGCGTGGCGGTCGCCCTCCGCGGCGACCGAGGATCGCAACCGTGCGGGCGGGGGCGTGGTCGGTGAGCCAGTGCATGGTGGCGGTCGCCCTCCGCGGCGACCGAGGATCGCAACGTGAAGTCCTCGACCGGCACGTCCGGCAGCGTGACGTGGCGGTCGCCCTCCGCGGCGACCGAGGATCGCAACCCGGCTCCACGTTCAGCAGCTCGGCCGGCCGCGGTGGCGGTCGCCCTCCGCGGCGACCGAGGATCGCAACCACGCGGTGGCCGGCCACGGGTGCGGCGTGGTGCCGGTGGCGGTCGCCCTCCGCGGCGACCGAGGATCGCAACTACGAGGCGCCGAAAGTGCTGGTCCTCACGACCAGGTGGCGGTCGCCCTCCGCGGCGACCGAGGATCGCAACCGGGGCCGGGACCAGGGGGCGGAGTGGGACCACGTGGCGGTCGCCCTCCGCGGCGACCGAGGATCGCAACCCCAAGGCGTGCCTGCTGGCGTGCGTGGAATCCGACCGTGGCGGTCGCCCTCCGCGGCGACCGAGGATCGCAACGACCACCCTGCAAGACGACGACCACCTTGTGGTCGCAGTGGCGGTCGCCCTCCGCGGCGACCGAGGATCGCAACACCCAGTTGGCATGCCGGTGCCACCAGGACATGGGTGGCGGTCGCCCTCCGCGGCGACCGAGGATCGCAACTCCCCGGTCGTGAGCCGCACCTGTGAGACCCACCGGGTGGCGGTCGCCCTCCGCGGCGACCGAGGATCGCAACGTCGCCGGTCTGCGCGCCGCCGCGCTGACCGCCGCCGTGGCGGTCGCCCTCCGCGGCGACCGAGGATCGCAACACCATCATCCACGTCGCACATGCCGACGGCTCCCACGGTGGCGGCCGCCCTCCGCGGCGACCGAGGATCGCAACGGCGTCTACCGCAAGTCGATCCGCGCGGCTGAAGCCGGTGGCGGTCGCCCTCCGCGGCGACCGAGGATCGCAACGACACCCCGTCCGGCGGGTGGGCCCCTTTGGTGCAGGGTGGCGGTCGCCCTCCGCGGCGACCGAGGATCGCAACCCGCACGTGGCACATGCGGGGATCTCGACTGTCGGGGTGGCGGTCGCCCTCCGGGGCGACCGAGGATCGCAACTATCGGGGCGCGCACCAGACGCTGTTCGACACGAGGTGGCGGTCGCCCTCCGCGGCGACCGAGGATCGCAACCACGTCTTGGCCTGGCGGGCGTAGGAGCCGCCGGCGGTGGCGGTCGCCCTCTGCGGCGACCGAGGATCGCAACCGGGTGGAGCATTAACCGGGACGGTTCGGCGGAATTGTGGCGGTCGCCCTCCGCGGCGACCGAGGATCGCAACGGCCACAGCGCAGCCGTACCCGCCACGCCTCGTCCGTGGCGGTCGCCCTCTGCGGCGACCGAGGATCGCAACGATAACCGGGGTTGGTCAGGCGGCGTCTCTCGCGGGTGGCGGTCGCCCTCCACGGCGACCGAGGATCGTAACGCCCGGGGCGGCCAGCTGTGGGCCGTCGACCACCTCGGTGGCGGGTCGCCCTCCGCGGCGACCGAGGATCGCAACTTCTGCCATCACGGCATGCCGGTGGTCGACGGCTCCGTGGCGGTCGCCCTTCGCGGCGACCGAGGATCGCAACGCCACGGCGACCGTTAAGAAGACGGCCAGGGCGCAGGTGGGGGTCGCCCTCCGCGGCGACCGAGGATCGCAACCCCGAGCGGGACCGCCTCCCAGCCGAAGGTGGCGGGTGGCGGTCGCCCTCCGCGGCGACCGAGGATCGCAACGCCCCCGCCACCGGGGCATGGGTCAACGTGCCGCTGTGGCGGTCGCCCTCCACGGCGACCGAGGATCGCAACCCTCCGTCCTCGTCCAGACGCAGGAGACGCCGTGACGTGGCGGTCGCCCTCCGCGGCGACCGAGGATCGCAACCGCTCGATGTCGACCTGGATGGCCACGTCGGTCGGGGGTGGCGGTCGCCCTCCGCGGCGACCGAGGATCGCAACCTGACCGGCACCTCGAACCACGGCTCGTTGTCGCCGGGTGGCGGTCGCCCTCCGCGGCGCCGAGGATCGCAACGCCATGGACGGGCGGGCGGTGCGCGAGTACGTGATGTAGCGGTCGCCCTCCGCGGCGACCGAGGATCGCAACCACGGGGTCGACCCGTACGCCGTGTCGGTGTTGAAGTAGCGGTCGCCCTCCGCGGCGACCGAGGATCGCAACAACAGTGAGGAGCGACACAATGCCGAACGTCACGTGTAGCGGTCGCCCTCCGCGGCGACCGAGGATCGCAACTCCTCCGCCTACATGTAGCCAACCGGAACGGGGGTGGTAGCGGTCGCCCTCCGCGGCGACCGAGGATCGCAACCGGCTGGTTGTGCGCGTACTCGAACCCCACGTGGCGAGTAGCGGTCGCCCTCCACGGCAACCGAGGATCGCAACCCCGGCACCCCCGCCGGCACCGTCGCCGGGATGCTCGTGGCGGTCGCCCTCCGCGGCGACCGAGGATCGCAACAACAAGGACTTCGGCCACCGGCCCGGCCAGGAGGTGGCGGTCGTCCTCCGCGGCGACCGAGGATCGCAACGGCAAGGGCTGATAGGAGCCGGCATGGCAGACAAGGTGGCGGTCGCCCTCCGCGGCGACCGAGGATCGCAACGAGTGCGTGCTGGACATGCCGAACGCCAACTGGCGTGTGGCGGTCGCCCTCCGCGGTGACCGAGGATCGCAACATCAAGCGCATGAACACCACCGTGATCCCGGACGGTGGCAGCCGCTTCGTGGCCACTGAGGATCGCAACGAACCCGGCCAGGACTAGTACCTGGACTTCACGCCCGCGGCGGTCGCCACTCGCAGCGACCGAGGATCACAACCACGACTCCAACGTCGGAACGGCCTACGACGCCCGGTGGCGGTCGCCTCTCACGGCGACCGAGGATCGCAACGGCTCGATGCCCTACCAGTGCAACGGTCGCCCTGGCGGCGACCGAGAGTCGCAACAAGCGGTCCCTGAGCAGAACGTCAGTGGTCGCCCTCGGCGGCCATCGAGGATCGTGACGAGGGCGCCTGGACATCTGTACGCGGAGGGGAGTGGAAGCGTCCGGGAACGCTGGTCCTCCCCAGCCCGTGAGGCTGAGCTGCGTGGAGGTGGCCGTGTAGGTGGCGGGCCTCCGATGTTCGTCTGGTGGCTGGTTTCAGTTGTCAGTACCACGGAGGAGGAGGCGCTGGCCGTCGTGGATGCGTACTTTGGGGCCGCCGGGAGTGATGGCGTCGAGTAGGCGGATGGCGAAGGGCTCGGTCATGTGGCTGGTGATTTCTGCCGGGGTGAACCAGGCGACTTCGGCTGCCTCGTCGGTTTCGTGGGCTTCGCCTGCTACCGGCCTGCAGCGAAAGACCAGCGAGACCACGTGGCGGCGCATGTTCTTGTAGACGCCGGTGAGGAGTTCGGGCTCGACTTCTACGCCGGTTTCCTCTAGGACTTCGCGTATGACTGTATCGCGCGGGCCTTCGTCCAGTTCCACTATGCCGCCAGGCAATACCCATTCGCCGTTGTCGCGTCGCTTGATCACTAGTAGAAGACCGTCATCGCGAAGAACGGCGGCTCCGGCGCTCACCGAGTGGAGGGGCAAGTCGCTTGGATAGGTCCGGCCGTCGTTGTATACCACCATGCGCTCTTGCCTCTATCTCGGCGTATCTGTCGCGTGTGAATTCGTTAGATCCTGGAAGAACCGTGTGGGTGTGCCTATTAGTCGACTTGTGTAGCCGGCGGCCACGAGGTGATGAAATGCCTGTTCTACTTCTTCTGGCATCTCTTGGGCTACGGCGAAGCCTGCTCTCGCATATACGTGTATTCGCTGCGTATCGCCGACCAGCATGTCAAGGACCCGTTTGGAACTCCCGATTCCCTCAACATACTTGTCCAGCGGCAAGTCCTGGGAGGCGCAGACAATGCTCACCTCTGACCAAAGCTTCTTGCAGGTGGCGTAGGCCCTACGCTGCTGGTAAGGGCGCGAGATTAGCATGACGGATGAAGGGTGCTTCCCTTTTTCCGCCAGGAGGCGCATGCTCAGGTCGATGTTTTCTCCGGTGTTCCTTGCCTCGGCTTCTACGAAAATTCTGTCTGATGGAACCCCTAGGCTAATTGCGCGGTCTCGGTAGTGGGCGGCTTCACCTTGCGGGAATAGGTCGATCGTCGTTGGCGCATTGGCGCCCGTGAAGACGATTAGGGGAAACATGCCTTGCTGGAACAGTTCGGCGGTGTAGTCGGCAACGCCGATGTCGTGGCTTCCTAGCCCAATACCAACGTCACACGGTCTGACCTGATGGCGCATGTTGTGGTAGTCCCATAGGATCTCAGCTTCGCGCCAAACTTCCTTGGGGATTGTGCTTTTCTGGGTCATCTTGTCCTCAGTGTGTGCCAGGTTGAGCTCATTCTGCCTTGGGGATGTGGTAGCGAGAGATAGTGGTGAGCAGGCGGCAAGCTCATTGCTGGCTTGATCTAAATACGCAGTAGGCGACGGTCGCGTCGTCGTGTGTCTTGAAGCGGGGCCAGCGGTGGCCGGCTGGGTCGCCTTGTTCGGCTGTTCGGACCTGGTCGATCAGTGCTGCAGGGCCGTGGGTCTGCAGCGTATTGAGGATCTCGCGCCAGGTGGCCATGTGGTAGTCGTCGATGTAGTCGGCTACCCCGTCACTCAGTACGGCCGCGGCGCGCAGACGGTCTCGTTCGATGCTGCCGATGATGGCGGCCTCGGACACGGCTTGGTCCGAACTGGCGACCCAGTAGCCGTCGGTCATGTTGCGGAAGCGCCGTTGAACGGCGATGTAGGCCTGGCGGGCGGCGGCATGCTCTGGCGACCCGAGGGGGAAGCCATGCATTACCTTCCGTGGTTCGCGGAGGGCGTCGATTTCCAGGATTCGCCTGTCGCTGACCGCCTCGATGCCGTCCACGGTGTCGAGCACGAGTGTCGAGTCTGAGATGACCAGGTAGTCGACCGTGTCAGGGCGTTCGCGCAAGATGATGGCCGTCGTCGATGGGGTGCCCTCGTTGTGCAGGTCACACGTTGGCCGGTGGAGGTCAGCCGTCCTCTCCAGGCCGGTGGCGAGACCAGCGCGCAGGTCGTCGTCTGGAGACCGGGTCAGGGCACCCAGCAGTTCCGCGCCCAGGTTCCGGACGAACCATGCGACACCGTGGATGCAGCCGCCGCCGTCTTCGCTGGGGCCGCCGGCTCCGTCGAGCAGGATGACGAACTGAGGTGTTGCGACGAGCCAGTCCTCGTTGGGGCGGTTGGGATGGCCGGCGTGCGTGGCGAAGGTGACTTTCAATGCGCCCCCCTTATCGAGCGTTGGAGAAAGAGGCTGCCATATCTGACTGCACGAGTCATGATGCAGGTATGGGCGAGGTGGATCACCCGTGGCTGCCACGATCAGAGGCGGACGCTACAAGAGTTCCGGATCTCGGGAGGCTCCTCAGGGACTACCGAACCGCGGAGTCGCTGACCCAGGGACAGCTCGGCAAGTTGCTCGGGGTGGACCAGACCTACATCTCGAAGATCGAGCGTGGTCATCGCGTCATCCGCGATATGGGCTTCCTGCTCAACGTCTCGCGCATACTCCGGGTTGCCCCTGAGCAACTCGGTCTTGCCGGTGACGGCTTCCAAGGAGAGGCCGTGCCGCAGGACGCTGTAGCAGCGAGTCAGGAGCGTTGGCGGGTTGGCCGCCGCTATCTCAACCAGCATCGAGCCGAGCTGGCACGGCAGGCCAGTCTTCTCTACCCATCCGACGTACGTCTGAAGTCCACCGCCTTGATCGCACCTCGGGAGTGGTTGCCGGACGAGCCTGTCCGCCTGGAGGAGATCGAGCTGGAGTGGGTCGACGGATCGATGCCTCGCGGAATTGACGGCACAGAGCCGGAGTCTCAGCAGGTACGTCCCCTTCGTGCGTTAGGTCGCCAATTCGAGAGCTATACATCGGCGGTCCGCTATCTGGATCCGCCCAAGCTGTTCGAGAACCGGCCGAGTTACCGGCTGACGGATGTCCATTGGACGCAGTCTGGTGGCCGTATGTGCTTTGGATTGGCGAACTACTTCGACAAGCTCGATGTCTCAGAGGCGATCGGACATGAGCTCGCTCTCGTCCAGATGGAGAACACCGTTGAGAAAGTGAACCGCCTGGCCGACTTGCCGTTTCGCTCGCTGATCGGTGATCCCTTCGCTTTCGGTAGACGTGCCATGATCCCGGCGATCACGACGCTCACACTGCGACGTCGCCGGACTCATGGTGACGCCTCGTTCTTGCTGCACTGGCGGGATCCCAGGCGAGTGGCCACCGCATCAGGTCTCTACGACGTCATCCCGGCCGGAGAGTTCCAGCCTTCGAGTATGGCGCCGTGGGACCGAAGCAATGACTTCGACCTCTGGCGGAACGTCGTCCGTGAATTGAGTGAGGAGCTGCTGGGAACTCCGGAGCACGATGGTTCGCGCAGTACGCCAATCGACTACGACGCATGGCCGCTCTATAGGGACCTACAGCGTGGACGTATGAATGGGCAGGTCTCCATCTACTGCCTGGGAGTGGCTCTGGATTCGCTGACCTTGGCCACCACGATATTGACGGCCCTGGTGATTGATGACGACCTGTTCGATCGAATCTTCGCCGACATAGTCCAAATGAATGCGGAAGGCATCACCGTGTCGGCAGTGGACGGGATGGCCGGCGGGAAGGGGATTCCGTTCAGTGAAGGGAACGTGGGCCGCCTCCTGCGCAAGGAGCCGATGGCATCGCCAGGTGCGGGATGTCTCGCCCTGGCCTGGCGCCATCGAGGTCTTCTGCTGACGTCGTAGGCTGGCACCAAATCGCGACGCTAGGGAGTGATGTGGCCCGTACAGACCAGTGGCGCTCTGTGCGGCGCTACCTCAACGAGCATCGCTATGACCTGGCGGCCGTCGCACAGGATCTCTATCCAGAGGTGGACCACGTCGCCGGCACTCCGTTGCTGTGCCGTTCGGAGTGGTTGCCCTCCCGTCCGATCGATCTGGCCGACCTGCGTCTGACGTGGTCCGCAGATGCCAAGCCGCCTGTCTGGAATGGGGCCGAGGCAGAGGCGCAGTCCATATGCGCCGGTCACTCCACCTACGCGTCAGCCATGGCCGCATTCGACTCTCCGCGGCTGTTCGAGGACCGTTTCAGTTACCGGCTCCTCGACATCGCGCTCGATGAACGGCGGATGCGCTATGGGCCGGCCGCCTACTTCGACGGTGTCAACGTGGGAGAGGCCGTCGCGCACGAGCTGGCGGAGCTCGTCCAGCGGGGGCAGCGGCCGAAGCTGGCCGAGCTGCCTTTCCGGGCGTTGGTCGGTGATCCGACGCTGCTTTCTCAGCGGCCGGTGCTGCCGGCCATCAGCATGCTGACTTTGCGCCGCGATGCTCAGCAGGGCGACATGACCTTCGTGCTGCACTGGCGCGACCCTGCGCATGTGGCTCATGGCGGTGGCCTCTACCAGGTCATGCCCGTAGGGGTGTTCCAGCCCATTGACGACAGTCCGGCGGCGCGGCAGCGTGATTTCGACCTTTGGCGGTGCGTCGTTCGGGAGTACAGCGAGGAGTTCCTCGGGACCACGGAACACTACGACGAAGCGTTCGACTACGAGCAATGGCCGTTCTACCGGACCCTGACGGAGGCCCAGGAGCAAGGGCTGCTGCGCGCATACGTGCTCGGAATGGGAGTGGACCCCCTCACCTTCGCCACCGATGTGCTCGCGGTCACTGTGATGGATGCGCAGCTGTACGACGAGGTCTTCGAAGACCTCGTCGACGTCAATCCTGAAGGTAAGATCCTCGCTCATGACGCGCGGGGGTTTCCGTTCGAGAGCGACGTGGTGAACCGCCTGACCACCAGGGAGCCGATGCAGGCTGCGGGTGCGGCGGTCCTCTCGCTTGCCTGGCGCCACCGCGAGTTTCTTGGACAGTTCTGACCTGGCCTTATGACAGCCTGGCCTGAGTGAGACTCCGGCAGGACAAGCTGTCATACATCGCGATCGCTCAGGCTCCTACCTTCTGAGATGACGGAGGTCATCAGGAGGCACTGTGAGCCCCGACGAAGTGCGACGAGTGGCAACCGAATTATCCGAGCTGGCCAAGGAACTGCAGGCCCTTCGACACCGTACGGAACTGCTGGCCGTCAGGCTGGCGAATCCTCCGCCGGCCCGTCGACCAAGCCCTCCAGCCGCGACAAGCGATCGCCCATGCGGACGAGATCGTCACGAAGAACACGGATCTCGCTCATGATCGCCGTGTACTCGGGCGAGGCAGTCGCTTCCTGGGCGGGAGCCTGGCGCACGAATGTCCCTCGCTGCCACGCGCTGAGCACGCCGTCCCGGATGAGCTGTTGGATCGCCTGGTTGAGGGTCCCAGTGGCGACGCCGTACTCCTCGGCGAGTTTGGCGCGCGAAGGCAGCTTTTCCCCTGGCTTGAGGCGGCCTGACGTGATTGCGGCCCGCAGATCGTCAGCAATCTGTACGTACTCAGGCCGCGGATCGTCCGGATTGCGACTCACAGGCTCAGCGTAGTGGCCATGGATCCGTAGTTACACGCCTAACCGCTTGACGCGCTGCCCGCACAGACGCATAGTGAAGTAGTTGATTCAGAGTCAACTAGTTCACTCGGCCGAAGGGGGTGAGGCAACGCTTATCCACCGGCTCTGGTCGGCGAGGTGGACGCCACCTTGTCCGGCTACAGCCCAGAGCGCGGTCGCTGAACCACAGCCCTTCAACGACGTGCGGCCCCGGTGTGCCTAGCACCAGGGCCGCGAACGGGTCCCACCTCAACGAAAGGACTTGAGACCCGATGCCCAACATCTTCGCACCCTTGCTCACGAGCGTTTGCGCTCAGACCACGAGGGATCTGCACCGGCGGGTCATCGTGGACGGCCTCTGCGTTGGTACGGACGAGCCCGACGCGTGGTTTCCGCGTGAGCCGCCTGAGTTCACCGGGGGCAGCCCCGAAGCGCTGGCTGAGAAGCGCGCTGCGTACGAGGCGGTCGCGCTGGACCTCTGTGGGCCGTGTCCGGTCCGGGCGGAGTGTCTGGAACTGGCGCTTCGCGAGGAAATCGTCCTTCCTCGGACCTGGGTTCATGGCATCCGTGGCGGTACGGCGCCGTGGCAGCGGCTGAACCTCATCCGCCAGCGGCAGCGGGCCGCCCAGCGCGAGGCCGCCGGGGCCGGCAGGGCGGTGAGCGCCTGATGTCCGAGCCGACGACACTGTGGCCCTCGGCTCCGCCGCCCGCCGAACCGCGGCATCGGCCGAGCAGCAAGGCCGAGAAGCTGGCCCTGGCGGCGAAGGCAGCCGCCGATGTCCGGGCCTATGACACCAACCCTGACGTGATCGCCTACCGCATCGAGCGGATGAGAACGCGCGTCGACCGGCTGATCTGGACTGGGCTCGTCCTCGGCCTGGCCTTCACCGCGGCCAACGTCCAGGCGTTCGCCGCGCGCGGCGCCGAGGTCGGGTCGATCGAGTGGTGCACCGCCTGGTTGCTGGACCCGATGGTGTCCCTGGTCCTGGTGGGCGTGCTGCTCGGCGAGCAGGTCATCGCCCGTCACCAGATCAAGGCCGGCCCGTGGGTGCGCCGGACCAAGTGGGTCGCCCTCGGCTGTACCTACGCGATGAACACCTGGTCGGCCTGGGCGTCACTGGACCCCTCGCTGATCCTGCTGCACTCCGTCCCGCCGGCGATCGTGTTCTGTGCCGCCGAGGCCGTGACGGACCTGCGGCACTGGATCACCGAGGCTGTACGCCGGGCCTACCGGGCGGCGGCCGAGCGGCTGCACGGGCTGTCGTCCGATGCGCGGCCGGCCCGCACGGTCGTGGACCGTGCGGATGTGCCGAGGCCCGGGACCGCACGCTTGCAGCAGGACCGTGCGGTGCTGGCCCGCACGGTCGTCCCTTCCCCGGCGACCGTGCGGGCCGAGAGCCTTCGTGCGGATCCGGACCTTGCGGTGAAGGACCGCGCGGACGATGGCGTAAGCGGGTTCTCCGAGGAGGACCGTGCGGACAAGCCCAGCGCGCCGGTCGAGCAGGCCGCCTACCGGGCCGCCGTGGTCGCCGAGCTCCGTGAGGAGATGCTGGCTGCGATCGAGCGAGGCGAGAAGTACGAGGTCACCTGGCGGGACGTCGAACAGCGCACCGGTTACCGCAAGCGGTGGTGTGAGGGCGTCCTGGCCGAAGCCCGCCGCGGACTGCTGTCGATGGACGGGACGGCTTTCGATGAGCCGGCTGGCGACTCTGCGGACGCTGACGCGGTGGGTCCGCATGGTGGCCTGGACCGTGCGGACGCCGACCCGCACGGTGGTGCCTCTGCCTCTGAGGTGGGCCCGCACGGTGGCCCAAGCCGTGTGGGGACCGGACCGCACGGTGGTCCGCACCGTGCGGAGGGGCGTCCGCAGGGTCAGGGCGACCGTGCGGAGCCGCTGCCGGACCGTGCGGACCCAGGGCGTAAGGCCGTGGCCTACGACCGCACGGCCATGGGTGAGCGTTCGGAGGCACTCGTCCAGGTGGATACCGGACGCGAGGCGCGCGGTCAGGCTGACGCCGGTACGGGAGCGGCGCGGTCCGAGCCTGCGACGACGGAGGCAGTCCCGTACGCCGAGGGGGTCGCGGCATGAGCGCCCGGGTGCGTACGACGCTGACGCTGTGGAGTGCCGACAGGCCCGAGGCTCCCATCGCCGTCACCGCGCTGTACCAGGTCACCGACCCGTACGCCGTCCGCCTGGTCTTCCCCGGACTGCCTGAGCCGTGGTTCCTCGCGCGGGCGCTGCTCGTCGACGGGCTGGAGCAGCCCGCGGGCGAGGGAGACGTCCGAGTGGCGCCGGCCGAGGCGGACGGCTGGATCGAGATCACGCTTCTCCCCGGCCAGGACCGTGAGTGCCGGTTGTTCGTCCTTCGGGTCCAGCTCGCTTCGTTCGTGACCCGGTGCTGCCGGCTGGTGCCGGTCGGGCGTGAGGGCGAGTGGATCGACTGGAACCGCCAGATCGCGTTGCTGCGGCAGGTGACGTCATGACCTGTACGAACCTTTCCGACCACGACCGCCTGGTCCTGCTCACCGCCGCCTACGCCGAGCTGCTCGCGCACGCTCGGGCGGCGGTCGCCGCGGCCGAGCAGGGGGAATCCGACCCGATCGGGTACGTCCGCGACGTCCTCGTCGAGCATGGGCAGCTTCCGCCGGCCGGGGTTCGGCCCGCACGACTGCTGGCCACCCTTCCCAAGGCCACCGAGCCGATGACGCCGACCTGCCAGTACGAGCGGATGTTCGCCGGCTGCCCGGAAGCGATAGCCGAGGTGCGCCGGTACGTGGAGACCTGCCTGACCGGGGTCCCGCGCCGTGACGAGGCCGTGCTGTGCGCCTCGGAGCTGGCGAGCAACGCCGTGCGGCACTCTGCGTCCGGCCTGGACGACGGGAAGTTCACCGTCCGCGTCTCCTACGGCGGTCACGCGTGGGCGCGTATCGAGGTCGCCGACGCCGGCGAGCCGTCCGAGCGGCCGCCGCTGTCCCGTGGCGTCGAAGGCGGGCGCGGCCTGGCCATCGTCGCCGCGCTCGCTCGCTGCGGCGCCGAACCGCTCGACATCGACGGCAAGCAGGGCCGGCTCACCTGGTGCGAGCTGGACTGGCCCGCTGATCACTACTCGAAGGGAGAGGACCGATGATTCTGCTGGCCATCCTCACTGGTGCGATCGTCGCGCTGATGTGGGCCCGTCAGACCCGCTGGTATGAGCTGGTGCTGCTCGGCGGCTGGGGCTTGCTGGCCGCGACCACGCCGCTCGGCCGCATCCCCGCCGGCTGGCTCGCGAGCGTCAGCGACATGATCGGCGGGTGGTTCTCGTGACCACGTCCATCACCAAAGGCCAGGTCGCGCGCCGCGCCTGGCAGATCCGCCCCACGCTGCTGGAGACGGCCGGTGCCGTACTGGTCATCCTCGCCGTACACGTCTGGGTGCACCTGCCGATCCTCGCGGGCGTTGTGAGCTACTTGGTCGTCGTCGCCCTGATCGCCACCGTCACCGCCGTGGCCGAGCTGCGGCAGGAGGCCGAGGACGCTACCGAGCGGCGGACGCCGCCCGAGAGCGAGGGCCCCGATGCTGCTTGAGCTCTTATTCGTGGCCGCCATCATCACGGGCATCACCGGTGTGGCCCGGCACGCCAACCGCCGCAGCACCCGCCCCGGCCGCAACGTCCATCGACTGCCGCGCCGATCCTGGCTCGTCAAGGCCTGGAACGCCTCGGGAGCGCCACCGGTCAAGGGCACGACGTTGGGCGATGCCGCCGCCGAGTTCACCGGCAAGGCCGCGGGCGCGACCGTCCGCACCGGCACCCGTCTGTCCCGCCGGGCCGCGAAGGCCGCCGCCACGCGAGCAAAGCGGCGGTGGGAATCCCGGACGCAGGAGGCCGAGGTCATCCCGCTGTTCCGGCGCGTCCGCCCGTCCAATGCCGACGACCCCCGGCCGGAGCCGCGGCCGGACGGAGAGCCACAGCCGAAGCCGGAGTCCAGGGCCGGCGAACCGCGAACGGAACCGCGCCCGGCGGAGCAGCGCCCTGACCCGCGCCCGGCCGACCCCGGCCCGAAGCCCGATGACGAGGCCCGCCCCGGCGAGCCCTCCGACGAGCGCCCCCGCTCTGACCACACCACGGCCGCGCCCGAACCGCAGCCGGCCGACCGTCCCATCCCATCCAGCCAAGGAGAAGCGCGCATGGTTCCCAACAGCACCACCTTCAGGCACACGACCGCCGGTCAGACGGCGCCCAGCGGGGACGGTGCGGTGGCCCCATCCGACTGGGCACAGACCATCGGCCGCATCGCCAACCACGTACCCGAGGACGACTCCGCGCTGCTGCACCTGATGGCCGGCGAGGTCGCCGGAGTCTGCGGCTACGCCGACGCGCTCGCCGCGCTGCACGAGACCTGCGTCAACGCGGTCGGCCTGGACCCGTCCTCGGTGCAGGGACTGGCCGAGTACTCCACGCACGCCAGCGAGCTGGCGCAGCGGATGGCCGAGGCGCACAAGCAGTTCCTGACCATCTACCAGGAGGTCATGGAGGCCGTGGCGCGCGGCGTGGTCATGCCGTACCAGGGCCGGTTCTTCTCCGGGCAGGCCGTCTAGCCACCCGTCCGACGCACGGACGCTTCCGGGCCCCGCACGGTGGCCGGGGCCCGGAAGCAGCACCCGCCAGCCGCCCGAGGAGGAGAGGAAGGATGGCCCGCCGGCCCGCCCGTCCGCCCAAGCAGCCGCTTCGGCACGCCGTCGCCGCCCGCATGACCGCCGACCGCTGCCCCAGCCCGCCGCACAGAGCCCACGCCCAGGAGCACCCCCGGCACCGTCGGAGCGCCGGGGCCGGGGCCGGTACCGGGCTCGGCCGCGCGGTCCGCTGGGTGAAGGCCAAGCCGGCCGAGCGTGTCCCCCTCCCGATCGGCGTCGGTCTGTACGGCGCTGGCGGACTGGCGCACCTGGCCGAGCTGCCCGCCCTCGGCATCATCCCCGTCACCCTCGGCACCGCGCTCGCCACCTACGCCGTCACCGTGCGCAGGGACGAGACCCGCGCAACCAAGGCCGCCGCCGCGATCGGCGCCGCCGGCACCTGGCTGGCCGTCTCCGCCGAACTGGGCCCCGCCTTCGGCCCGCACGCCGCGCTCACCTGGGCCTACTGCACGCTCTACGCCACGGCGTACGGCATCTACCGGCTGGACCACGGCACCCGTAAGGCCATCTCCTGGCGGCGGCAGAAGTCCGAATGGCATCGGCTGGCCGCCCGGCTAGGATTGGGTGGCTCGCACCTGCTGTCCAACGAGCCGACCCGGCTGGGGGAGCGGCTGCTGGTCGACGTCACCGGCACCGGCCGCCGCGCCTCCTCGATCGCCTCCTCCGACCTGGCCGAACGGATGGCCGAGCACTACGGCATCCCGGCCACTCGCGTGAAGGTCAGCGCTGACAAGATCGCCGGACGCGTCCGCATCAGCGTCCGCCACCGCGACCCGTGGGCCGACCCCACCCCGCATCCGATGTTGGACGCCGACTCCGAGATCGTCCTGCCCGAGGTCGCCGACGCTCGCGAGCCACTCATTATCGGCATCGACCCCGAGACCGGCCGCCCGCTGGAGATCGTCGTCTGGGACGAGGACGGCGCCAAGCACACCCTGATCGTCGCCGTCACCGGCGGCGGCAAGAGCGTGCTGCTCAACAACAAGCTCGAACGCCTCACCGCCGCCGACAACGTCGCCGTCTGGGGCATCGACGTCTCCAAGGCCAAGGAGATGCGCCGCTGGCGCAAGGCCTTCGACCTGGCCGCGTGCGGACCCGGCGACCGGGTCAAGGCGCTGCGCATGCTGGAGCAGGCTTGCAAGGCCATCGATTTCCGCGCTGCCAACGCCGGCGACGAGGCCACGTTCATCCCGCGCCCGGGTCACCCGCTGATCGAGATCGTCGTCGACGAGATGTCGGCCTTGCTCGGCCCGAACGACAACATCGGCCTGGCCACCCGCCAGGCGCTGGCCTACATCACCAGCAAAGGCCGCTCCGAGGGCGTCGGCGTCACCCTCGTCGGCCAGCGCGGCACCATCTCCCAGATCGGCGACACCGACATCCGCACCCAGATCAACAACATCGTGCTGCTCAAGATCAACCGCCGGACCGAGATGGCGCACGCCGCCGGAGACCTCGGCCTTGAGCTGCCCGACATGACCCGCTACGGCGAGGGACACCCCGGCGTCGCGCTGATCGCCACCCTGGACGGTACCCACAGCGTCGGCCGCACCTTCTTCCTCAAGCACCTGCCCGACCTGGACAAGCTCGCCGCCGACCGCCGGCCCTCCCCGCTGGAGCCCTCGCTGGTCGCTCACCTCGGCGAGGCCTACCAGCGGCTCAAGGCCGACACCCCGGCCGAAGGCCGCAACGCCCAGACCCGTTCCGCTCCCTCATCCCTCTACCAGCCGGAGGCCGACGCCGTGCCGAACACCGCCGACCCGATCGCCACCCGCATGCACGCCGCCGCGGCGAGCCGCGAGCAGACTCGCCGCTACCTCGAAGCGCTGCCCGACCTCCCGCAGCCGGACGCCGAGACGGCCGCCCGGCTGGCCGAGGCCGCCGAGATCCGCCGGGCGCAGGCCGCCGAGCAGACTGAGATCCCCGACGACGTCCGCGACCGCCTGCTCCAGCTGCTCGCCGGCGACGGCACCACCGTCCGCCAGGTGGAGACCGCGCTGGAGGAGATGGGCGTGAGCCGGATGGGCGCCTGGCGCTTCCTGGACCGGCTCCGCTTGGAGGGCGTGGCCGTGCTGCGCGGTCGGGGCCGCGGCTCCCGCTGGCACCTCACCCCCGAGCCGACCGACCAGCCCGACGAGCGGGAGGGCAACGCAGCGTGACCGCAGGAATGTCCCAGGAAATGTCCCAGCGCCCCCGGATCCGGGTCCGTATAGAGCCCTCACTGGGACATTGGGACATTTCCTCACCGGACGCCCCCCGATCACTCCCCGTGACAGTAACCAAGACCGTGAAGGAGGGATGACATGAGCTACACCGCCACCGCCCAGGCCCTCGCCGACACCGGAGACCTCGCGCGCGTCGCCGCCTCGATGGCCGGCCGCTGCGTCGCCACCGGCCTGGATCTCACCACCTACCGCGGCATCATCGCCGCCGCCATCGCCCTCGGCCAGCGCCCGATGCGAGACTGCCCGCGCTGGGACGCCGACCAGGAACTGATCACCGCCGTCCATGACTTGGAGATCGAGATCGGCCACCGCGCCCGGCGCGTGGACGACATCGCCCGGACGATCCGTGCCGCCATCCGCCAGGCCCGCTCATGGCTCACGAGCGAGGACGAGGACGTAGCCGCACGGGCCCGCGCCGTCATCGCCGACTGCCGCACCGCGCTGGAGATCCTCGAACCGATCCCGGACCGGCTGCGCTACGCCGCCGCCCGCCTGATCGCGGTTCCCGGCGAGCTGGGCGAGACCTACGCCGCCGCCTACGCCCTCATCGCCCGTGGCCGGACGCTCCCGCACGAAGGCCGCTGGGTCACCGGCGCACGCACTTCCGCGCCGACACGGCAACCCGCCCGGCTCTGACAGCCGCCCGACAGCCCACAACTCAACAAGCCGAGGCCCGGCGCCCAAAGCCGGCAAGCACAGCGCGCCGGGCCTCCCAACCAGCCCTCTCGAAAGGAGAGCGGTCGTGTTCAGCATGCCACGAAAGACCCACGCCATCTCGGCCGAGCAGGCTCGGCAACCGTACGGCCGGCCCCGCCCGGCCGTGACCCGCATCTGCCTGCCCGTGGTCACGGTCATCGCCCTCACGGTGCTCATCACCGACGTCCTCGGCCTGCCCGGACGGCTCGGCGCCGGCCTGGTCCTCGTCGTTTTGGCCGTGCTCGCCGGACTGCAGGCCGACCGGCTCATGCACCCGGCCGGCGCGCGTCCCCGGCCCAACCTGCGGATGCACCGATGAGCCGGCCACGCTGCTGCGGCAAGCGCAGCCACCCCGACGAGCAGGCCGCCCAGGTCGCCCGCGCCAAGCTCCAGGCCGGCACCGGCCGCACCGCACGGATCTACCGCTGCCACCCCGCCGGCGGCTGGCACCTGACAACCCGCCCCGACGTCCCGCCCATCGTCCCCACCCAGACCCCGCCCCCGCGCATCGACCGCGAGACGCGACGCCGCGTGCTCGTCCGCGACCGGCACCGATGCGTGGTGTGCGGGCGCGACGTCACCGGCAACAGCACCGGCCCGCGAGCGGCGGGCCTGCCCTACGTCCTGCACCGGCGCAACCGGCGACTGACCCCGACCCCGCCCAACCTCGTCATCGTCTGCGGCACCGGCGGTACCGGCTGCCGGGCCTGGCTCCGTGCCCACCGCGCCGAGGCCTTCGCCGCCGGCCTGCTCATCGGCACTCGCGACGTCGCCGAGCAGGTCCCCGTCGTCACACACGCCGACGGCTGGGTCCTGCTCACGGCTGACGGCGGCCTGCGTCGCATCCCCGGAACGGGGGTGGCCTCGTGATGCGACGGGCCGCCGGCCACGGCTACCGCTGCCCTGCCCACACCGCTGACGGCTCAAAGCGCCGCGGTGCCGCCGTGCGATGGGCCACCGACCAAGTCCACCAGGCCGCGATCGAGGGGGTGCGAGCATGACGGTTCACCCACACGCTGTGGGCGCGCCGTCCGGCGCGAGCCCGCTCGATCGTGACGCGCTAGTGGAAGCGATGCGACCGGTCGCCGAGGCGCTCACCCGGCACGTACACGATCACCAGCCCGCCGCCGTCGAGCGCCTGCTGACCCCGCTGGGCGTCATCGAGCTGCGCGCCCTGGCCGTCGTCCTCGCCTCGCTGCGCCGCCCGCAGCGGACCCTGCCAGAAGACGGCATCGTGGACGAAATCGCGGTTGAACTCGCCGCCCGCGGCGAGCGCGTCATGCTCACCAAGGCCGAACGCCAGGCCGCCGCAGCACAGATCGTCGCCTGGGGACACGGCCCCTCCGAGGTCGCTGCACGGCTGAATGTCAGCGGCCAGACGGCCCGGACTCTGTACGAACACGCCCGCCGCCTCCGCCACCGCACCGACCTCACGACCAGCGCACCGGCCGATGACGCTGCTCCGGTCGGACGGAGGGCAGTGGCATGAACACCGTCGCCTACCGACTCACCCTCTGGCCGTACGGCGAGGACCACGGCGGGACGCCCCTGCGGGCCCTGGTCTCCTATCACCGGTCCGACCCGTACTGCGTTCGCCTGACCTTTCTGTCCGCGCGCGGCGGGACGACCGTGGAGTGGCAGTTCTCCCGTGACCTGCTCGCCTGTGGCCTCATCACCCATGCCGGCGTAGGAGACGTCCGCATCGAGCCCGCTCTGCGCGACGCTGACATGGAACTCGGCGTCACCCTCACGCTGGTCTCTGACGGTGACTCCTTCCCCCTGTGGACGCCGTCGGCGCCGCTGTGGCGCTTCCTCCGCGACACCTACGCCCTGGTCCCCATCGGGGCCGAGTCCGGCCGGCTCGACATCGACGAGGCCATCGACCGCCTGCTCGGCAACCCCGGCGAGGTGACCTCGTGAGCCGGGCCCGCGTCCCGTTCTGGGACCCTGATGGCAAGCGCTATGGCACCCCGACCTACCCCTGGCGGATGGCGCCTGACGGCCTGGCCACCTACCGGCAGCTCCGCGCCGCCGGTCTGCGCCCTGGAGGCCAGGGCGTACAGGCGCAGCTCATGTGGCGCTCCCGCCGGGCCGCCAAGGGCGTCCGCGTCGCTTACCTCTACCGGCTCGACCTGGCCAAGCCGCGCCGCACCCCCACCGAGGCGCAACTGGAGGCCATCGGCAAGGCCCTGCGCGCCCGGCGCACCTGCCCGGACTGCGGCATCGAACAGCCTTACTGCTTGCCCATCCGGTACGGCGCCTGCCTGGACTGCCACGGCTGGGAGGTGAGCGCCTGATGCCCATCCGACCCGACCAACGCCACCGCTACCCGGCCGACTGGCGGCAGATCAGCGACCGCATCCGCTTCGACCGCGCCGGGGGCCTGTGTGAGTGCGCAGGAGAGTGCGGCCGCCACCCGGAGCAGGCCTGCCCGGCCATCCATGGCGAGGCGCACCCGGTCACCGGGTCGACCGTCGTGCTCACTGTCGCCCACCTGGACCACACGCCCGAGAACTGCGACGAGACCAACCTCATGGCGATGTGCCAGCGCTGCCATCTGGCCTACGACCTCGCCCACCACATCGCCAACGCCGCCCGCACCCGCTTCGCCCGTCAGGTGGCCGGCATGGACCCCCTCTTCGAGGTGACCCCGTGACCTGCGTTCGTACCGGGTTGCGTGGCTGTTGCCGGGTGTACCGCTGTGAGCTCGTTCATCTGACCTGCTATCGGCTATCTCTCAGGCTGCAGGACGACGACGGGGATGGTGCGGCTCGTCTTCTTCTTGTAGCTGGCGTACGTCGGAAAAACCGACACCATGAGGTCCCACAGGCGCGGTCTCTCATCGTCGGTGGCGTTTCGGGCGTGGGCGGTGAACTTGTCCGTACCGACCTGCACGTACACCTCAGGGTCCTCAAGCAGGTTGAGGTACCAGGCGGGGTGGTGGTCGGCACCGCCATTCGACCCGACGAGCACGAAGGTGTCGCCGTCACGCCCGTAGATCAATGCGGTACGGCGCAGCTTCCCGGATTTCCTGCCGCGGGTGGTGAGCAGCAGCGAGTCATATCCGTGGTACTTGTGGCCGTCCTGACCGTCGGATTCGACATAGCGCTTGATGTGTTCGGCGACCCAGCCCGTAGGGCTGTCCACGACTTCGTCGGGCGTCGGCATTGTCAACGGTCCTCCCAGTACATGATCACGTTTGCTCCATCCCACGTTAGCCGCGATGTGATCATCGTGGTCAGATTCGGAACTCCGAGATCCCGGGACGGAAGTCAAGGGACGGTCAACAGAGGCGCACCTGACGTGCCCGCCCTTCATGGCGCTTTCCCTCGCGTGCCGCCATAGAGGTCGCCGCTTTCCTCCACGCAATCCGTTCAACATCGTTGGAAGGTCGCAGCCTCTCGTGAGTATCGCGGTCATGAACTGGGTGTGGCAGTACTCGCCCACCTCCGGCAATCAGCGGCTGGTGCTGCTCGCCCTCGCCGACGCCTGTTCGCGTGACGACGGGACCGGGTGCTGGCCTTCGGTCGCGACCGTGGCCCGCAAGGCCAACATCAGCCCGCGCAGTGTCCGGCGCATCCTCGGCGAGCTGGAGGCCGCCGGGCACCTGAAGGTCCGTCGCGGCGCCGGCCCGCACGGCACCAACGGCTACGCCATCGTCATGCGCCCGCCCGCGCCTGCCCCGCCAGCACCTGTGGAGATCGTATTCGAACCTGTGTACGAGTCTGTGGAAACTGTGGATAACCCTGCTGCCCCCGGACAACCTGTCACCCCTGACGAGGTGTCCGGGGTGACACCGGTGGCCGCGAGGGGTGACACCGGTGACAGGGGAGGGGTGACACGCCTGTCACCCAATCCACCAAAGAACCACCAGGAACCACCACCGCCCCCGCGCGGGCGACCGACGGCCAAGCGAGGACGAAGCGCCGCCGCCCGGACGCCTGCCCGGTCCGTTGGATCCAGTTCCCGGCCGCTGTGCTGGCCCGAAGGCGGCGGCGGTGGCGAGGTCGACACGAGAGATCCACAGCCGGGCAGCCCGCAGGAGACCTGCGCCAACCCGATCGAGGTGTTCCTCGCCGAACTCGGCCCCGACTGGCCGCTGTCGGCCCGCCAGGTCGACCGGCTCACTCCCGCCATCGCCGCTGCGCTGGCCGACGGCTGGAGCCCGGCCGCGCTGGCCGAGCACGTCGGTGCCAACACCGTTGGCGTCCGCAACCCGTACGCCGTGCTGCATGTCCGGCTCAACGACCTGCCCGACCCTGTCCGCCTCCCGCCGCCGCGCATCAGCCCGGCCGACCGCAGCGTCGCCGAGGCTGTCACGCCCGCCTGCCCGCACGGCGACCCTCGCCCCGGCGGCTGCGCCCTGTGCCGCCGCGGCATCACCCACCTAGAGAGCGCATGAAGTTCCGCATCAGCGGCCTCCCCGAGGAGGTCGCCGAAGCCGCCGAGATCATCGGCACGGCCTTCGACGGACCCCTGCCGCGGCGCCAGCCGCAACGTCCGCATCTACGCCGAGGTCCGACCGCCAGAGCGCCGTGCCGGCACCTGGTCCGAGCCCGGCCAGTAACCGGCCTCCGGAGGAGCCCTCCGCCTGCCCAAGGAAGCACCCAGCACAGCACGGCCGGCCCCGGTGGCAAAGCCGCCAAGCATCGACCGCCGGGGCCGTACTCCCACCGCCCTAGTTGAACGGACAGGAGCACGCCCATCATGGCTTCCCCCACCTCCCGCCACCAGGCTGGCCCGCACGTGGTACTCCCGGCGGGCGCGCCGGAGCTCACCCCGGCCGCGGCGGCCGAGCTGCTTGCGATCCTGCTGGAGGCTCACCAGGAGCTGCTCGTCGCCCGCCCGGATGCCGCCTGAGGGAGACATGGACACCATCCGCTTCGCCTTCTACGGCCGGGTCTCGACCGAGGACAACCAGGACCCGGAGTCGTCCCGGGGCTGGCAGCTCACCCGTTCCCGCGCGCTCATCGAGTCGCGCGGGGGCGTGATCGTCACCGAGTTCTTCGACGTCGACAAGTCCCGCTCGATCCCCTGGCAGCGTCGGCCGCACGCTGCCGCGTTGCTCGCCGAGCTGCGCAACCCTGATCGTGGGTTCGAGGCCGTGGTGATCGGGGAGCCCCACCGCGCGTTCTACGGCAACCAGTACGGGCTCACCTTTCCGGTCTTCGAGCACTTCGGCGTCCCGCTGTGGGTCCCGGAGGTCGGTGGGCCGATCGACCCGGGCAACGAAGCGCACGACCTTGTGATGTCGGTCTTCGGCGGGATGAGCAAGGGCGAGCGGAACCGGATCAAGATCCGGGTGCGGACCGCGATGTCGGCGCAGGCGCAGATGGAGGGCCGGTTTCTCGGCGGCCGGCCCCCGTACGGCTACCGCTTGGCCGACGCCGGCCCGCACCCCAACCCCGCCAAGGCCGCCGACGGCCGCCGCCTGCACAGGCTCGAAATTGACCCGGTCGCCGCGCCCGTCGTCGCGCGGATCTTTCAGGAGTTCATCGGCGGGCGGGGCCTCTACGCGATCGCCGAAGGGCTGACCGCCGACGGCATCCCGAGTCCGGCCGCGCACGACCCGGCCCGCAACCGGCACCGGTCCGGGGTGGCGTGGTCCAAGAGCGCCGTACGGGCGATCATTCTCAACCCCCGTTACACGGGCCGGCAGGTCTGGAATCGGCAGCGTAAGGACGAGGTGCTCATCGACGTCGACGACGTCGGGCTCGGCCACACCACCAAGCTCCGCTGGAACTCGGCCGAGGAGTGGGTTTGGTCGGACGAGATCGTTCATCCGCCGATCATCAGTGCCGAAGACTTCGCCGGGGCCAAGGAGACGCTCGCCGGGCGCGGCGGCCGGCAGACGGGTCGGCGGATCAAGCGCACGGATAACCCGTACGTCCTACGCGGGTTGCTGTTCTGCGGGGCCTGTGAGCGCCGGATGCAGGGCAACTGGGTGAACGACGCGCCCTATTACCGGTGCCGCTTCCCGGAGGAGTACGCGCTGGCCAACCGCGTCATGCACCCCCGAAACGTCTATGTCCGCGAGGACGCGATCGTGCCGCGCCTGGACCACTGGCTCGGCCGGCTGTTCGCTCCGCATCGGATCGACGCCACGCTCGATCTCCTTATCCAGGCGCAGAGAATCGACGTGTCCGAGAGCGAGACGCTCGTCGCGGCTCGCCGTCAGGTGGCCGAGTGCGATCGGAAGCTCGCCCAGCACCGGGCGGCCCTGGAGGCCGGCGCCGACCCGGCCGTGGTGGCCGGGTGGATTCGCGAGGAGCAGGCAAGGAAGGTCGCGGCCGAGGCGAGGCTGCTCCGGGCGCCGGCCCGCCGGCGGCGGCTCACGCGGGACGACCTTGCCGAGATGATGCACGCGCTCGGCGGGATGGTGCAGCTGCTCGGCCAGGCCGAGCCGGTCAGGAAGGCCCGCCTGTACGCCAAGCTCGGCCTGCGGCTGACCTACCACCCGGGCAAAAGAAAAGTCCTGGTCGGCTCTGTGAGCGACCAGGACCCTATAGGCGAATCGATGGTGTCCGAGGGGGGACTTGAACCCCCATGCCCCGTAAAGGGCACTAGCACCTCAAGCTAGCGCGTCTGCCTATTCCGCCACCCGGACAGTGGTGCCTGCACGCGGAGAACGTCTTCCCGCGTCGGCTGAACTAGGTTAGCAAACTCCGGGCACTCCTTCATACCGGTAAGCGGGAGGGGAGGATGCGCTATGCCGGAGATGCTGGTAGGTGCCCCTTGGCGGCAGGATGGGGGTGTCAGCCTGTACTTGACCGAAGGAGCAGGGGATGACCGCGTTCAACGGCGAGGAGGAGGTCGTAGAGCTGTGCCGCGACCTGATCCGCATCGACTCGACCAACGCTGGGGACAACGCGGGCCCGGGAGAGAGGGCCGCCGCGGAGTACGTCGCGGAGAAGCTGGCCGAGGTCGGCCTGGAACCGCGCATCCTCGAGAGTGACGACAAGCGGGCCAACGTGATCGCCCGCATCGAGGGTGAGGACTCCGGACGGGAGGCGTTGCTGCTCCACGGGCACCTCGACGTGGTCCCGTTCAACGCGGACGACTGGACCCATCACCCGCTGAGCGGTGAGATCGCCGATGGGTGCGTCTGGGGCCGGGGCGCGGTGGACATGAAGGACATGGACGCCATGATCCTGGCGGTCGTCCGGCAGCGGCTCAGCGAGGGGCGCAGGCCGCCGCGCGATGTGGTGCTCGCTTTCACGGCCGACGAGGAGGCCGGCGGCACCTATGGTGCGCAGTGGCTGTCCAACGAGCACCGTGACCTGTTCGAGGGGTGCACCGAGGCGATCGGCGAGGTGGGCGGGTTCAGCGTCTCCGTCGGCGAAGCCAGGAGGCTGTACCTGATCGAGGCGGCCGAGAAGGGCATCGCCTGGATGACGCTCAGGGCCGCGGGCCGGGCCGGGCACGGGTCGATGCTCAACAACGAGAACGCGGTGACCGAGCTGGCCGAGGCCGTCGCGCGCATCGGGCGTCACGAATGGCCGGTGCGGCTGACCCCGACCGTGCGCAGCTTCTTCCTGGAGGCCTTCGAGATCGAACTGGAGGCCGATGACGCCGAGGCGGCGGTGGCCAAGCTCGGGTCGCTGGCCCGCATGATCGGCGCGACGCTGCGCAACACCGCCAACCCGACGATGCTCGACGCCGGCTACAAGGCCAACGTGATCCCCCAGACCGCGACGGCGCATGTGGACGGGCGCTTCCTGCCCGGCTACGAGGAGGAGTTCTTCGCCACCATCGACGACCTGCTGGGGCCCAATGTGACCCGGGAGTTCGTCTATCACGACGTCGCGGTCGAGACGGCGTTCGAGGGGCCGCTCGTGCGGGCGATGGCCGGCGCGTTGCAGGCCGAGGATCCCGGTGCGCGGGCCGTGCCGTACACGCTGTCGGGAGGCACGGACCTCAAGGCCTTCAGCCGGATGGGGATCCGGGGCTTCGGGTTCGCGCCGCTGAAGCTGCCCGCCGACTTGGACTTCTCTGGCATGTTCCATGGCATCGATGAGCGGGTTCCGGTGGATTCGCTCAAGTTCGGGGTGCGAGTTCTTGACCGTTTCTTGGACGGCTGCTGACGTGTTCCGCGAAAAACCGTTGCCATAACTCCAAGTGCTGCTAGCGTGACTCTCCGTTGAGGGGCTGGTTCCAGGGTCCGTCCTGCGAATGCGGGGCGTCCAAGGAGTTCAAGGAGGTCACGTGGCACGCATGCCGGGACGTCGGCGGAGGGCTCAGTCGCCCACCGTCACCGGTCGCGTGCCCGTGATCGTTTCTGGTGATCAGATCCAGGCGATCGTGACGCGGGAAGGCCGGATGGCACGGTTCGTGGCCGGCTCCCGGTTCGTTCGCCTGGTGGCCATCGGCGGTCTGATCGCCGCCGGCTGGCTTCTGGGTGTCGTCTTCGGTGCCGTCGGCGCCGGTCCCGTGGCCGCGGAAGCCCGCGTCCCCGCGAGACAGGTGCCGCCGGCGAAGGCCGTCGAATATGGTCACGGTCATCAGGCGGTAGCCGCCGGTGCTGTGGAACACGGTCGGTCGGCCGGTGTCGCCGAGGCTGTGGAACAGGGCCGGTCGGTCGGTGTCGCCGGGGCTGTGGGACATGGTCGGTCGGTTGGGACCTCCGATGTCGCTGGGCGTGGTCGTCCTGTGATGGCGGGGGACCTGGCGGTGCTCGGTGATCCGGCCATGGCCGGTGCTGCCGGAGCGCGCGTCGGCCGTCTCGCCGAGGGCGATGGTCTGGTCGATGCCGATGATCTTCTTGATGACGCTCCAGCGGGTCATCCCGTCCGCAGGACGGGCCGTGCGGGGTCGCCCATGAGCGGTGATCTCCGTGGGGTCACTTCCGAGCGCGGCGATGGCTCCGCCACCTCTCATGTCGCCACCGGGCCGGCCTCCGCCGGCGGTTTCCCCACGGTGCGCGTCGACGCTCCGGCTGATGCCGGGGCGATGGCAGGCAGAGCGGTCGACGGGCTCACCAGCCAGTCGAAGCCCCTGTCTCCCCAACCGTCCACCGCCGACCACTCGGCGGGGGCCAACGGGTTCGTTCCCAGGCCCGGCTCGGGTCCGTTCGGGTCGGGGTTCGGGGACGTCGCGAGGTCGGTCTTCGACCCGCGGCTCGCGGTCGCGCCCGCCGAGATGGCGAGTGTGCTCGCCCCTGTCGTCCGCGCGGTAGCGGACGACCCTTCTTTCTCTCCTGATTGACCCCGCTGCTGTGCCGGCCTCGGAGGCGTCAGCCGTCCGGCCGGTCGCGGAGCGTGCCGTCGGTCCCCGTCGCGGGAGTGACCATGCCGGCTCCGCGCGGGTGAAAACGTCAGTCCCAGCATCGCGATGATCTCGGGCTCACCGCCCACCATGCGATCTCCACGAGTTCGTCCACACGAGCTCGGCTCCGCGAACTTCCTCGACTGCTGCGTGACCTCGGTGGTCCGGCCCTCTTGGTCCGGTGAGGGCGCTGTGGGTGAGGTGGGTGCGGAGGCCACGATCGGCCCGCTCGTCGCCACCGTCCAGGTGGTCGGCGCAGGATCGGGCCGGTCGGGGCGGAGGCCGGCGCGCACCGATGCGCTCGATCCCGGCTCTGCTTGATCCCTGCTCCGCCCGATCTCGGCTTCCTCGGAAGCCGGTCCGGTCTCGGCCAGTTCTGTGTGAACGCAGTCGGCTGGGGTGGCTCCGCTCGATCCCGGCTTCGTGAGAAACAGGTCCGGTCTCCGCCGGTTCTGTGCGAGCGCGGCTGGCGAGGGCGGGTCTGTTCGTAGCGGTCCGGTTCCCACGCCGCGCGGACGTTCGTAGCGGTCAGGTTCCCACGAGTTGCGCGCGGACGTGCGTAGGGGGCCGGTTGCCGCGAGTTCCGTGTGGACGGTGGTGGCGGGTCGGCTCCGTTCGTAGCCGTCCGGCCATCGCTCGTCCGGGTGGACGGCGGCGGGCGGCCGATCGGGCCGGTCGAGTGGCGCGGCCCGGGCCTTTCGGGGCCTCGGGCGGCATGGTCCCGAGTGCGTCGCAGTCTGTCAGGTACTTCCCCCAAAGAACCTCTGTCAGGTACTTCCCCCCAAAGAACCAAGGAGCGATCTGTTATGCGTACGTGGGCGAAGGGTTCTGCCCCCGCGGCTCTTCTCGCGGTCGGCGTCATGGCTCTGGGCAGCGGCACCGCCGTGGCCGACACCTCCGGCACCGGCTCGGTGGGCGGCGGCAACCAGGTGAACCTTCCCATCACCCTCCCCATCGACATCAGCGGCAACGCCGTCGGCGTGATCGGCGAGTCCTCGGCCTCGTCCCGCGGCGGTTCGTCCGTCCAGGGGGGCTCCGGGTCCGCCGGCATCCAGGGCGCCACCTCGGGCCGTGGCAGCGTGCTGGGCGGCAACCAGGTCAACGCGCCGATCACGGCCCCGATCAACGCCTGCGGCAACGCCGTCTCTCTCGTGGGGCGCTCGGACGCCGGCTGCCGGGGCGGTGCGACGGTGAAGAACGCCGGTGGCGGCGCGGGCGGTAACAGGACCGACGGCCGGCACAGCGTGCTGGGCGGCAACCAGATCAACGCGCCGATCACGGCCCCGATCAACGCCTGCGGCAACGCCGTGGCGATCTTCGGCGAGGCGACGGCGGGATGCAAGGGCGGCGCGTCGGTCGTCAGGGGCGGCGCCGGTCGCGGCGCGGGCGGCAACCGCACCTCCGGGCACGGCTCGGTCCTCGGCGGCAACCAGATCGTCGCCCCCATCACCGCGCCGGTCAACATCTGCGGCAACTCGGTCGCCCTGATCGGCGAGGCGTTCTCCGGCTGCCAGGGTGGCGCCCACGTCAAGGGCGGCCACGGCGGCAACGGCTACAACGGGCACGGCCCGCGTCCCGGCTCGGGCGCCGGCCACAACCTCACCGACGGGCGGCACAGCGTCCTGGGCGGCAACCAGATCGTGGCTCCGATCACCGCGCCGATCAACGTCTGCGGCAACGCCGTCGGCAACGGCAACGCGGGGTGCCCCGGCGGCGCCACGGCCCGTCCCGCCGGGCAGGGCGGCGCGGGCGGCAACCGCACCTCCGGGTACGGCTCGGTCCTCGGCGGCAACCAGATCGTCGCCCCCATCACCGCGCCGGTGAACGTCTGCGGCAACGCCGTCGCCGTGATCGGCGAGGCCTTCGCGGGCTGCCGCGGCGGCGCCTCGGTGAAGGGCGGCGCCGGTCGCGGCGCGGGCGGCAACCTCACCGACGGGCGGCACAGCGTCCTGGGCGGCAACCAGATCGTGGCTCCCATCACCGCGCCGGTGAACGTCTGCGGCAACGCCGTCGCCGTCCTGGGCGACGCCGCCGCCGGGTGTCTGGGCGGCGCCCGCGTCGGTGGCGGCGAGCCGTGCCGGCGGGTGCCCGTGCCGTGCGGGCCGGCGTACATGGCGCACAGCTCCGGCCAGGTCGCCGACGCCAAGGCGGCGGGGCTCGGGCTGCTGCCCGAGCTGCCGCTGGTGCCGTCCCTGCCCGGGCAGAGCGGGACGATGATGCGGCGGCCGTCCGGGCCCGCCGGCGTGCCGCCGAAGGCCGACCCCCTGCCGCTGCTGCCGACCCTGCCGGGTGGTGCTCGTGAGGGCGGCGGCGGGACGTTGGAGCAGGTCACGGGCGTGGTGGCGAACAGCCCCGTGGGCGAGGCCGTGTCGTCCACGCCGGTCGGCGGCGTCGTCGACGGCAAGGCGGCGCGCGAGCTGCCCATCAACCCGGGCCTGATGAGCGCCGAGCAGCCGGTGGGCCTGACGGGCATGAACTCCGGCTCGCTGGTCGCCCTGCTGGCCGGCGCCCTGTTCGCGGCCTCCGCCACGCTCTTCGCGGGCACCCGCCGCCTGCGCCTGCGCCGGAGGTGACCGGCGGCGGTCCCGCCGTCCGGTGATCACCTCGGGAGAGGACGCTGGACGCGGCCGTGGGGTGATCGATGGCGGTGCCACCGTCCGTTGGTCACCCCCAGACCCGGCCGCCGGGGTGATCGGGGGGCGGTCCCACCGTCCTGTGATCACTGTGGGGCGGTGTCCGGGATGATCGGCAACGGTTACAGCGTCCGCTGATCACCCCGGGGCCGCGTCAGAGGCGGCCGTCCGCGCGGCGCGTTGTGAGACTGCTCGCTCTGTCCGGTCTTGGAAGGTCTTATAGGCCGGGAGTGATTCTCGTGAGCGTGTGTCCGAAATGGTCGCCTCGCTGGAGTCGCGTCACCGGACGGGGCCCTTGTGAGATGACGGCCCGTCATGAGACGGGCCTCGTCGAGGAGGGCTCGTGCCGGAGAGGCCGTCCCGGCTCGCTTCCCAGACACTCCGTAACGGACCAGGCGTCCGGCGGAGCCACAGACGCCTCGCCGCCCGCGAGAGCGGCCACGGTGCCCGGTCATCGTGCCGGGCTCGCGCGGTGAGGCACAGAAGCTTTGCCCGTTCCGGGGGCGCGGCCCGGGACGGGCAAAGCCATGTCCGGACGCCGGTCGATCCTCGGCAAAACCGTGTTCGGTGGGTGGTCGGTCACCGGGTGTGGGTGGGAGGCGCGATGTTCGGCCGGTACCGGGTGTGGGTGGGAGCCGCGATGTTCCACCCGGTACCAGGTGTGGGTGGGAAAGCAATGTTGGGTGGGTGGTCGGTTACCGGGGGTGTAGGTGGGAGGCGCGATGTTCGACCCGGTACCAGGTGTGGGTGGGAAAGCAATGTCGGGTGGGCGGTCGGTCCGCCGAGTGTGGGTGGGACAGGCGATGTTCGACCGGTATCAGGTGTGGGTGGAAAGCAATGTTCGGTGGGTGGTCGGTTCACAGGGTGTGGGCGGGGAGCGCCGGGTTGGGGTGTCGGCCTGTACCAGGGGTGATCAGGGGGTTGGGGGAGCCGTGTTCGGAGGGCGATCGGTGTCCAGGGGGTGGGTCGGTGGCGCGGTGTTCGGGGGTGGTGGTTCTTCCCGGGACGGTGTGACGGGAAGTGGGGCGGTGGCCGGGGGGTTACAGTTGCCTGGGCGGCGGCTACAGGGTGCTGGCCACGCGCAGGATCTTGCGGCGCAGCCGTACATGGCGGCGGCCATCGGGATACAACCGCAGGCGGTCCAGCTCCCAGTGTCCGTATTCGGCGTGTTCGGTCAGCACGCGCCGGGCGGCTTCGCGGCTGGTCCCGCGTGGCAGATACAGGTCCAAATAGGAGTACTCGAGCACAGCGGTTAGTCTCCGAAGGGTGTGCAAGGGGACGCTGGCACTCTCTGGGCTCTATTCTGCGTCCTCGTGGGTATCGGGTCCAGGTAGGTGGAACACCGGTAAGTGACCGGGTAGTCCGACGGGGAGAAGTTTCCGGCGGCGGGTTACCTTCATGCCTGTGACGGATCACATCGGCCCGCCTCCCACGGCGGGCGGTGCGGGATCGGCAGGGGAATGACAGCGAACAGCGAGGTAGGAAGCAGCGTGCCAGCCAAGAACGGCAACGCCGGCGGAACCCGCCTGGTGATCGTGGAGTCGCCTGCGAAGGCGAAGACGATCGCCGGGTACCTCGGGCGCGGCTACATCGTGGAGTCCAGCATCGGCCACATTCGAGATTTGCCCGAAAAGGCCGACGACATCCCCGAAAAGTTCAAGGGCGAGGCATGGGCCAGGCTCGGGGTCAACGTGGACAACGAGTTCGAGCCGCTCTACGTCGTCAACCCGGACAAGAAGTCGCAGGTCTCCAAGCTCAAGCAACTGCTCAAGGACGCCGACGAGCTCTACCTCGCCACCGACGAGGACCGCGAGGGCGAGGCCATCGCCTGGCACCTCCAGGAGGTGCTCAAGCCGAAGGTGCCCGTGCACCGCATGGTGTTCCACGAGATCACGCCGCAGGCCATCCAGGACGCGGTGTCGAATCCGCGCGCCCTCAACCTGCGCCTGGTGGACGCCCAGGAGACCCGGCGCATCCTCGACCGCCTCTACGGCTACGAGGTCAGCCCGGTCCTGTGGAAGAAGGTCAAGCCGCGCCTGTCGGCCGGCCGCGTGCAGTCGGTCGCCACCAGGCTGGTCGTGGAGCGCGAGCGCGAGCGCATCGCCTTCACCTCGGCCGACTACTGGGACCTGCGCGCGCTGTTCGACACCGGCCGCGACGAGGACCCGCGCAGCTTCGGCGCGACCCTGACCTCGCTGGACGGCCGCAAGGTCGCCCAGGGCCGCGACTTCGCCAGCACCGGCACGCTCAAGAGCGCCGACGTCCTGCACCTCGACGAGCAGGCCGCCCGAGCCCTGTCGCAGCGCTTGGAGAACTCCTCCTACGCGGTCACGTCGGTCGAGAGCAAGCCGTACACGCGCCGGCCGTACGCGCCGTTCCGCACGACCACGCTGCAGCAGGAGGCCAGCCGCAAGCTCGGCTTCTCGGCCAAGTACACGATGCAGGTGGCCCAGAAGCTCTACGAGAACGGCTACATCACCTACATGCGTACCGACAGCACCACGCTGTCGGAGACCGCGCTGGCCGCCGCCAGGAGCCAGGCGGTGCGGCTGTACGGCGCGCAGTACGTCCCGGACAAGCCCAGGGTGTACGCGAGCAAGGTGAAGAACGCCCAGGAGGCCCACGAGGCGATCAGGCCCTCCGGGGACGAGTTCCGCACGCCGGGGGAGACCGGCCTCAGCGGCGACATGTTCCGCCTGTACGAGCTGATCTGGCAGCGCACGGTGGCCTCCCAGATGAAGGACGCCGTCGGCGAGTCGGTGAGCGTCCGCATCGCCGGCACCTCCAGCACCGGCGAGAAGGCCGAGTTCAGCGCCTCCGGCCGGACGATCACCTTCTACGGCTTCCTCAAGGCGTACGTGGAGGGGGCCGACGACCCCTCGACCGACCGTGACGACTCGGTCAGCCGCCTGCCCAACCTCGCCCAGGGCGACGCGCTGACGGCGCTGGAGCTGGAGGCCGAGGGCCACTCGACCCGCCCGCCGGCCCGCTTCACCGAGGCTTCGCTGGTCAAGGAGCTGGAGGACCGCGAGATCGGACGCCCGTCGACGTACGCGTCGATCATCGGGACGATCCTCGACCGGGGGTATGTCTTCAAGAAGGGGACGGCGCTGGTGCCGTCGTTCCTGGCCTTCGCCGTGGTCAACCTCCTCGAGCGGCACTTCGGCAACCTGGTCGACTACGACTTCACCGCCGAGATGGAGAAGGTCCTCGACGACATCGCCAACGCCCGCGCCGAGCGGGTGCCCGAGCTGCGCCGGTTCTACTACGGCGACCAGGGTGACGACGGGCTGAAGGAGCTGGTCAGCGACCTCGGCGAGATCGACGCGCGTGAGATCAGCTCGTTCCCGATCAGGGGCACCGACATCGTCATCCGGGTCGGCCGGTACGGGCCGTACCTGGACCGGGACGGCGCCCGCGTCAACGTCCCCGAGGATCTCGCGCCCGACGAGCTCACCGCCGACAGGGCCGAGGAGCTGTTCACCCAGCCGAGCGGCGAGCGTCAGCTCGGCGTCGACCCGGGCACCGGGCGGGTGATCGTCGCGAAGTCCGGGCGTTTCGGCCCGTACGTGACCGAGATCCTGCCCGAGGAGGAGCCGCCGCCCGCCGAGGGCGCCAAGCGGAAGGCGAAGAAGGACGTCGCCAAGCCGCGCACGGGGTCGCTGCTGAAGTCCATGTCGCTGGACACGATCACGCTGGACGACGCGCTGAAGCTGCTGTCGCTGCCGCGCGCGCTGGGCGAGATCGACGGCGAGGAGGTCACGGCGCAGAACGGCAGGTTCGGCCCCTACATCAAGAAGGGGACCGACTCCCGGTCGCTGGCCTCGGAGGACGAGCTGTTCACGGTCACGATCGACCAGGCCAAAGAGCTGTTCGCGCAGCCCAAGACGCGGGGCAGGGGCCGTGCGGCCGCCGCTCCGCCGCTGCGTGAGCTCGGCGTGGACCCGGTCTCCAAGCAGCCGGTCGTGGTCAAGGAGGGCCGTTTCGGCCCGTACGTGACCGACGGCGAGACCAACGCGTCGCTGCGCAAGGACGACTCGGTGGAGCAGATCACGATCGAGCGTGCCGCCGAGTTGCTGGCCGAGCGCCGCGCCCGGGGCCCGGCGCCGAAGCGCCCGCGGGCCAAGGCGGGGGCGAAGGCCGGCGCCAAGTCCTGACACGCCGGGGTATGGGAGCGGGGCGTCGCCGATACGGCGGCGCCCCGGTCTCCTTCACGGCCCCGGTCTCGTTCGCGGCCCCGGTGGACGCCCGCGCCGCGCAGGCCGGGCTCCTTCGCGGGGCCATGGCGGGCGCTGCGGGCTCAGGCGGGCGCTGCGGGGCTCAGCCGAACAGGGTGCGGCCCCAGTAGTCGCCGGCGTCGCGCAGGCCGGGAGGGCAGGCGAACAGGGCGCTGGAGACGTGCTTGATGTACTCGTTCAGCTTGTCCTTGCGCGCCAGTTCCATCTGGATCGGCACGAACTGCTTGTGCGGGTCGCGCTGGTAGGCGATGAAGAACAGCCCCGCGTCGAGCCGTCCGAGCCCGTCGGAGCCGTCCACGTAGTTGTAGCCCCGGCGCAGCAGGTGGGCGTTCCCGTGCGTGGACGGGTGCGCGAGCCGGACGTGGGAGTCCATCGGGATCATCGGCGTGCCGTCGGGCTTCTTGGCCGCGAAGTCGAGCTGGTCGAACTCCTTCTTCTTGCCCAGTGGCGCGCCCTCGCCCTTGTCGCGGCCGAAGATGTCCTGCTGCTCGGACAGCGAGGTCCGGTCCCAGGTCTCGATGTTCATGCGGATCTTGCGGGTCACCATGTAGCTGCCGCCCGCCATCCACGCGGGGCCGTCCCCGGTGGCCACCCAGAGCTGGTCGCGCAGCAGGGCGGCGTCCTCCAGCTTGAGGTTGGCGGTCCCGTCCTTGAAGCCCATGAGGTTGCGCGGGGTGGCCTGGGCGCGCGAGGTGGAGGACGTGCGGCCGAAGCCGAGCTGCGACCAGCGGACCGACACCTTCCCGAAGCCGATGCGGGCGAGGTTGCGCACCGCGTGCACGGCGACCTGCGGGTCGTGGGCGCACGCCTGGATGCAGATGTCGCCGCCGGAGATCTCCGGCCGCAGGTCCTCGCCGGGGAACTTCGGCAGGTCGGCCAGCGCGGCGGGCTTCTTGGCGGCCAGCCCGAACCGGTCGTCGAACAGGGAGGGCCCGAAGCCGATGGTGATCGTCAGCCCGGACGCGGGCAGGCCCAGCGCCTCGCCGGTGTCGTCGGGCGGGGCCTCCACGGCGCCGCCGACCGCGCCGAACGTCCCGGCGTCCTTGCCCTGGGTCATCCGCGCGGCCGCGGCCGTCCACTCCTGCAGGAGGTCGACGAGCTCGGCGCGATTCTTGGTGATGACGTCGAAGCTCACGAAGTGCAGGCGGTCCTGCGCGGGGGTGACGATGCCGGCCTGGTGCTCGCCGTAGAAGGACACCGGGTCGGAGGTGGAGGCGGCGGCCGCGGGGGCGGGCCCTTCCATCACGCCGCGGGTGGCGAGCGCGCCCGCGCCGGCGGCCGCGACGCCCGCCGCGCCGATGCCGAGCAGCCTGCGCCGGTTCATCTGCGTCATCGGACCTCCCCTGCCCGCGCGCGGCGGCGGCGGACGCGCGTCACTTGGCCACCACCGCGGCGACCCTGCTGATCGGCTCGGCCAGCGCGTTGATCGCGTCGGAGAGCTCCTTGAGGTCTTCCTTGGAAAGGTCGGTGTGCAGCTTCCAGCCGTCGCCGTCGTGGTGCTTCTCCAGCGTCGCCTCGGCGGCGGCGAACTTCTCGTCCAGGGTCTTGGCCAGGGCGGGGTCGCGCTCGTCCAGGACGGGGCGCAGCGCGGCGACCGCGGCCTGCGAGCCTTCGAGGTTGGCGGCGAAGTCCCACAGGTCGGTGTGGGAGTAGCGGTCCTCCTCGCCGGTGATCTTCCCGGTGGCGACCTCGTCGAGGAGCTCCTTGGCGCCGTTGGCGAGCTTGAGCGGCGGCACCTTCTCCGACGATGCCAGCTCGACGATCTTCTTCACGTCCGCCATCAGCTTGTCGGCGACGGGACCGTCCTTGCTGATGTCCTTGGTGATCCACAGATCCTTCTCGATCTTGTGGAACCCGGTCCACTCCTCGCCCTTGGCCAGGTCGCCCTCGCGGGCGTCGATGGCGGGGTCGAGGTCGCCGAAGCTCTCGGCGACCGGTTCGATGCGCTCCCAGTACGTCCGCGCGACCGGGAACAGCTTCTTGGCCTTGTCCATGTCGCCCGCCTTCACGGCGTCCACGAACTCCTGGGTCTTGGTGAGCAGCGTGCCGGCCTGGCTCTTGACGTACCGCTGGTAGTCGGTGGTGGCCTGGGCGAGCTTGGCGTCGCCGCTGAGCGGCGCGGCGGCGCCGCTCACCTTGAGCGGGTTGCGGATGCCCTTGCCGATCATGCCCGGCTTGCAGGCGGTCTCGTAGGTGCCGGCGGGCAGTTCGATGAGGACCTCACGGGTGAGGCCGGGGACGACGTTCTCCACCTCGCCCATGACGCGGTCGCCCGCCGCGTAGACGTAGAACTCGGTGACCTTGGTGCCGCCGTTGGTCACCGCGAAGGTCGAGGTGCCGGCGGGCAGGTCGGTCGCCGAGACCTTGCAGTCGGTGTCGGAGGCGGCGACGCTGATCTTGCCCGGCTTTCCCCCTGCCTGGGCGGAGGTGTCCGCGCCGCCGCCCGTCGAGGAACACGCGGTGAGCCCCGCCAAGGCCAGCGCGCCGGCGGTGAGGACGAGGGGGGTGCGCATGATTCTCCAGAGATGGTCGAGGTGGTGCGGCCGGGACGTGGCGCGGCGGGGACGTCTGTTCATGAGATGGCGTCTGGTCATGGGGAGCGTCACGAGGAGGTGGACGCGGGCGTCGCGGACGGCGCGCGGGAGGCGTCCTTCTTGCGGGGCGGCACGAGGAACAGCACCAGCACCGGCACGAGGTAGGCGACCCAGGCGATCGTCTCGAGGATGGTGGGCTGCGGGGTGAAGTTGAACATGCCGCTCAGCAGCGTGGTGTACCAGGCGTCCGGGGGAAGGGCGCCGGACAGGTCGAACGCGGGAGCGGTCAGAACCTGCACCACGCCGGACTCGATGAGGTCGTGGACGCCGTACTTGAAGATGCCGGCCGCCACGATGATCAGCAGCAGGCCGGTCCAGGTGAAGAACTTGGTCAGGTTGATGCGCAGCGCGCTCGCGTACAGGGCCCAGCCGAGCACGACGGCGGTGAGCAGGCCCAGGCAGATGCCGATCAGCGGGGACGCGCTGGTGGTGGCGCCCTGTGCGGCGGCGAAGAAGAGCAGCGCGGTCTCGAGGCCCTCGCGCGCCACCGCGAGGAAGGCCATCACGACGACGGCGGTCGCGCCGAGGTTGAGCGCCTCGGTCAGCTTGGCGCGCAGGTCGCCGGACATGCGGCGGGCCGCCGTCCGCATCCAGAAGATCATGAAGGTGACGAAGACGGTGGCGGCCAGCGAGGCGATCGCGTCGAAGAACTCGTGCGAGCGCGAGTCGAGGTTGGCGGCGGTGAAGGTGAGCAGCGCGCCGAAGCCCACCGACAGCGCGACGGCGGCGGCGACCCCGGCCCACACGAGCGGCAGCCGTTCCCGCCGGTCGCTCTTGACGAGGAAGGCGACGAGGATCGACACGACAAGGGTCGCCTCAAGGCCCTCTCGAAGACCGATGAGATAACTGGCGAACACCGCTGCTCCTCGACGCTTGCTTAGCCTTACCTAAATTAGGACAGACTTACCTTAGCCTTGGCAAGAGCGCGCCCGTCAGCAGGGGCGCCCCTTTTATCGACGGCGGGGAAGGAGGGCCGGCGCCTCCTCGGCATCCCGTTCCCCGTGGCCGGCGCGGGAACGCGTCCAGGTCGGCAAAGCCTGGAGGCCGCCGACGGCCGCCCGGCGGCCGCACACGTTCGGGAGAACGTCATCTCGAGGCGAGTGTCTGTTCACCGTGGGGAGGCTGCCCGAGATGTGCCGTACGTACCTCCGGAGCGGGCGATTTCTCTCGCTCCGGGAGCGGCATGCAGGTCGCGGGAGGCCCTCTGTGGCGCAGAGGTGACACTTGAGTGGCCTGAGTGCCATTCGGTGCCTGTGAGATCATTCAGCGATCGACCGCGCGCGCCGGGCGGGGCCGGGTCCGCGCTCGTGGAACCAGGAACCTGTCCTACTTTTCGCCACATCTTTCCTGCGAGGGGCAGGGACTGGTAATACCCTCAGGTGAGGACCACGCGGGCGAATCCGTCTTGCGTTCGATCCGCCCCATGCCCAGCGAGCACCTGGATACGCTGACATCATGACCACCTCCGGCCGGTCCGCCTCGCGTCGCAGACCTCCCCACGTGCTGGCGAACGCCCCCTTCCGCCGGCTGTGGACGGCCATGGCGGTGTGCAGCCTGGGTGACTGGCTCAACATCATCGCGATCACCGCGTTCGCGGCGTACCTGACCCAGGGGGCGGGGTACAAGGCGCAGAGCCTCGCCATCGGCGGCGTCTTCGTCGTCAAGATGCTGCCCGCCATCGTGCTGGGGCCGCTCGCGGGCGCGTTCGCCGACCGGTTCGACCGGCGCCTCACCATGTTCCTGGCCGACCTCGCGCGCTTCGCGCTCGTGCTGTCGATCCCGCTGGTCGGCAGCTACCAGTGGATCATCATCGCGACGTTCCTCGTCGAGTGCGTGAACCTGTTCTGGGTGCCCGCCAAGGACGCCACCGTCCCGAACCTCGTGCCCAAGGACCGCTTGGAGGAGGCCAACCAGCTCAATCTGCTGGTCACCTACGGCACCGCGCCGGTGGCCGCGGCGCTGTTCGCCGTGCTGTCGGTCAGCGTCGAGGTGCTCGGCAAGGCGGTCCCGAGCATGGCCCTGGAGCCCGCCCACCCCGCGCTCATCGTCAACGCCCTGGCCTACCTGGTCTCCGCGTTCCTGATCTTCACGCTCCGCGGCATCCCCAAGGGCCACACCGCCGCGGTCGCCACCCCCTCGGTGCTGCGGCAGATCGTCGACGGCTGGCGCTTCGTCGGCGGCAACCGCATGGTCCGCGGGCTGGTCATCGGGATGCTCGGCGCGTTCGCCGCCGGCGGGGCGGTCATCGGCGTCGCCAAGGTGTACGTCGTGGCGCTCGGCGGCGGGGACGCCGCGTACGGCACGGTCTTCGCCGCCGTCTTCCTCGGCATGGCGTCCGGCATCTTCTTCGGCCCCCGGCTGCTGCGCGAGCTGTCGCGGCGGCGCCTGTTCGGGCTGGCGATCGTCACGGCGGGCGTCGTGCTGGCCGGCACCGCGCTCATCCACAACCTGGTCATCGTCGTCATGCTGGTCGTCGTGCTCGGCGCCTGCGCGGGCATCGCCTGGATCATCGGGTACACGCTCATCGGCCTGGAGGTCGAGGACGGCATCCGCGGCCGCACCTTCTCCTTCCTGCAGTCCATGGCCCGGGTGACCCTGCTGCTCGTGGTCGCCGTCGCCCCGGCCCTCGCCGGCGTGTTCGGCACGCACGTCATCACGCTCGGCGCCCACCTGGACTACCACTTCGACGGCCCGAACCTCGTCATGCTCATCGGGGCGCTCGTCGCGATCGTCGTCGGCGCGCTCGCGCTGCGCCACATGGACGACCGGCGGGAGGTGTCCATCACCTCCGACCTGATGGCCGCCTTCCGCGGCGAGCGGTACGTGCCCGAACCCGCCGAGCTGTCGCACGGCCTGTTCATCGCCTTCGAGGGCGGCGAGGGATCGGGCAAGACCACCCAGTCGCGGCTGATCGCCATCTGGCTGCGCGACCAGGGCTTCGACGTGGTGCAGACCCGCGAGCCGGGCTCCACCAAGGTCGGCATGCGGCTGCGGGCCATCCTGCTCGACTCGACGCACCAAGGGCTGTCCGCGCGGTCGGAGACCCTGCTGTACGCGGCCGACCGCGCCGAGCACGTCGAGAAGGTCATCCGGCCCGCCCTGCACCGCGGGGCGATGGTCGTCTGCGACCGGTACGTCGACTCCTCGCTCGCCTACCAGGGCGCCGGGCGCGAGCTCGACCAGCAGGACGTCGCCAAGGTGAACTCCTGGGCCACCAGCGGGCTCGTCCCCGACCTGACCGTGCTGATCGACGTGCCGCCGTCGGTAGGGCTGAGGCGCATGGCCTCGCCGGCCGACCGCATCGAGGCCGAGCCGCTGGAGTTCCACGAGCGGGTGCGCCGGGAGTTCCGCGCGCTGGCCGCCGCCGAGCCCGACCGCTACCTCGTCGTGGACGGGCAGCGCACGCAGCAGGAGATCTCCCTGCTGATCCAGGACCGCGTCCGCGAGATCCTGCCCGACCCGGTCCCCCAGGAGACCGAGGCCATCACCGGCACGATGCCCGCTATCCGCGACTAGTCTTGCCTGCGTGACGGTCTTCGACGACCTGGTCGGCCAGGACGAGGCGGCGGACGTTCTCGGACGTGCCGCCGCGGCCGCCGCCGAGGCCCTCGCGGGAGGGCGCGGCGCCGGCATGACGCACGCCTGGCTGTTCACCGGTCCCCCCGGGTCGGGCCGTTCGGAGGCCGCCCGGGCGTTCGCCGCGGCGCTGCTCTGTCCCGACCAGGGCTGCGGCCACTGCGACCTGTGTCACCAGGTCGCCATCGGCTCCCACCCCGACGTCGAGACCGTGCGGCCCGAAGGGCTGTCGTACAGCGTCAAGCAGACGCGCGAGCTCGTGCTCCGCGCGGCGGGCGCCCCGACGCTCGGCCGGTGGCGGGTCATCCTGTTCGAGGACGCCGACCGCTCCACCGAGGCCGCCGCCAACGCGCTGCTCAAGGCCATCGAGGAGCCGCCGCTGCGCACGGTGTGGCTGCTGTGCGCGCCGTCCCCGGACGACATGGTGATCACGATCCGGTCCCGGTGCCGGGTGGTCACCCTGCTCACGCCTTCGACGGCGGCCGTCGCGCATGTCCTGGCCACGCGCGACGGTGTCGCGCCCGAGGTGGCGGAGTTCGCCGCGCGGGCCACCCAGGGGCACATCGGCCGGGCGCGGCGGCTGGCCCTGGACGAGGAGGTACGGCGCCGGCGCGAGGCGGTCCTGTCGCTGCCGCGTTCGCTCACCGGCGTCGGCGAGTGCGTCGACGCCGCCGAACGCCTGGTCAAGACCTCCGCCGAGGACGCCGAGGAGGCCACCGCGCACCTCAACGAGGCCGAGACCACCGAGCTGCGCAAGATCTACGGCGAGGGCTCGTCGGGCAAGGGCCTCAACAGGGGGCTGGTGCGCGGCGGCGCCGGGGCGATCAAGGAGCTGGAGGACCGGCAGAAGTCGCGCGCGACGCGCATCAAGCGCGACTCGCTCGACGTCGCCCTGCTGGACCTGGTCGCCTTCTACCGCGACGTCCTGGCCGTCCAGTTCGGGGCCGAGGTGGAACTGTCCACCGAAGACCGCAGGGCCGACCTGGTCGCGCTGGCGCGGTCGAGCCCGCCCGAGGACACCCTGCGGCGCATCGACGCGATCATGCTCTGTCGCGAGCGGCTGGCCGCCAACGTCAACCCCCAGATCGCCGTCGAGGCGATGGCCGTCTCCCTCTGGCGCCCCTGACCTCAGGCCGGCCCGGTCGCCTGGATCGTCGACTCCGATGGTGAGTGTGACGGCGTCGGGCCGGGAGGGAGGTCGGCCTCGGCGAGTCGTTCCATGAGTTCGCCGGCGAGGTGCAGGATACGGCGCTCCGCCGGGGACAGATGGTGCTCCATCGCCCGGCCCAGCCACGCGTCCCGGTAGGACATGTCACGCACGAGGGCGGCCATGCCCTCGGGCCTGAGGGTGATCAAGGACTGGCGTCCGTCGCCCGGGTCGCGTTCGCGGGCGACCAGCCCCTCGCGTTGCAGCTCGGCCAGGACGCGGGTCATCGACTGCGCCTGCACGCGTTCCAGCTCGGCGATCGCCTTGGGCGTCATGCCGCCCCGGTGGTACAGATGCGAAAGGACGCTGAGCTTCGCGCTGCTCAGGACCCCTTCCGGCCGTTCGGCCCGCAGCCGCCTGGCCAGCCGCATCGCTCCCCGCCGTACCGCCGAGACCTCGGCCCGCGCATCGTCCTCTTCCACGATCAGATAATACGCTTTCTCGTACTATCTAGCCGCCAATCACGGGAATCTGATACGTACATTCTTATGATTTGGCGCATACGCTTCGGCCGCCGGTCCCTGCTGCCGGACCGCTTCGCGGTGTTCCACGGGTTCCGCGCGTTCGTGGCCGCCGTGGGGACGTTCGCCACGCTCGCGGTCCTCGCCCGCTGGGCCCACGCGTCGTCCGGTGTGCTCGTCCTCGGTGTGGTGATCGCCTTCTCCCTGGACCGGGTGTCCCGTGGCGGGGCCGGCTGGAAGAGTCCGCTGGTGATCCTCGGGCTCCCGGTGGCGACGGCCTGCGTGGCGGTCGTCGGCGCGCTCATGCTCGTCAGTCCCCTGGCGGGGAGCGCCCTGTTCGTCGTGCTCGTCTTCGTGTCGATCCACCTGCGGCGGTACGGCCACGTCGCGTCGGCGTTCGGGCGGTTGATGGCGCTGCCCCTGCTGGGCCTGTTCATGGCGCCGGTCCCGGTCGGCGGCGACCCGCTCGCCGCGCTGGGCTGGTCGGCGGTGGCGGCGCTCGTCGCGGTCGCGTGGAACGGCGTCGCGGCCGTGGCCATGGCGCGCCTGCGTCCCCGACCGGCGCCTCCCGGTGACGGAACGACCGCCGTCCCACTCCCGTCGCCGTCGCCGTCGCCGTCGCCGTCGCCGTCGCCGTCCCCGTCGCCGTCCCCGTCCCCGCTCTCGTCCTCGGCGGCGGCGTCGGGGTCCGTGCACACCCGGCTGGCCGCGCAGTCGGCGCTGGCCCTGGCGCTCGCCTTCACGGCCGGCCACCTGCTCTTCCCCGCCCACTGGCCCTGGACGGTGGTCACGGCCCTGGTGGTCACCATCGGTGCCCGGTCGCGGGGCCACGTCCTGCACAAGGGTGCCCAGCGCTTCGCCGGCGCCCTGGCCGGGGCGGGCACGGCGACGTTGATCGCCGGTCCGGTCACGGGGCACCCGGTGGCGGCGGTCGTGGCGATCTTCGCGTACCTGCTGGTGGGACTGATCCTCCGCCAGGTGGACTACGCGTACTGGTCGTTCTGCATGACCAGCATGCTCGCCCTGCTGTACGGGATGCTGGGCCAGGCCGGTCCGGCGTTCCTCGGCGAGCGTCTGCTGCAGATCGTGCTCGGCACCGTCTGCGCGGTCCTCCCGGCGTTCGTCCTGCTGCCGATCAGAACCGAGGCCGTCGTGCGCCGGAACCTGTCGCGCACACTGGAAGCGCTCGGCGATCTTCTGCAAGACCCGCCGGAGCAGGAGAAACGCGCGCTGTTCGACGAACAGGCCGCGGCGCTGAAGATCGCCGCCGAGCCTCTGGTCGCCCTGCGGCGCGTCCTGCGGCCGTTGGTCCCCGTGCTGCCCGCGCACCGGACCCGTCCGGGGCTGGCGGAATGCGCGGAAGACCTGGCCGCATGCGGCGATCCGGTCGCCACGCTCACCGCCCCGCCACCGCCCCGTTCGTCTTCCACTCCGTCGGCGACCGCGGCACCCGTCACCCCGTCCGCCGCAGCGGAGCCCGGTCCGTCCTCCGTACCGTCCCACCGCGCGGCCCGGATCGCGTTGCGCAGGAACATCGGAGCCATCCGGCTGACTCTGGGCCGTCGCCCCGCTCCCGCGTGGGTGCCCGTCGAACTCCCGCCGCTCGACCAGGAGCAGCCGGCGGGCCAGGGCGCCGATCCGGTGCTGCGGGCCCTGGTCGAGCTCGAAGGCAGGCTGCGATCGGTGCACGCCACCCTCACCGCCGGCCACGGCGCCTCCGGCATCCCTGGCGCCGCCGCCGCGGCGGACGCCCCCGCCGCCGCACCGCGATGAGCGGCGCCGCCCCGAAGGGTTGCCTCCTGCGACCGATCTGCGCGTAATGTGGGCCGGAAGCGCGCAGGCGCCGGCCGTACCGGCGTGACGGCGAGGAGGCGGAGGCGTTCCGTGGGCATGATCATGGCCGTGAGCTTCACCCGCTACGGACGGCTCTACTATCTCGATCCGGGCGACCACAGTCCCAAGGTCGGCGACAAGGTCCTCGTGCCGACCGAGGCCGGGGCGGAAGTGGCCGAGTGCGTGTGGGCGCCGCAATGGGTGAGCGACGACGTCGAGGGCCTGCCCATCTGCGCGGGCATCGCCGGCGAAGACCACCTTGAGCGGGACGAGGGCAACCGGCGGCGGCGTGCCGAGGCCCGCAGCGTGTCCAAGCGCCTCATCAAGCGGCACGAGCTACCGATGAAGATCGTCGGTGTCGACTACCTCGACGCCGAGAACGTCTACACCGTGTACTTCTCGGCCCCGCACCGGGTGGACTTCCGCGCCCTGGTCCGCGATCTCGCCCGCAACCTGCGGGCGCGCGTGGAGCTGCGCCAGATCGGCCCGCGCGACGAGGCCCGCCTCCAGGGCGGCATCGGCCCCTGCGGCCGTGACCTGTGCTGCGCCACCTTCCTCAAGGACTTCGAACCCGTCTCGGTCCGCATGGCCAAAGACCAGGACCTTCCGGTCAATCCGCTCCGCATCGCGGGGGCCTGCGGGCGACTGATGTGCTGCCTGAAGTACGAGCACCCGCTGTACCAGGAGTTCCGTTCGGCGGCGCCGCGCGTGGGGGCGGCGGTCGACACGCCCGAAGGGGAAGGCACGGTCATCGGCCACAACGTGCCCTCCGACTCGGTCGTCGTGCGCCTGAACGACGGGGGACGCCGGTGCGCCTGCTCCCGGGCGAGCGTGTGCTCGCCGCGCCAGCAGCACGACGCGAGGTACGGCGGACGGGATACCGTCGAGGAGTGAAAGCCCACGTGGGCGGGGTACAACCAAGACGCCGTGCGGTTGATCGACAGCCGGCGTCGCACAACGGGGGAACGGCCCGCGGGGCCTCTGTGACAGAGGCCGGCGGGAATCAGCGGCAAGGGCCCGCCGGCGGGCCCGCCGCGACGAAGACGTCTACAACGGGGGATGGGTGGCGGCGCGATGATGCGCTTTTCCGGCGCTAGCCGTACGGCTACCGCATGTGTGGCGGCGATGCTGTTCGCCTCGGCCTGCTCGGCGACGGGCGACGCGGGCAACCGCGCGGACGGGCCGACCTCGGCCGGTGGGGACGCCGCCAGGGCCCCCTCGGCCGCGCTCGCGCCCTACTACGGGCAGAAGATCGCGTGGACGGACTGCAAGAACGGCTTCCAGTGCGGCAAGCTCGAAGTGCCCCTGGACTACGCGGCCCCGTCCGGCGACCGCATCGCGATCAGCGTGATCCGCCTCCCCGCGACCGGGAAGCAGCGCATCGGGTCCATCATCCTCAACCCGGGCGGACCGGGCGGCTCCGGCATCGAGTACGCCCGCGCCGCCAAGACCGTGCTGACGCCCGCCATCCTCGCCCGGTTCGACACGGTCGGCTTCGACCCGCGCGGCGTCGGGGAGTCCGCGCCGGTCCACTGCCTGTCCGGCCCCCAACTCGACAAGTTCATCGGGCTGGACGGCACGCCCGACGACTCCGCCGAGGTCAAGGAGCTCGCCAAGGGCGCCAAGGACTTCGCCGAAGGATGCCAGGCCAAGTCGGCCAAGCTCCTCCCGCACGTCGGCACCGCCGACGCCGCCCGCGACATGGACGTCCTGCGCGCCGTCCTCGGCGACCAGGGCATGACGTACCTGGGCAAGTCGTACGGCACCTACCTGGGCACCGTCTACGCCGACCTGTTCCCGAAGAAGGTGCGCGCCCTTGTGCTGGACGGCGCCATCGACCCCGCCCTCGCCCCGGTCCCGACGGTCAACGCGGCCCAGGCGCGCGGCTTCGAGGTCGCGTTCCGCTCCTTCCTCGCCGACTGCTTCAACCAGACCACCTGCCCGTTCTCCCCGAAGAACACCGACGCCGCGCTCGCGCAGCTGACGACCCTGCTGAAGAGCACCGACGAGCACCCGCTGCGCAACAACACCGGCGACGGCCGCAAGATCGACGAGTCGTGGACGACCCTCGGCATCGTCACCGCCCTGTACGACAAGCGCTCCTGGCCCGTGCTCCGCACCGCCCTCGCCCAGGCCTTCCGCGGGGACGGCACCACCCTGCTGCGGCTGGCCGACATCCTGGTCGACCGCCACCAGGACGGCAGCTACTCCAACCAGACCGAGGCCAACATGGCCGTCAACTGCATCGACCACCCCTACCCACGAGACACCGCCGCCTACGAGGACGCCGCCCGCGCGGCGCAGAAGGAGTCCCCGCACTTCGGCGCCTACGTCATGTGGGGATCCCTACCGTGTGAATACTGGCCGGCCAAGCCCACCGGCACCGACAAGCCGCTGAAGGCCGCCGGCTCCCCGCCCATCCTCGTCGTCGGCACCCAGCGCGACCCCGCCACGCCGTACGAGTGGGCCAAGGCCCTGGCCTCGCAGCTGTCCTCAGGAGTGCTCCTGAGCTACGACGGCGACGGCCACACCGCCTACCGCACCGGCTCGAGCTGCATCGACGCCGCCGTCGATCGCTACCTGTTGACCTTGACCACGCCCAAGACCGGCACCCTCTGCCCCAAGGTCACCTGACCCCGCCATCCGCCCACCACCGACGTGAGCGAGAACGCCCGGAAACCTGTAGACTTCCACACGCTGCGGGTACCCCGTGGCACGCCGCCTTAGCTCAGTCGGCCAGAGCGACGCACTCGTAATGCGTAGGTCAAGGGTTCGATTCCCTTAGGCGGCTCCACGCTCTGACCAGCGTAAACCCCCTGGAGATGATCTCTAGGGGGTTTCTCTGTGACAGGGATCGTTGACAGGGGACAGGGTGCAAGGTCCCCGGTCAGGTCAGCTGCCGAGCCGGCCGGCCCGCACGCCCGCCACGAACGCCCGCCAGGCAGCACGGCTCACCCGATGCGGCGGCACAGCCGGGCGCTTGCTGTCGCGCACCAGCACCACTCCGGGCAGGTTGCCCGCCACCTCCACGCAGTCGTTACCACTCCCGGGGTAAGACGCTCACGAGTTGCATCGACGCTGAGCGCTAATGTGCAGATCCGCTGCGGGACGGGCGGGACGGCGGGCGGCGGTGTCCACTGCGGCGCGGACGGCTGGCCCTGGCTGGTGGGAGGCTGCGCGGGCGGGGCCGTGGGGTCGGCCGGAGGCTGCGCGGGGGGGAGTCCGGGCCAGCGCGGCGGGGGGCTGTGCGGGCGGGGTGGGCATGGTCATGCGGATCCTCCAGGGGAGCGCGGTGGTGGAGATCGGCACCTGGCTGGCCGAGGAGAAAGGGCGTGCACCAGGCGGCCCGCGTGTTGGGATTGTGCTGTTTCGCCCCATTCGGGCGTCCGTCCGGGTACTGCCGGCGGACGATCTTTGGGAGCGCGTACCGTCACGGCTTATGCACCCTCAGACGCAGTGGGCGACGCAGCCCTCCACGCCCCCGAAGAAGCGGCAGCTCTCGGCAGGCGCGGTGATCTTCATCCTCTGCATCGCCGCGTCCCTGCTCATCCTCGGCGTCGTCGCATTCGCCGTCGCCGCCCGGGACCGATTCCCCGCCCACCCAGCCGCCGCCGCGAGCACGCCGGCGAGCGCCGTGCCGACGCCGGACGCCAGACAGCGCGAGGCCTACCTGAAAGTGCTGGCCATGCCCAAAAGGCGTTTTTGGTCAGCGAGTACAGGCGATCCCTTAAGCAGGCAGGGTTCGAATTCGTAATTTCGTTCATGATCCGGCTTGCATCGCCCGAGGCGACTGCGCCGGCGCAAGATGCCCTCTTCTAGCTTCGTCTGCCGTCTTGATCCGCTGGGCCACCCCGCGCAGAGATCGGTAACGGGTTTGTCACAGGTCTGCGCGTTTTGTAGTGGGTCGGTCACTGTTGACAGGGTGGAGGGGTCTTCTTCGAAGCGGGTGCCTGGCTGCGCGCGCCGGCGGTTACGGGGCGTGTTGCCCTGGACGGTAGCCGGGGTGTCGCTGGCGCTGGTGGTGGCGGGGCTGGTCGGCTTCTTCACCGACCCGCTACACCTGCCTGAGCATGTTCTGGGTGTACTGGACCAACGAGCCAGCGTGATCAGTATGTTCGTCGGGATCGCCGGGTTGCTAATGGCCGGGGCGGGGCTGTGGGCGCAGCTGCGCGCACCCGCTACCTCGCCGGAGCCGGTGGTGCCGGGCGGGCTGGCTTCACCGATGATTAGCGGTTCGATGTCCGGTGGCCAGGTGATCGGGCAGGTGACCGATTCGGTCCGGGTGAGCGGCCCGGGCAGCATGCATGTCGACCAGCGCTCGGTCGCCGGGCAGATTGATGCCCCGGTGATGACCGGCGACGGCGTCATGATCACTGGAGGGATCGTCGTAGGGACGGTGGGCGGTGTGCAGCTGCCGCCGCGGCCGCCGGTACCGGCCCGCCCGGTCCGACTGGCGCCCCGCCCGCCGCAGTTGGCCGGCCGCGACCAAACTCTCGCCGTGGTGCACCAGCGACTGACTAGCGACCAGGCCCATCCGAGTCTGCTGGTGATCCATGGACTAGGCGGGGTGGGAAAGACCAGCCTGGTGGTGGAGTACGCCCACCGCTACCAGCATGCCTACCGATTGGTGTGGCAGCTGCCCGCTGAGGACGCGACTGTGCTGTCGGCGGCGTTCGCCGAGTTGGCCGCGCTGCTGGGCATGCGCCAGCCCGGTGAGCTGGTCGACCCGGTGCACCAGGTGCACGCCGCCCTGGCTGCCTCCCCCGACCCCTGGCTGCTCATCTTCGACAACGCCCTCGACGCCGAAGCCCTGCGCGCCTTCCTGCCGCCCGTCGGCGACGGGCACGTTCTAGTCACCACCCGCTCCGGTCACTGGCCAACGCGCCACAGCATGGAACTGCACGTGCTAGACAACGGCCCCGCCGCCGTGTTTCTTACCGAGCGCACCGGCGACAACGAACCGGACACTGCGGCCGCAGTCGCGGTCGAGTTAGGTGGACTGCCGCTGGCGTTGGAGCAGGCCGGTGCCTACATCGACGCCACCGGCACCACTCTGGCTGGCTACCTGCACCTGCTACGCCGCCGCCGCGCCGAGATGCTGGCGCAGGGCCAGCCGTGGGGGTATGACCAGCACGTCGCCTCCACCTGGCACCTCGCCTTCGACCACCTGACCCATACCAGCCCACACGCGATCGCGCTGATACGGCTGCTGGCCTGCTACGCCCCCGAGGCCATCCCCTACCGGCTCCTCCTCACCCCCCTCGACCACGACGACACCGCCGACTCGCTGCACGACGGCGACGGTCTGGCCGAGTTGCGTGCGCTTCCGCACGGCGAGCTGGACATCAACACTGCGATCAGCGAGCTGCGCCGCCACGGCCTAATCAACCGGCCCGTCGGCGGCACCGTCTCGGTACATCGCCTGGTGCAGGCTGTCACACTCGACCAACTGCCCCCACCTGCCCGCACCGCCTGGCAGCACGCAGCCGCCACTTTGCTGCAAACCGCTCTGCCTGTCACACCCCGGCAGCCCGACACCTGGCCGCGCTATACCCAACTGCTGCCCCACGCCCGCGCCGCCCTCCCCCTCACCTCACCGGCGCTGCACCAAGTTGCCATTTTCCTCGGCTGCAGCGGCGACTACCGCACCTCCACGACCCTCATCCAGCAGATGCAGCAGGAATTCACCGCCAAGCTGGGCGCCGAGCACCCGGACACCCTGAAGATCCGGCACAACCTCGCCGCCTTCACAGGGGAAGCGGGGGATGCGGCTGCCGCGCGCGACCGGTTCGCTGCCCTGCTCCCCGACATCGAGCGGGTGCTGGGCGCTGACCACCCCGGCACCCTGACCACCCGGGGCAACCTCGCTCGCTGGACGGGGGATGCGGGGGATGCGGCTGCCGCGCGCGACCAGTTCGCCGCCCTGCTCCCCGTCCACGAGCGGGTGCTGGGCGCCGATCATCCCGACACCCTGACCACCCGGCATTATCTGGCCTCCTGGACAGGGGAGGCGGGGGAGCCGGCCGCCGCCCGCGACCAATACGCCGCCCTGCTTCCCGATGTCGAGCAAGTGCTGGGCCCTGAGCACCCCGACACCCTGAACACCCGGCACAACCTCGCCGCCTTAACGGGAAAGGCGGGGGATGCGGCCGCCGCGTGCGACCAGCTCGCCCTCCTGCTGCCCGTACGCGAGCGGGTGCTGGGCGCTGAGCACCCCGACACCCTGACCACCCGGCACAACCTTGCCTATTCAACGGGGGAGGCGGGGGATGCGGCTGCCGCTCGCGACCAGCTCGCCCTCCTGCTGCCCGTACGCGAGCGGGTGCTGGGCGCCGACCACCCCGACACTCATAACACCCGGGACAACCTCGCTCGCTGGACGGGGGAGGCAGGGGATGCGGCTGCCGCGTGCGACCAGCTCGCCGCCCTGCTCTCCATACGCGAGCGGACACTGGGTGCCGACCACCCCTACACCCTGGCCACCCGGCGGAACCTCACTCACTGGGAGAACAAGGCGAGGCAGCACGGCCAACACGCAATCTGACAGAGTGCAAATTTCGACTGGTTGCGTGGACCGACTCGTGGACCGGGTATTGAGGAGCAGCCTGTGTTTTCGGTGCATTACGTGTAGCGGGCCGGGGCGTTGGTGCAGGTAGACGCTAAGGAGCTTGTTCGCGTGCCCCTCGTAATGCGTAGGTCAATGGTTCGATTCCCTTAGGCGGCTCCAGCTCACAGGCCCCTTGCGATCACCGCGAGGGGTTTTTTTGCCGGCACCCTTGCTAACAGGCGTGTTCAGGCGGTGGCCATTCCGGGTGATGTACCTGGAGGATGTCGAACGTCTCGTTGACCCAGACACGGCTCAGTCGTGTGTGCGTGATCTCTCTCAAAGCCTCGAAGGCTCTTTCTGGCTTGGTGCCGGCCGATCCCTTGGCGAGGAGATCGGCGACATGTCCAGAGAGCGCTTTGAAGGCGATGTACGGCGGAGCCTCCGAGCCGTCCCAGCGAACGGTGACGAGGTCCTCGGTTCCGGGGCGGTAGATCTGGCTCTGGAGGGGCTTGTTGGCCTTCACGCACAGGCGGAGCGACTGGAATCCCTGGCGGAAACAGCCGAGCAGCACACGGTCTCGCGCGGAAAGATTGTGCTCACCGGCGAGCCGGACGAGCAGCGACTCCAGTTCCCCTTCTGCTGCGGCGGTGCGTTCCAGCATGGTTCGACGGAACTCGTCGTGATCCGGAAGGCTCGATGGGGCGCCGCTCCACAGCTTCCAGAGGGCGAAGAACTGACCGTAGACGGCGTAGAAGGCGCCGAGGGCCTGGAGATCGAGCTCTCGGCGCTTCTTGTGCTCGTCCCACCGTGCGGTCAGGCGATTACCGACGATCCAGCCCGCGGACAGGGTGATCAAGGCAACGGCCAGGTTGGGGACCGCTTTGATGGCTTCCACCCATAATTGCTGTCCCACTTATGCACCCCTTGGGCCGCCCGCACAACCGCTGCCGGTAACCACCTATCACGGGCCCGAACCTTGGTCCAAGGCCTGGGTGAAGATCTCCACGACGGCGGACTCTGCAAAGCGGATCAGGTGGGCGTGGACGCGGAGCGTGATCACAGGGTCGGCGTGCCCGAGGCGGGCGGCCACGACGCGGACGGGGAGGAGGGGCGGTCCGGTGCTGCGGCCGCACATCTGGTCCACCGGTGTCGCCGCATATTTGGCCGCCTGTGCCAGGGTTGCGTTATGACCGATACTCCGTGGGAACCGCCGTTGGCCGGTGATGAGGCCGCGCACCTGGTGGGTGCGCTCGAGCGACTGCGCACCACCTTCCGCTGGAAGGCCGACGGCCTTGACGAGGACGGGCTGCGGACCCGCGTCGGCGCCTCCACGCTCACCCTCGGCCGCCTCCTCAAGCATCTGGCCGTGGTGGAAGACCACATGTTCAACGTCAAGTTCCAGGGCAAGTCGATCGGTTCACCGTGGGAGGAGCACTGGGAAGGCGGCGACGACTGGCAGTTCACCTCCGCCGACACCGACAGCCCCGAGTATCTGTACCGGCTGTGGGACGACGCCGTCGCCCGTTCGCGCGCAACGCTGGAGGCCGCGCTGGCCGGCGGCGGCCTCGACCAGCTCGCTCACATCTCCACTCCGGATGGGGAGCACGCCAGCCTGCGCCGCCTGGTCTGCGACCTGATCGAGGAGTACGGCAGGCACACCGGCCACGCCGACCTTCTCCGCGAGGCGGTCGACGGCCGGGTCGGCGAGGACCCTCCTCCCGGCTGGCACCCGGTGAGTTGAGCACCGGCCACGCCGGCTTGTCGGCGGCTCTGGGAGGTGTTCACGCCGGGTCGGGGGAAGAAGGCCCAGGCGGGAAGCGAACCATCGGGTAGGGCGCGGTGTCGGGCTTCGGGGCCGTGCGCCTCGACGGCCCGGGCGCACAGCGCATCCGATCAGCATCGGGATCGGCGGCACGGCGACCATCGGTTCCGTCTTCCGTGAGTCGCTTCGCCCACACGAGGAGCCGCCCTGCGCCTCCCCTCTTGGGGGTGCTTCCTCGAGCCGCTTTTCGGGTGTTTCCAGCTATGTGGGCGTGTTCTGGGACAGTGCGTTGAAGGCCGTTGTCGCCTGCTGGTCCAGGTGGATTTGGGTGGCCGCGACGTTGTCGGCCAGGTGGGCGAGGTTGCGGGTGCCGGGGATCAGCAGCGTGGCCGGGCTGTGGCCGAGCAGCCAGGCCAGACCGGCCTGAGCAGGGGTGATGCCGAGGCGTCCGGCGTGCGCGATGACGACCGGGTCGTCGGTGACGCTGGGCAGCCGGTCGAAGGCCGATCCGAGCGGGAAGTACGGCACCCAGGCGATCCCTTGCTCGGCGCACTCGGTCAGCACGTCCTCGTGGTCGCGGGTGAGGACGTTGTACAGGTTCTGCACGCAGACGATGCCGGCCGGAAGAGCCTGCCGCAGCTGCGCGAGGTCGACGTGGCTCAGGCCGATGCCGCCGATCTTGCCCTCGTCGCGCAGGGCGATGAGCTCGGCCAGCTGGCTGTCCAGGTCGACCAGTTGGTCGCCACTGGCGATGATGCCCGGTGGCACGTCGGCCCGGCGAAGGTTGACCACCGCGAGGCGCTCGGTGCCGAGGGCGCGCAGGTTGTCCTCGACCGACGCCCGTAGTTCCGCCGGCTTCTGGGCGGTGACCAGCCGCTGGGTCGGATGGGTCACCGCGCCGACCTTGGTGACGATCTGCAGGCCCTCGGCGTAGGGATGCAGAGCGGTCCTGATGAGGTCGTTGGCCGTGCCGTAGAACTGGGCCGTGTCGAGGTGGTCGACGCCGAGTTCGATCGCGCGGCGCAGAACCTTGACGGCTTCCGCGGGGTCGCCGTGTTCGAGCTGCATGGCGCCGAAGCCGGCCCGCAGGACATCGTGATCGCCCAGCTTCCCGTACGCGTACGCATGCGTCGTGGTCATGATCGTGGACCTCCGGATACGATGACCGTAAGCGGAACCGATTCCGCTCAGTTCTGTCTGACCCTAGCAGAAGCGGAATCGATTCCGCTTGTGAGGTTGAGGTGATCGCGGTTTCCGAGTCCGAGCGACGCCCCGGCGCCCGCAGGGACGCCCAGCGCAACCGCCAGCGCATCATCGACGCGGCCACCCGCGCCCTCACCGCCGGTCCAGAGCCCGTCAAGATCGAGGCCATCGCCCGCGAGGCGGGAGTCGGCGTCGGCACGCTCTACCGCAACTTCCCCTCCCGCGACGCCCTGGTCGAGGAGGTGTACCGCAGCGAACTCGCCCGCCTGTGCGCCATGGCCGCGCGACTGGTGAGCGACCTCCCGCCGGCCGACGCCATGCGCGAGTGGATGCGCCGCTACCAGGACTTCGTCGCCACCAAACACGGCATGGCCGAAGCCCTGCGCGCGGTGATCGCCAGTGGTGCGATCAGCTCCGGGCAAACCCGCGAGCACCTCGAGGTCGCCATCGCCACCATCCTCGACGCCGGACGGGCCGACGGCAGCCTGCGTGCCGACGTCCGACCGGCCGACGTCTCCGCCAGCATGGCCGGCATCATGCTGACCGCCGCCGACGTCGCCCAGGCCACCCGGATGCTGCAACTCCTCGTCGACGGCCTGCTCGCCCGGGATGTCGATGGCCTGCTCGCCCGCGATCGTTCCTGAAGGAGTCGCCACGCGGTCCGCCTTCGCCTCTCTGGCCGGCCGTACAACCCCACCGCCGGTACCACCGTCGCGGGCGCCTGGGTGACAGGGCTGGAGCGACGCCCTGGCCGCCCTTAACGAACCCGCATGGCCGGCTCTGGCGGGGTTGCCGGACTCGCGTGGCAAGGTGCGACGAAGTGGCGTGGCCGGATCGGGACACGCGGACAACCGGGGCTCTTCGCGCCCCGTCTCTCCTGAGTCACTTCACTCACACAAGGAGCCATCTTGCGCGCCCGCCTCCTACTCGCCGGGGCCCTGGTGTCCGGCGGCCTGGTCGTCCCCTCTCTGCCCGCCGCCGCGGCCGCCGCGCCGCGCGGGGCCCTGGCCGCCAAGGTGAAGGCGGTGGTCGACGGCGACACCGTGGACGTGGTCTACAAGGGCAGGACACTGCGGGTGCGCCTGCTGGACGTCAACGCGCCCAACAAGGGTCAGTGCTGGGCGGCGGCCGCGACCGCGCACACCGCGGCCCTGCTCGCCCCGAGGACGACCGTCCGCCTGCTCAAGGACAAGACGGCGCGCGACTCCGCCGGCCGGTACCTGTTCTACGCGTGGAACACCGCGGGGACGTTCGTGAACCGCAACCTGGTCCGCTACGGGTACGCCAAGGCGGGCCAGATGGGGGCCAACGCCAGGTACATCACGCCGTTGCGCGAGGACCAGGCCGCGGCCAGGGCCGCCCGTCTGCGCATCTGGTCGGGCCGGTGCGACGGCGGCCCGCAGGCCACCCCCAAGCCCAGCCCCAAACCCACCCCCAAGCCCACCTCCGAGCCGCCGCCCCCGCCGTCCGGGAACGACCCGCGCTTCAGGACCTGCGCCGAGGCCAACCGCAACGGCTACGGCCCGTACTACCGCGACAAGGACCCGGAGTACCACTGGTACCAGGACCGCGACGGCGACGGCATCGTCTGCGAACGCTGACACATGCTCGAGCGCGCCTTCCCGGGACTCGGCACGATGACCAGGGTGGGAGACGCAGGCCTGTGACCTCAGGGGGCGGCCGCGTGCGGCCGTTCAGGGCCTGAGCCGGACGCGCGCCGCGCGAAGAGGATTGCGCCCGGGACCTCCTGGTCGAGGTCGAGGAGCATCTGCGTCCGCACCGTGAACCCGGCCTCGCCCAGCCACCGCGCGACGAGGCCGGGTCGGCGGCGGTGCACGTGGACCTTCATCGGATGGCCGCCGTAGCCATGTGTCTTCAGCCGCGTCTCGTCGCCGACGTGGAAGCCGAGCATCAGCGGCCCGCCGGGACGCACCACCCGCCGGAAGTGGCGCAGAACCGCGGGGACCGCGTCGTCGGGGACGTGGATCAGCGACCAGAACGCGAGCAGGCCGGTGACCGCGGCGTCGGGCAGGTCGAGATCGGTCATCGAGCCCACCTCGAACCGCAGGCCGGGGTGGTCGCGCCGGGCCACTTCGATCATCCCGGGTGAGAGGTCGATGCCGAATGCGTCGACGCCCAGCTCGTTCAGGTGGGCGGTGATGTGACCCGGTCCGCAGCCCACGTCCGCCACCGGCCCGCCTCCGGCGGTGCCGACCAGGTCGGCGAACGCCGCCAGACAGGCGCGCAGGTACGGTTCACCGGCCAGATGGTCGCGGATGTGGTCGGCGTAGCCGACCGCGACCGTGTCGTAGGAAGCGCGGGTGTCCGCCAGCCAGCCGTCCCCGTTCATGGTCCGACACGGTAGTGCAGATCTGGCGAGCAGCCGGATGTCCGTCATGTCGACGCGGACGGCGACGGGCTCCTCGCCGATCGCGTGAGGGCCAGGGGCGGGTCGGACAGGTTCACCGGCCACCCCGGCGATGGTCAGTCGAGCCAGATGACGATGCCGGTCAGGCCGTTGAGTACGGCGGCGACGCCGGCGCGCAGGGCGCGGGCGGCGCGGTCGGGGGTGAAGGTGGCGGGGTCGTACTCCGAGGACATGCCGAGTCCCTCGCCGCGGAAGGACGCTCCGGTCCAGTCGGCGGCGGTGACGTTGGCGGTGGGCTCGGCGAGTTCGGCGCCGATCACGAGGAACCGCTGGTCGAGGTGGTTGGGGGTGACCATGGCCAGCGGGTCGACCAGGTCGTTGCCGGCGCTGACGACCAGGTCGGGCTTCAGGCGGATCGCCTCGCTGATGCGGGCGATGTACTGGTCGGGCCGGGTGGCCGTGACGGTCTTGAGGCTGACGCGCTCCTGCTCGGCCCACTGCGTCACGGCGTTCACCAGCGTCCTGGTCTGGGGGTCGGTCCCCGCGGTGAGCAGCACCACTCGGTAACCCTCCGACGGACGGGTCCCGTCCCACGAGCCGGGGCGCGGGGTGATCGTCGCCTCCGGGGCGGGCGGCGCGGACCGGTCGAGGAATCCGGGGCCGAGGGCGCCCATCGCGCTCGGCCTGGCGTGCGGCCGGGACCAGTCGTCCTCGGAGCCGCATCCGCCGGCCAGCAGGGCGGCGGTCGCGACCGCCACGGCCAGCATTCCGGCGGGCAGACGTCGAGAGCGCATGGGGGTCGTCCTTCGGGCGTGACGGGAGGTGCGTCTACTTCCTACCTCATTGCGAGCCCTCATCCACTATGGGCGATATTTCGGTAAGACGTGGTTCTTGACCCGTTTCCAGGTGCGCCGCCGCTCGTTCATGTCGGCCGAGCAGATTGCGTTCGCCAACCGAAAAGGAGTCACATGTTCCGCGCCACCCGGCGTCGTGCCTGTGCCGTCGTCGCCGCGGTGATCGTGGCCGTCCTGCTCAGCGCCGTACCCGCTCTCGCCCATGGATTCAGCTCGACCGTCTACGTCGACCTCACCTCGCCCGGCACCGGGCACGTCCGCGCCCGGCTCGGGCTGGAGTACGACCTGCTCGTCGTCTCCGCCGCCGACGCGCAGAAGGATGATCCGCTCTTCCGGGCGGGGACCGCGGCGTTCGAGGCCGGCGACGCGGCGCGGCAGGGCGCCGCGCTCGACGCCCATGCCGCCTCCGTGCTCGCGTACGTGACCGGGCGCTTCGGCGTCACGGCCGAGGGGGAGGCGTGCGCCCCGTCCCAGGACGGCGGGTACACGATCGAGCAACGCGAGGGCGTCCCGTACGCGGTGCTGGTGCTCGACTACCGATGCCCGGAGGCCGCCGAGTCGCACGAGGTGCGCAGCGGGCTGTTCCCGGACTCCGAGAGCTACGTGCGCGACAGCAAGACGGTGGTCACCTACGGCCTGGACCTGACGTCGGGGAGCGCCGCGCTCGATTCCAAACATCCGTCGTTCTCCACGCACCAGTCATGGGCCGAGCGCTTCTGGGAGTTCTTCCGGCTCGGGGCCGAGCACCTGCTCACCGGGCTGGACCACATCCTGTTCCTGCTGGCGCTCATCGCGGGGTCGCGCCGCCTGCGCGAGATCGTGCTCGCGGCGACGACCTTCACCCTCGCCCACTCCGTGACCTTCATCCTGGCCGCTCTCGGCCTGGTGCGGCTGCCGGCGTCGTTCGTCGAGCCCGTCATCGCGCTGTCGATCGCGGTCGTCGCGGGCTGGCATCTGTGGCGGATCTGGCGGCGCCGGTCACACGCCACCGACCTCGTGCCCACCGGGCGCGGTCACTTCGGGTTGGACACCGCGGGCTGGACGCGCCTGGCGGTGGTCTTCTGCTTCGGCCTGGTGCACGGGCTGGGCTTCGCCGCGGCCCTGGGCATCGACCAGGCCTTCTCGTGGACGCTCCTGTGGTCGCTGCTGGTGTTCAACGTGGGCATCGAGGTCGTCCAGCTGGCGATCATCATCGCCGTCTTCCCGCTGCTCGCGCTGCTGCGCCGCCGCCGTCCGGTCGCGGGTCTGTGGACGACGGGAGCGGTCGCGGCGGGCGTGTCGGTGATGGGCCTGGTGTGGTTCGCGCAGCGTGTTCTCGGCATCTGAGATCGCATGCGTGATCTCGCATCTGAGAGCGCATGCGTGATCTCGGAATCTGAGATCGCATCACAACTTCCGGCGCGCGCAACAGTACGCCTGTCTCATGTTCACCTTGAGGACACCGACGTCGGAAACCGTGACAAAGCTCCAAAACACCCTCAAATGGACGGAAACCTGATGAAGCTCGAAAACCGGGCACAGGGCCCCGGGGTCGTCCGACGCCGGCTCGCCCTCGGCGCCACGGCGGCGGTCATGGGCGTCAGCGCGGTGCTGGGCGGTGGCCTGACGGCCGCGGTCCACGCCACCGCCGGCGCGACGACCACCGGAATCATCCTCGGCGTGGGCGCCGACGAGTCGCAGCGCGTCGTGTCCTGGTACTCCTCGGCCGGCACCGCGCAGGTGGTCCAGGTCGCGCCGACCAAGCAGGTGCGCCACGGCGAGTTCCCCAAGCACACCACCACCTTCCCGGCGACGGTCACCGCGAACGTCGTCAACGGCGGCTACAACGCGCACGCCACGATCGACGGCCTGAAGAAGAACACCGCCTACTCCTACCGCGTGGGCACCGAGGGCAACTGGTCCCCGGCCTACTCGTTCAAGACGCGCGACTTCAAGGGCGACTTCGACTTCCTGTTCTTCGGCGACCCGCAGATCGGCTCGTCCGGCGACACCGCCAAGGACGGCGCCGGCTGGGCGGACACCGTGAACGTCGCCCTCGCCGCCAACCCCAGGTCCGAGCTGCTGGTCTCCGGCGGCGACCAGGTCGAGAGCGCCAACACCGAGACGCAGTGGGACGCCTTCCTCGCGCCCGACAAGCTGCGCCAGTACCCGTGGGCCGCCACCATCGGCAACCACGACGTGGGCGGCAAGGCCTACGAGCAGCACTTCTGGACGCCCAACACCGACCGTTCGGCGCCGTACTACAACGGTGACGCGGCCACCCGGTCCGGCGGTGACTACTGGTACGTCTACAAGGGCGTGCTGTTCATCGACCTCAACAGCAACGCCTACGCCACCGGCTCCGACGCCGCGCACATCAGCTACGTCTCCAAGGTCGTCAAGGAGCACGGCGGCGAGGCCAAGTACACGGTGCTCGTGTACCACCACTCGATCTACTCCCCGGCCAGCCACGCCAACGACGCCGACAACCAGCTGCGTCGCCAGGACTTCCCGACCGCCTTCTCCAACCTGGGCGTCGACCTGGTCCTGCAGGGCCACGACCACAGCTACTCGCGCAGCTACGTGATCAAGAACGGCCAGAAGGCGAACAAGGCCGAGCAGCCCGGCGCCGCCGAGGTGGCGCAGGGTCCGGGCGGGGTCATCTACGTGACGGCGAACTCCGCTTCGGGTTCCAAGTACTACGACCTCACCGCTCCGAACACCGCCAAGGACCCGAACTACGGCCCCGACCCGCTCAACCCCAAGAGCCACTGGGCCAACTCGGTCGAGAACCAGGAGCACGTCCGCACCTACGTCAAGGTGCAGGTCCGCGGCGACCGGCTGGTCGTCGAGAACCTGCGCAGCGGCACCTGCGCCGCCCCCAACGCCGCGGTCGAGCTGGGCCAGGAGTCCTGGTGCGGCCCGAACAGCGGCGCGGGCCCCGCGCAGCCGGTCGGCTCCGCCGTCGACAAGGTGGTCATCCGCCCCTACAGCGACGACCACCACGGCAACGGCCACGGTGACGACCACGGCAACGGCCACGGTGGCAAGGGCGAGGACACCAAGCCCGTCGCGACCGAGGCCGCCTGGCTGAAGTAACCGGCCGGGAGCGATGCCGGGGACGCTCACGCTGAACCGGCCCGCCCCCGTTCCCCCTGGTGGGGCGGGCGTCTTCGGGCGCCCGTCCCACCGCACGCGTTCCACCCGCCGTTCCCGACCGTTCGAGGATCACCAGATGCGCCCGCCCAGACCGTGTACGACCCCAGCCCTCGCCCGGGCCACCGTCGTGGTGCTGCTCGCCGTGCTCGGCCTGCTCGGCACGGGGGCCGGGCCCGCCGCGGCGGCGGACGGCGACGCCTCCTGGACGGTCGGCACGGCCGCCGGCGACTTCGGCTCCGGCCGGGAGAACTACCGTTACACCCTCGACCCGGGCGGCCGGCTCCAGGACGGCCTCGTGATCGTCAACCACGGCGCCACGCCGCTGCACCTCGCCGTGTACGCAGCCGACGCCTTCACCGCCGAAGGCGGACGGCTCGACCTGGCCGCCAAGGACGCGACCTCGACGAAGGTGGGCGCGTGGGTCCACGCGGACCGTCCGGACGTGACGGTCGCGCCCGGCGGGTCGGCGGAGGTGCCCTTCACGGTCGCCCTGCCGGACGACGCCGCCCCCGGCGAGTACATGGGCGGCATCGTCACCGCACCGGCCGGGGCCGGCGAGGGGGACGGGCGTCTCGGCATCCGCATCCGCCTGCGCGTCGGCGGCGCGCTCAAGCCGGGCCTGTCGGCGGAGGACCTGCGGGTGCGCTACTCGGGCACGCCCGATCCGTTCGGGAAGGGCGAGGCCACCGTCACCTACACGGTCCGCAACACCGGCAACGCCATCCTCGCCGCCCGGCAGGCGGTGTCCCTGTCGGGACCCTTCGGACGCTTCGGCGTCCGCGCCGGGCAGATCGGCGACTCGCCCCAGTTGCTCCCGGGCGACACCTGGAAGGTCTCGGTTCCGGTGCGCGGGGTGACCCCCGCGCTGCGCTTGACGGGGACGGTCGCCCTCACCCCGCTGCTCACCGACGCCGCCAACTCGGTCGCCCCGCTCGCCGTCGTCCAGACCACGGCCGACGCCTGGACCATCCCCTGGACGCTGCTCCTGCTCGTCCTCATCGTCGTGTGCGGCCTCACCGTCGCCGCTCTGGCCATCCGCCGCCGGCGCCGGACGCGGCCCGCGCGGACCGGGTCAGCGGCGGCGCTTCGCCCAGTGGACCAGCAGGATTCCGCAGGCTGACGGGAAGGCCTCGGCCAGCTCGTAGGAGTCGTGGGCCATCGAGGCGTCGAAGATGCGGGGACCGTCGCCGGCGACGCCGGGGTTGACGGCGAGCAGCAGGTCGTCGACGAGGTCGTGGCGCAACAGCGCGCGGGCGAAGCCGGCGCCGCCGAAGCACACCAGGTCGCCGGTGGCGGCGGCCTTGGCCTGGCGCGTGGACTCGGCGAGCGGCCCGGTGACGACCGTGGTGTTCGGCCAGGCCGAGGCGGTGCCGTGCTCGGTGATGACGAACTTCGGCAGCTCGCCGATGCGGTGCGCGAACCGGTGGTCGGGGTCGCCGGGGTGCTGGTCGGCGGTTCGCTTCCAGTGGTCGAGGTACCCCTCGGAGACCATCGGCCGGCTCAGGACGATGCCGGAGACGGAGTCGAGGAGGTCGTTGAAGCGCTTCCTGAGGTCGGGGCTCCATGGCCAGTCCGGACCCCAGTCCCACAGGTTCCAGGTGGAGCCGGGGACGTGGCTGTCGACGCATCCGTCGATGGAGGTCTGCATGTGGAGGATGAGGCGGCCCATGTCCGTCCGTTCTCTCGGTGTGCCAGGGGTGTCTCAGGCCGGCGGCGAGGCCGGCGCCTGGAGCAGGTCGGTCAGGTTGCGCGCCGCCCGCGGGTCGCCGTCGAGGTGGAGGTCGCCGGAGCGGACGGCGTCCGCCGGTGTGCGCCGGCCGGCGAGGACGGCGCGCAGGGTGTCGAGGTCGGTGGTGAGCGTCGCGTCCGGCCGCCCGGCGTCGCCGCGGCTGATCTCGATGGACCCCTCGGTGACCTCCACGGCGTAGGTCTCGGGGGCGACGCGCAGTTCGTAGGTGCCGCGCAGCTCGTCGGCGCGCGCGGCGTCGAAGCGGGCCTTGACGCCGAGCAGCAGGGAGTCGCGGCCGAGCTCGCGGTCGGGCGGGGAGGGCGCCCTGCTTCCCCAGCGTCCGAGCCCGAGGAGCACCGGTTCCAGCTCGCGGCCCCACTCGGTCAGCTCGTAGAGGTGCACACGGGCCGGCGCCCCGAGGTCGCGGCGCCGGACGACGCCGTGGTCGGTCAGGTCGGCCAGCCGCTGGGTGAGAACGTTCGGGCTCACGCCGGGCAGGCCGGCCAGCAGGTCGTTGAAGCGTTTGGGACCGAGGAGGAGGTCGCGCACCACCAGCAGTGCCCATCGGTCACCGATGACGTCGAGGCCGCGCGCCACGCCGCACGCATCTCCATAGCTCCGCCTGCCGCTCATGCCCGCCAGGCTAGCAGATAACTCCTATTTTAGGACCTTTGCTTATCTATTAGGAGTCGCTCCCGAGCGTCGGGGTCCATGAGCTGCACGAGAACCAGGCCTCGTCCGGGTTCACCAGGGAAGTGAAGGCGCGCCGGACCTCCGGAGTGGGTTCCATCCGCGGCCCCCTGTCCAAACCGGCGGGGGTGCCGCGTCGGTAGAGCGGGGCCGCCGCACGGCGGCCACGGATCTGCGGTGGAGGAACCAAGATGAGCGACGATCCGCACGCGAAGACGGAGACGGAGACGGAGACGGCGGACGACGTCCTGGCGTCGCACCCCGATGAGCCCGAACTGCTCGCGGCCTTCGAGGCGACGATGGCGGCGTGGGCGGGCGGCGACGCGAACGCGTTCGCCGACGGTTACGCCGAGGACGCCACGGTGGTGCTGCCCGGAGTGCACCTGAGCGGCAGGGCCGACATCCGGGCCCGTATGGGGGACGCGTTCGCCGGGCCGCTGAAGCACTCGCAGCGCATCCACCAGGTGCGCGGCATCCGTACCCTCGGGCCCGCGGGCTCTCCCGGTGACCACGCCGTCATCGTCCTCACGCGAAGTGCCACCGTGTTCGCTGGCGAGGCCGAGCCTCCGGCCGACCGGTGGGAACTGGCGACCTGGACGCTCTCGCGGCGCGACGACCGCTGGCTCGTCGAGGCGTACCACAGCTCTCCCGCGGCCTGATCACCCCTCGGGTCCGCCCGTCACGGACCACCGCGGTGCGAGGAGAACCCCGCGCTCGCCGGCGTTCTCGGACCGGCCGGCCGGTGTCGCCTCGTCCCGCAGGCCGCCCTCCTCCCGCGAACCATCGAACAGGACCGCTACTCACGATCGAAAGGACCCGATGTGGTGTCACACCAGAGCCGCGTCGTGGCTCTTCATGTCGTCCGCCATGTCATCTGACCAGAGAACGGGGAACGATTCATGCTGACTCGCAGGGATTCGCTGCGTCTGCTCGCGGGGGCCGTCGTGGGAGCCGCCGCACTGCCCGCCCGGCAGGCGGCGGCCGCCGCACTGCCCGCCCGCCTGGCCGTCGCGGCCGGCGCTCCACCCACCTGGACGGTCACCGGCTCGAGTTCGCCGTCGTTACAGCCCTTCGACGACCTGCTGAGAAGCTTCATGGAGGCGCAGAGCATCTCCTATGCCTCGCTCGCCGTGGTGCGGCAGGGCAGGCTGGTGCTCGCGCGGGGATACAACTCCACGTCGGGCCCGGTCCTGGCCCAGCCGACGTCGTTGTTCCGCCTGGCCAGCGTGAGCAAGCCGGTCACGGCCACCGCGATCATGAAGCTCGTCCAGGACGGCAGGCTCAGCCTGTCGGCCAAGGTGGCGCCGATGCTCGGGCTCAGCACGGCCGCCGACTCCCGGCTCGGTGAGGTCACCGTGCTGCACCTGCTGCAGCACCTCGGCGGCTGGGACCGGTCGGTGTCGTTCGACCCGATGTACCGGTGGGACTTCGCCATCAGCGGCCAACTCCACGTGCCGCTGCCGGTGACGCAGGCGAACATCATGGACTACACCTCCAGGTACACGCTCGACTTCGAGCCCGGAGACAGGTACGCCTACTCCAACTACGGGTACATGCTGCTCGGCAAGGTCGTCGAGAAGGTCACCGGCCTGCCGTACGCGACCTACGTCCAGCAGAACGTGCTCGCCCCGGTGAAGATCACCCGCATGGCGCAGGGCCGCACGGCCCAGAGCCTGCGACGGTCCTCGGAGCTCCCCTACTACTCGGAGATGGCTTCCGCGACGACCGTGCTGGACAACTCCGGGGCTCAGGTGCCGATGCCCTACGGGGGGTTCAACCTGGAGAACATGGCCGCGCACGGCGCCTGGCTCTCCTCGGCCGTCGACATGGCGAAGTTCACCACGATCTTCGACGCTCCCGGCCTGCTCACCTCGTCGTCGATCACGCAGGTGTTCGCCCCGCCCGCCATCGACTGGGACGGCTCGTACTACGGCATGGGCTGGTCCGTCCGCCCCGTCGGCGGCGCCCTGAACACCTGGCACGACGGGGCGTATCCCGGCACCTCCACCCTCATGGTCCGGCGGTACGACGGGCTGAGCTGGGTCGTGCTGTTCAATCGGTGGAACGACGCCCTGCAGCGGAACTACACCGATGACATCGACTACCCGTTGCACCAGGCAGCCGACGCGGTCACCTCCTGGCCGGCCACGAACCTGTTCCCGGCCTACGGCCTGTGACCCTCGCCTGACCAGCCGCGGCGGGCGCCCCGGCGGGGACCACCTCGTCGGGGGGGCCCGCCTCGTTGTAGTGGTGACGGCGGCGAAAGCCGGTGAACGGAGTGAGGAGGCCACATGCCGGACTACATGGTGTTGCTCTACGCGCCGGAGGACGAGGACCGGCAGGAGGAGAGGTTCGCGGAGATGCCGGTGTGGCTGGAGGTGACCGAGAGCCTCAGGAAGGCCGGGCTGCTCGTCGCGAACGCGCCGCTGCACCCGGTGGCCGCCGCGACGACCGTCCGCGTCCGTGACGGCGAGGTGGAGCTGACCGACGGTCCGTTCGCGGTGACCAAGGAGGTCCTGGCGGGCTACTACGTCCTCAGGTGCGCCGACCTGGACGAGGCGCTGCGCCATGCGGCGCGCATGCCGATCGCGCGCCACGGTTCGGTGGAGGTGCGTCCGATCATGACCACGGCCGAGATCTCGGCCCACGGTCCAGAACCGGCATCGTGAACACGACAGAACCGAGCCACCTGGAACCAGGGACCGGCGACCCGGCCGGGGCGGCGGTCGTGCGGGTGTTCCGCGATGACCGGGCGGCGGTGCTGGCCACCCTGATCAGGTACGCCGGCGACTTCCAGATCGCCGAGGACGCCGTGCAGGACGCGTTCGCCGCCGCGCTCGCCACGTGGCGGCGTGACGGGGTCCCGGCGAACCCGGCGGCGTGGATCACGGTGACGGCGCGCCGGCGGGCGATCGACCGGCTGCGCCGCGACCGGTCGGTGTCCGACCGCGCCGAGCGCCTGGCCGCGCTGCTGCGCCTGGACGAGCAGGAGCACGCCCCGATGGGCGAAGCGAGCCCGATCACCGACGACCGGCTGCGGCTGATCTTCACCTGCTGCCATCCGGCCCTGAACCTGGCGGCCCGTGTCGCGCTGACGCTGCGCACGCTCGGCGGCCTGACCACCGGCGAGATCGCCCGCGCGTTCCTGGTCGCGGAGCCGACCATGGGCAAGCGCATAGTCCGCGCCAAGCGCAAGATCGCCGACGCCGCCATCCCGTACCGGGTGCCCACCGGCGACGAACTGCCCGGACGCGTGCGCGGGGTGCTCCGGGTCGTGTACCTGATCTTCAACGAGGGCTACTCCGCCGGCGAGGGCGACCGTCTCGTGCGCGGAGAGCTGTGTGACGAGGCGATCCGGCTGGGACGGCTCGTGTGCGAGCTCATGCCCGGCGAGGCCGAGGCGTGGGGGCTGCTGGCGCTGATGCTCCTGCACGACGCGCGTCGCGCCGCGCGGGTCGACCGGCACGGCGGCTACGTGGCGCTGCCCCGGCAGGACCGGTCGTTGTGGGACCGGGACCGGATCGGCGAAGGGCTCCGCGCCCTGGAGCGCGCGGCCGGGTTCGCGCGTCCCGGCGAGTACCAGATCCAGGCGGCGATCAGCGCGCTGCACATGCAGGCCTCCGGCGAGGACACGACGGACTGGGCGCAGATCGCGCGGTTGTACGGCGCCCTCGGCAGGCTCACTCCCTCTCCGGTCATCGAGGTCAACCACGCGACCGCGGTCGGGTTCGCCTTCGGGGCCGCGGCGGGCCTGGCGTTGCTCGGGCCTTTGCTGGACGAGCCCGCCCTCGCGCAGTACCAGCCGTTGCACGCCGCGCACGCCGAGCTGCTCAGGCAGGCCGGTGACCGGACGGGCGCCGCGCGCGCGTACGAGCGGGCGATCGAGCTGTCCGGCAACGCCGTGGAACGGGCCGAACTCGAACGGCGCAGGATGACACTGACGTCGGGCTGAGGGAGGGGGGCCGGGGCGGCGGCTCCCGGCCGCCGCCGGCCGGAGGGGCACGGCATCCTTGGGGGATGGACCCGACACTCGCTGAGATCAGCCTCCCCGGACGGGTGGAGGACACCGACGGCATCAGCGCCGAAGAGCTCGCGCTGGCGGCACGCAACCACGGCATACCGCTGGAAGCGCTGCGGTACGACGTCACGCCGCTCGGGTTGCACTACCTGCTGATCCACTACGACATTCCGGTGATCGACCCGGCGGAGTGGCGGCTGGAGGTGGGCGGCCTGGTCTCCCGGCCGGCGACGTTCGGCCTGGCTGACCTGAAGGAGCTGCCCCGGCGCACCGTGCGGGTGACCATGGAATGCGCGGGCAACGGGCGGGCCAGGCTCGCGCCCCGCCCGGTGAGCCAGCCCTGGCTGGTGGAGGCGGTCGGGACGGCGGAGTGGACCGGGGTGCCTCTGCGCGAGGTGCTCGCCGCGGCCGGCGTCGACCCCGGCGCGGTGGAGGTGGTCTTCACCGGCGCCGACCACGGCGTCGAGCGCGGGGTCGAACAGGACTACCAGCGCAGCCTGCCGTTGTCGGAGGCCATGCGCGAGGAGGTGCTGCTGGCCTACGAGATGAACGGCGCGCCGCTCGCGCCGCAGCACGGCTTCCCGCTGCGGCTCGTCGTCCCCGGCTGGTACGGCATGGCCCACGTGAAGTGGCTGCGCGACATCGAGGTCCTTCGTGAGCCCTTCACCGGGTACCAGCAGAGCGTCGCCTACCGCCTGCGCCGGCAGCCGGACGAGCCCGGCGACCCGGTCACGCGCATCAGCCCCCGGGCGCTTCTGGTGCCGCCGGGTTTCCCCGACTTCATGTCCCGCACGCGGGTCGTGCGGCCGGGGCCGCTGACGATCGAAGGCCGCGCCTGGTCCGGCGGCGACGCGGTCGAGCGGGTGGAGGTCAGTGTGGACGGCGGGCGGAGCTGGTCCCCCGCGGTGCTCGCCGCGCCGGACGGGCACCGGTGGGCGTGGCGGAGGTTCACCTTCGACTGGCACGCGGAGCCGGGGATGCACGTCCTGTCGGCGCGCGCGACCACCGCCGGCGGCCTGAGCCAGCCCGAGACACAGGCGTGGAATCGGGGCGGGTTCGCCAACAACGCGATACAGCGGGTGGCGGTGGCCTGCCTGGGGGCATAGCGCACAGCGTCCGGCACGTGAGAAGCGCGGAGGCGCGGCGCGGTCTCGGCGGTCTTGTGCGGCGCGCCGGGTGCGTCCTCAGCCGTTCGTGTGGTCCGTGGCATGCGCGCCGGCGGGATGGGGGACGGGTAGGCGCAGGGTGGCCACGGCGCCACCGTCCGGCGCGTTGGCGAAGGTCAGCGTGGCGCCGATGACGCGAGCCTGGCCGAGCGCGATGGTCAGCCCGAGGCCGTGGCCGTGCCCGCGTTCGGCCGCGCCGGTGCGGAACCGTTGCGGCCCGCCGTCGAGCACGGCGTCCGGGAAGCCGGGGCCGTGGTCGCGCACGACGACCGACGTGCCCTCCACGGCGACCTCGACCGGGGCGCGGCCGTGACGGTGGGCGTTGATGACCAGGTTGGCGACGATGCGGTCCAGGCGCCGCGGGTCGGTCTCGGTCATGGCCGCTCCGGCGTCCGTGACGCGAGCGGGGAGCCCCGTACGGGCCACCGACTCCTCGACGACCTCGCCCAGCGGCACCCGGGCCAGGTCGGCACGCTCGACGCCCGCGTCGAGCCGCGAGATCTCCAGCAGGTTCTCGACCAGCGCCCGCAGCGCACCCACCCGATCTCTGACCAGATCGGTCGCCTCGCTCTCCGGCAGCAGCCCGGCGGCGGTGACCAGGCCCATCAACGGGGTGCGCAGTTCGTGGGCGACGTCGGCGGTGAAGCGCCGCTCGCTGAGCAGGCGGTCGCGCAGGCTGTCGGCCATCAGGTCGACCGTGGCCGCGATCTCGCTGATCTCGTCGCCGCGCCGGCCGCCCGCCACGGACCCGGCCCGGTCGTGCCCGCGCCCGGAGGTGCGGGCGTCCAGGTCGCCCGCGGCGATGCGGCGCGCGGTGCGGGCCACCCGTCTGAGCCGCCGGTTCGGCAACTCGGCCGCGAGCGCCGCCAGCGGTACGACGACGGCGAGCGCGGCCAGCGAGGCCATGACGATGTGCCGGTCGAGGGCGCGCAGGCTGCGCAGGTCGGCGCCCATGTCGACCTGCGCGGCCAGCACCCGGCCGTCGACGCGCTGGGCCGCCCACATCCACGGGACCTCGGGGTTGCCGTCGTCGTACCAGGTGGCCATCTGGTCGCTCCGCCGGACCTGCCGGGTCAGGGCCGCAGGCGGCGCCGCGTCGGCCGCGAAGGTGCCGCCGGTGGAGCCGGTGCGCCGGTAGGCGTCCACGATCGGCAGCAGCGCGGCCGTGGCCCGTTCCCTGCCCAGGGCGAGGGAGCGGTCGAACGTGCTGCGATGGACCAGCACCCCGATGCCCAGCGCCACCCCGCACGCCGCGAGGGCCACCAGCGCGGCGATCTTCCAGCGCAGCGAGTTCACGTTCAGCGGGCCGGGTGCCGCCCGCGCGGCGGTGTCGTCCATCTCAGCGCCGCAGCTTGTAGCCGAAGCCGCGGACGGTCTCGATGCGCTCGGCCCCGATCTTCTTGCGGAGCCGCTGCACGCACAGGTCCACGACGCGGCTGTCGCCGTCCCAGCCGTAGTCCCAGACGTCGCGCAGGAGCGTCCGCCGATCGAGCACGATGCCCGGATTGGCGGCGAACTCCAGCAGCAGCCGCAGCTCGGTCGGCGCCAGCGCCACCTGCCGTCCGGCACTGAAGACCTCCAGGCCGGCCGGGTCGATGGCCAGGTCGCCGAACACGAGCAGGCCGTGCGGCCCGGCCGGGCCGGCCGGGCCACCCACGGGGGAGGGGACGTTCTGGCCGGCCACGGGGGCGGCGCCAGGACCGGCGGGGGCTTGGGAGGTGGGCGCGGTGGGCGCTTCGACGGCGGGCGCGGAGGTGGGGCCGGTGGCGGGTCCGGCGGTGGGTTCGGCGGCGGGTCCGACGGTGGGTTCGGTGGAGGCGAAGGTGGCGCGGCGCAGCAGTGAGCGGATCCTGGCCACCAGCACGGAGATGTCGACCGGCTTGACGACGTAGTCGTCGGCGCCGGCCTCCAGGCCGGAGACGACGTCGAGGGAGTCCCCGCGCGCGGACATCATCAGGATCGGCTCCAGGCTCGACTCGCGGATCCTGCGGCACAGCCCGATGCCGTCCAGCACGGGCAGCATGACGTCGAGCAGCAGCAGATCGTGCCGCCGCTCCCGGAACAGCTCCAGCGCGGTCAGCCCGTCGCCGGCCACGGTGACCCGGTAGCCGTAGCGCTCCAGCGCCATCGCCACCGTCTTGCGGATCACCTCGTCGTCCTCGACGAGCAGGATCGTGACCGGCTCGGACGCGCCGCCGCGAGCGGTTGGAACAGACATCTCCTCCAACCTATAGCCGTCCCGGGGGTGGTGACCGACCGCGCCCGGCGCCAGGTGGGCAGGCCGAACGGCCAGGTCGCCCGCACCCGGCGGAGCGCGGCCTCCACCACCGGGTTCCGCGGCGGCCGTCGGTCAGCCTCGCCGGGCCGAGGCGCGGCTGAGGGCGTCGGCGAGGCCCGGCCGGTTGGTGATGATGCCGTCGACCCCGTAGGAGATCAGACGGCGCATGGTCCCGACATCGTCCACGGTCCAGGCGAAGACCTCCATGCCGTGGTCGTGGACCCAGCGGACGTACCGCGCGGTCAGGTTCCCGTACGGGGGGTTGACCTGGCGGGCGAACCGGGCCAGTCCCGGGAGCTGTGTGGTCGACGGCGTGCCGAGCAGGCCGATCGGCACCCGCGGCATGATCCGATGGAACCCGCGCATCGACGCCCAGCCGAACGACTGCACCACCAGGCGTCCTGGCTGCAGCCAGGACGCCTCGCGCCGCAGCTCCGCGGCGACGCGGGCCTCGATGCCCGGGTAGAGCTCCGGCGCCTTGATCTCCAGGAGAAGGCCGAGACCGCCGCCGTCCATCGCGCGCAGGGTCTCGCCGAGGGTGGGCACGGGTTCGTCCTTGTACCGGGCGGCGAACCACGAGCCGGCGTCCAGTTTCCGGATCTGCGCCAACGTGAGGTCGCGTACCCGCCAGGGCGCCCGGCCAGGGAAGACCCGTTCGACGTCGGTGGTCCTGGTGAGCGTCGTGTCGTGCATGAGGACCAGCTTGTGGTCCCTGGTCTCCTGCACGTCGAGCTCGAACATGTCGGCCCCCTGCTCACGCGCCAGCCTGAAGGCGCTGATCGTGTTCTCCGGAGCGTCCGCGGACGCGCCGCGGTGGGCGACGGTGACGACGCTCGCGGTCGCCGCGGTCGCCGCGGAGACCGCGGAGGCCGGGTTCAGGACCGCGGCGGCCGGGCCGGAGACCGTGGCGGTGGTCCGGGAATCGGAGGGGATGGTCCGGGAGGCGGCGGTGGTCGGGGAGGCTGGGGCGGTCGCGGCCAGCACGGCGAGCGACGTCGCGATGATGAGGCCGGAGCGTCGGTACATGGGTCTCCTCGGGCTTGGGAGGCAACCTTCGGCCCGAACTTGACAGCCTTACTCGACGCCCGGTTGATGCCTGGGCAACGGGGCGATGCCGGACGCATGACAATCCGAATCCCGTTCATGCCGCGTCAGGCCTCCCTGGCGGGGCCCACCCCCGCCATCGCCCCCGCCATCGCCCCCGCCATTTGCGCCGCCACCGCCACCGCCACCGCCACCGCCACCGCCGCCGCCGCTGCCACTGGCACCGTCCGCTGGAGCGCGTCGCGTGTCCGCCGGTCTCTAGGAGCGGGCCGCGTCCGCTGCCATGGCTCGGGAGGCGTGGGACAGGGCGGTGATGCCCGCGCCGGCCAGCAGCCCGGCCGGGATCAGATAGGCCGCCGCGGAGGCATCCAGGCCGAACGGCGGCAGCCCGGCGACGGTGCGCAGGACCAGCACCGTGAACAGGCCCGCGTACCCGGCGATCGCCATCGCCACCAGCCACACCTGACGGCGCCGGGGCAGCCCGCCGAGTCCCAGCAGCCACGCGATGACGCCGAGGACCTGGACGGCGTGCATGGGGACGGCGTGCGCGGACTTCATCGCGCCGGCGGCGCCGTAGGTCGTCATCGAGACGGTGAGCGGCGTGGCGCCGGCGTCGACCAGCGCGTCGCCATGCATGATCATCCAGGCGCCGGCGGCGAGCGCCGTCACCAGCCCCACCAGCCCCGCCCGGAGCGCCCAGGCCATCGGCGCGGGCGCGGTCGTGCGGACGAAGGAGGCGACCGCCATGACGACGATGACCAGGACCATGCCTCCGATGACCCACCCCGCGGCCTGGAACAGGGCCTTGTCCAGCGGCGTCGTCTCGTTGAAGTGCGAGGCGACGCCGCGGGCGTGCTGCATGGAGATGTAGGCGACCTCTCCGGCGGCCGAGGAGCACAGCAGGACCGACAGCACCCAGCCGATCCACCGGCGCACCGGCAGGTGCGCGGCGACCGCGCCGAGGGTCGCCGTGGTCATGCCGAACGACACGCCGAAGGTCACGGGCTTGCGCCAGGACAGCGGGCCGGACGCCGTGCCGCCCATCACGGCCCACAGGACCGCGTGGCCGAGCCCGATGGCGATCAGGATCGCCCCGGTGACGTAGGCCAGGCGCCGGTAGCCGGGAGCCTCGTCCCACGAGGCGCGGGCCGCGGCACGGGCGCGGCCGAACAGCGCCGCGACCCCGCTCCTGGGCAGCGGGTTCACGCTCAGCGGCGCGCCGAATCCGGTGGCGGGGGTCGTGTCGGTCACGGGGCGGGCCGGGACGCCGGTCGCCGGGGCCGGGAGCGAAGATGCGGTGAGGGCGGAAGGGATGATCGTGCCGGGGCGGGGGGTTGGGCTGGACATCGGGAGCCTCCCTGAGGGCCGCGAGGACGGCGCGGACGCCGAGGACACCAGGACCGTAGGCCGCCGCCCCTTCCACCCGGATCCCCCGCGCCGCCCAGATCGCCCCTCCCCGGCGCAGGGGATCCGGCGGCCGTTGATCCCTCTTGTGAGGGAGGTCTTTTCCGGGCGCGGCACGGATACTGGCGGCATGGCAATCAGCCGATCATCGTTGTCCGCGGCCTGGGCCGGGGCGCGTCCGCCGGTCGCGGACGCGTCGCTCGGCGGGGTGCTCGCGGCGGTGTCGCTGCTCGCCCTGGTGCTGCGGGCACGGGCCGAGCACATGCCGCCGCCCGGCCCGGCGGCGGTCGTGCTGGTGCTGCTGATCACCCTGCCGCTGGCCTGGCGCCGGCGCCACCCGTTCTGGGTCAACCTCGCAGTGGGCATGGGATCGGCCGTGTACGGGGCCACGCCGCTGCCCGACCTGGTCACGCCGGTGCCGATCGGCGGCGTCGTCGCCCTCTACAGCATGGCCGCGTGGTGTGAGAACCGTCGCTGGTCGGTGGCCATCGGCGTGCTGAGCGGCGGCGCGGTCATGGCGGTCGCCCTCGCCCCCGCGACCGACAGCGACGCGCTCGACCTCGCCTTCGGCGTGCTGTCGCTGGGCAGCGCCTGGGTCCTGGGTGACAGCGCCCGCATCCGCCGCGCGTACACCGCCGAGCTGGAGGCGCGCACCACCTGGCTGGCACGCGAGCGGGACTTCGAGGCACGGCGCGCGGTGACCGCCGAGCGGGCCCGCATCGCGCGGGAGCTGCACGACGTGATAGCCCACCACGTCAGCATGATGGTGGTGCAGGCCGAGGCCGGTCCGGTCGCGGCCGAACGCGACGGCCTCGCGGCGGGGCGGGCCTTCGACACCATCTCCGGCATCGGGCGCCAGGCTCTGGTGGAGATGCGCCGTCTGCTCGGCGTGCTGAGGGAGGAGACCGGCGACGGGGGACCGAGCCTCGCCCCCCAACCCGGCGTGGCGGAGCTTCCCGCGCTGGTCGAGCAGGTGCGCAGGACCGGTCTGGACGCGACGCTACGGGTGGAGGGCGATCCGGTGCCGCTGCCGGCGGGGGTGGACCTGTCGGCCTACCGCATCGTGCAGGAGGCGCTGACCAACGTGCTCAAGCATGCCGGTCACACACGAGTGCGGGTGCGGGTCCGGTACGACCAGGACGACCTGCGCGTCGAGGTCCGCGACAGCGGATCCGGCGACGAGCGTCCCGTTCCGGACGTCGACGCGGCCGGTGGACGCCCGGTCGCGTCGGAGGGGTGTTCCGTCCTGGACGGCGCTGCGGCCGGTGGAACGGTCGGGCCGGGCGGGCCTCCTGTCCTGGACGGTCGTGGTACGGCGCGGGGGCCGGTCGCGCCGGGCGGGCGTCGCCTGCTGGATGGCGGTGTGGCCGGGGGGTCGGTCGCGTCGGACCGGAGCGCGGCACGGGGCGCGGGGGACGGCGCGGAAGGACTCGGCCAGGCCGTGGCGCGGGGGCACGGCCTGGCCGGCATGCGAGAGAGGGCGCAGCTGTTCGGGGGCGAGCTCGCCGCCGGGCCGGGCCCGGGCGGCGGTTTCACGGTGGCGGCGCGGTTGCCGATCGGAGGGACGCGGTGAGCATCACGGTCGTCGTCGCGGACGATCAGGAGTTGGTGCGGGCCGGGTTCCACATGATCCTGGACGCTCAGCCGGACATCGAGGTGGTGGCCGAGGCGGCCGACGGCGCCGAGGCGGTCTCGGCGGCCCAGCGGCTCAGGCCCGATGTGGTGCTCATGGACATCCGGATGCCCAGAATGGACGGGCTCGAGGCGACCCGCCGCCTCGCGGGTCCGGGCGTCGCCTACCCGGTCAAAGTGCTGATGCTCACCACGTTCGACCTGGACGACTACGTCTACGAGGCGCTGCGGGCCGGGGCGAGCGGCTTCCTGCTCAAGGACCTGCGCCGGGACGATCTGGTCAACGCCGTGCGCGTGGTCGCGGCCGGCGAGGCACTGCTCGCCCCTTCGGTCACCAGGCGGCTCATCGGCGAGTTCTCCCGGCGCCCGCGCCCCCCCGAGAAGGCCCCCGCCGTCCTCGGGACGCTCACCCCCAGAGAGCGCGAGGTGCTGCAGCTCATGGCAAGGGGACGGTCGAACGCCGAGATCGCGGCCGGCCTGGTCATCGGCGAGCAGACGGTGAAGACCCACGTCAGCAACATCCTGGCCAAGCTGTACCTGCGCGACCGGGTACACGCGGTGATCCTCGCCTACGAGATCGGCCTCGTCGAACCCGGAACCGGCTGACGCCGCGAACTCCCACGCCCGTACCCGTCGGGCTCGGCTCTGCTGACATCCGTACGCGCCGGGTCGGCTTTGCGTACGGCGAGTGCGAGGCTGGCGGGATTCGGCGAGAATGGCGTAGAACTGCCCGATGAGCAGTGAGACACTTACCGGCCGCCTCGCGCGGGCCGCCGAGCAGGGACGGGTTCCCGATCTGCACGCCGTCATCGCCGTCCACCGGGGCCAGGTGATCCTGGAGCACTACGGGGAGGGCGAGGACCACCTCCTGAACGAGCCGCTCGGCCATGTCCGGTTCACGCCGGACACCCTCCATGACGTCCGTTCGGTGACCAAGAGCATCGTCTCCCTGCTCTACGGCGTCGCCCTGGCCGACGGCCGGGTGCCCGAGCCGCACGAGCCGCTGCTGCGGCACTTCCCCGAGTACGCCGACCTGGCCGAGGACCCACGGCGGTCCGCGCTGACGGTGGAGCACGCGCTCACCATGACCCTCGGCCTGGAGTGGAACGAGAACGTCCCCTACACCAGCGCCGCCAACAGCGAGATCGCGATGGAGATGGCCCAGGATCGCTACCGGTACATCCTGGAACGGCCGGTCGCCGAGGAGCCAGGCACGCGGTGGACCTACTGCGGGGGCGCGTCGGCGCTGCTGGCGAGGCTGGTCGAGAAGGGAACCGGGGCGAAGATCGAGGACTACGCCCGCGCCAGGCTGCTGGAGCCGCTCGGCGTCACCTCCTTCGAGTGGTCGGCCGGCGACGACGGGGTGGCGCTGGCGGCCTCCGGCCTCCGGCTGACCGCCCCGGCGCTGCTGGAGGTCGGGCGGCTGGTCCTCGACGGCGGGCGGGACCTGGTGCCCGCGTCCTGGCTGGAGGTCGCCACGCGCCCGCACGTGCGGATCGACGAGGGCTTCCACTATGGCTACCAGTGGTACGCGGGCGACGGCTGGACGGGCGGGTTCGGCAACGGCGGCCAGCGCCTGTACGTGTCATCGCCGCTGGACCTGGTGGTCGCGGTCAACGCCGGGCAGTACAACGTCCCCGACCAGCCGACCGCCCAGGTGGTCCTGGACGAGGTCATCCTCCCCGCCGTCCGCGCCTGACCTCGCCCGCTCCTTCTGGCCGGCCGGTCCCACCGGCGTGCGTCCGTCCGCGACCGGTGCGCCGTGGGGTGTCAGGAGGGCGGCCTCGTGGCGATGACGACGGTGGCGGAGTACTCGTCGGAGGTGGCCACGCGCGCGCGCAGCCCCGCGCGTTCGACGGTCTCCACAGCCTGGGACGCCTGGCGTTCGCTGGTCTCGAACAGCAGGTGCCCGCCCGCCCTCAGCCAGAGCGGCGCGCCCGCGGCCACCCTCCGCAGGACCGCGAGGCCGTCGGCGCCGCCGTCGAACGCCATCCGCGCCTCGTGCAGACGGGCCTCGGCGGGGAGCAGGTCGATCGCGTCGGTGGGCACGTAAGGCGCGTTGGCCAGCAGGACGTCCACGCGTCCGCGCAGAGTGGGCGGAAGGGGCGCGTAGAGGTCGCCTTCGTAGACCCGGGCGGGCCCGGCGAGCCGGGCGGCGACCGCGGCGACGTTGCGGCGGGCGCACGCCACGGCGGCGGGGTCGATGTCGGCCGCGTGCAGTTCCGCGCGCCGCGCCGTCACGGCCAGCGCCACGCCCAGCGCGCCCGAGCCGCAGCACAGGTCCAGGATCACCGCGTCCGGCGCGGTGAGGGTCACGGCCTGGTCGACGAGGAACTCGGTGCGGCGGCGTGGGACGAAGACGCCGGGGTCCACGGCCACCCGCAGTCCACGGAACTCCGCCCAGCCGAGGACGTGTTCGAGCGGCAGCCCGGCGGCACGCCGGTCCACCATGGCTGCGACGTCGGCGGGCGTCGTGGCCGTGGCGAGGATCAGGCTCGCCTCGTCCTCGGCGAACACGCATCCCGCCGCTCGCAGCCGGGCCGCGACGGCCACCGCCGAGCCGGGGTCACGGCCCGCGGCCGGCCCGGCGGTCAAAGGTGCGGGAGCGGTGGGCGGACGCGCGGCGGCTCCGGCGGGGCCGGCGTGGCCGGGGATGAGGGGGGCCGTGGAGGGGGCGACGGCGGGGGAAGGGGAGCGGTGCGACGGTGAAGCCGACATGTGAGCCTTTCGGGGATGCCTCGCGGGCGCTCCCGGGCTCACCTACACCGTGCGGATCGCACGACCTGGAGCAGGGAGCGCCCAACCGGGTACAGCGGTAATGGGGCTCACCTCCTAGGTCGGTCCACCAATGCGGACGGCACCACTATATGCGTCATTCCATGACCAGGCCTCCTCTTGGGGCCGGTTCCGGCCCGGGTTTCGGTCCGCGACTCGGTCCGCGACTCGGTCGGCGACTCGGTCGGCGACTCGGTCGGCGACTCGGTCGGCGACTCGGTGCGCCCGCGCCGCTCCTGCTCGCGGTGTGGCGGCTCAGGAGGAGTTCGCCGGGGCGGTCCCCGGTGTGAAGGCGGGCAGCAGGGCGGGCAGGACGGCGGCGCCGCGGGAGGTGACGGTGAGCTCGCGGGTGCCTTCGCGCGGCTCGATGAGACCTCGTGCGACGAAGGCGTCGAGCACGGCCTTGCCCAGGACGCCGCCCAGGTGGGGCAGGCGGTGGACGCGGTCGAGGCATGCCGTGGCGAGCTTGCGGCGGCGGGCGTCCACGGCGTCCAGGTCGACGCCGAGGTCGGCGAGGAAGCCGGCGCCGGCGCTGAGGGCGAGCACGCTGTCGCGCCCGTCCAGGGGCCGCAGGGCGCCGCGTTCGACGAGGGCGCCGAACACCGCGACGCCGAGCAGGCCGGCGGCGTGGTCGTAGCAGGTGTGGGCGAGGTCGTCGGCGGTCGCGGGGCGGCCGGGGCGTACGGCGAGATCGGCGTGCGCGTACCGGGCCAGCGCGGTGAGCACGTCGGCGAGCCCCGGTGAGGCGACCTGGTAGACGGCGTGCCGGCCGGTGTGCTCGACGGCGACCAGCCCGGCGGCGCGCAGGCGGGCGAGGTGGTTGCTCATGCGCGGCGCGGAGACGCCGAGGACGTCGGCGAGCTGGCTGAGGGTGTGCGGGCCCTCGGCGGAGAGCAGTTGGAGCGCGGTGAGCCGCACCGGGTCGGCGAGTTCGCGCGCGAGGGAGACGACCGAGCCCAGCACCGGCTCGCGCGCGTCGACCCATCCGCCGCTCATCGTCCCTCCCCGTTGCACGGTACCACCATTCACCAAGTCCTGAATGGTGGTTGTCCGGACGGCCCGCGGGTCGTTACATTCACCCTTAAGGGATTCGTGAAGGGTGGTTGTTGGAATGGTGCTGACGCCGGCGACGCAGGCCGCCGCCGAGACGGCCGGGCTGCGGCGGCTGCTGTGGGGGAGGGGCATCTCGGCCCTGGGCGACGGCCTGTGGTTCACCATCTGGGCGCTGTACTTCACTCGCATCCTGCATCTGTCACCCGCCCTGGTGGGCCTGGCCATGGCCGCCGCCGGCGGCGTGGGCCTGCTGACGGCGATGCCGCTCGGCGCCATGGCCGACCGGTACGACCCGCGCGCCATCCTCGTCGCCGTGACCCTCCTGCGCGGGGCCGCCATGGCCGCCTACACGCAGGTCGGCGCGCCGTGGGCGTTCGTCCTTGTGACGGTGGTCTTCGTCGCGCCCGCCAACGGGGCCTCGGCCGTCCGCACGGCCCTGGTCGCGGAGCTGGTCACCGGCACCGAGCGCCGGGTGGGAGCCCTCGCCCGGCAGCGGGTGGCCCAGCACGCCGGATACGCGCTCGGCGCCGGCGCGGGCGCGGTGGTGCTCGCGGCGGACCGGCCGTCCGCCTACCTGGCCGCCATCTGCGGCAACGTGCTCAGCTTCGCCGTCCTGGCGGCGCTGACCGCCACCATCGCCCCGCCGCCGGGGCCGCGCGCGGCGCGCGAGCCTCGCCGCGGAGTCCAGGTCGTCCTGCGCGACCGCCCCTACCTGGCCGTCATCGGCGCCACATCGGTGCTGTCGCTGTGCTGGGCGATGCTCTCGACCGGCCTGCCGCTGTGGATCGCGAACTTCACGCGGCTGCCCCTGTCACTGAGCGGAGCGGTCGTGGTGATCAGCTCGGTGGGCATCGCCGCGTTGCAGGTCCTGGTCACCCGGTTCACCGGCACCCCCGCCCAGGCTGCGCGCACCGTGGTCGGGGCGGGCGGGTCACTGGCCGTGAGCTGCGTGCTGCTGGCGACCACGGCCGGGCGCGCCGGCGCGGTGGCGATCGGCGTGGTGGCACTCGCCGCGCTGTTCCACGTGGCCGGCGAGCTGGGGTACGTCGGCGGCGGCTGGGGCCTGTCGGTGGAGTTGATGCGCGAGGACGCCCGGGGCGCCTACCAGGGGGCCTCGGAGGCGGCGACCGCGACCGTGCAGATGTTCGCGCCGGCCGTGTTCACGCTCGCGCTCACCGGGCTCGGCGCGACCGGATGGCTGCTGATGGCCGTGGTCTTCCTGGCCTGTTCCGCGCCCGTCCCCGCGCTCACCCGGTGGGCCGTGCGCACCCGGTGACCCGTCGTCCGCGGCCCTTCTTCGACGGGCCGTCCGACCTCGCCGATCCGCCTCCAGGCCCGCTGCCCGTGCGGGCGGAAGGGGCCGGTCCGGTGTCACCGGACCGGCCCCCGAGCCGGCGTCCGGTCAGCCGCAGTGCTCGAAGGGGCTGTCGTAGGCGGAGGAACCCGCCTTGCCGCCCCACTTCACGCAGGTGTCGGAGGCGGAGGCCCGGACGGGCCCCGCGTAGTAGGCGAAGGCGCCCGAGTCGGTCACCCGGCTCTTGCCCTGGACCTCCAGATAGGCGGACGTCGTGGTCGCCGAGCCGACCGACGCCGTCTTGATCGTGGTCACGCAGTTGTTGCCGTTGGAGGTGTTGTAGAGCAGGTAGACCCTGCCCGCGCTGCCGAGGGCGGCGGAGTCGATGACGCTGTAGCCGCTGCCGCAGACCTCCTCGGGCGAGTAGGGGTTGTTGCTGCCGGAGCAGTTGTGCGAGGTCAGGGTCTGCGCGGGGTAGCCGAAGGTGACGCCGTTGAAGACGGCCTTCTGGATGTTGGCCGGGTAGGAGGTGTCGGTCGTGCGCACCTCGTAGTGCAGGTGCGGCGAGATGTTGTTGCCCGGCTTGCTGGTGTTGCCCACCTCGCCGATCTTCTGCCCCTGCGAGACCTGCGCGCCGACGCCGACCGAGCGCAGGCTCAGGTGGGCGTAGTAGGTCGACCAGCCGCCCCCGTGGTCGATCTTGACCAGGTTGCCGAAGCCGTTGGTCGATCCCTGGTGGGCGGAGATGACCACCGTGCCGGCGGCGGCGGCGACCACCGTGTCGCCGTAGTCGGCGTCCGCGGTACTGCCGCGGTTCCAGTCGATCTCCCACGACTGGTGGGCGCTGCTGCCGCTGGAGTTGCCGCTCCACGACTGGTTGCAGGGGAAGGGCATCTGGAAGTTCGGGCGGGGACCGGCGGCGCTCGCGCCCGGGGCCAGCGCGACGCCTCCCGCCAGGCTGAGCAGCAGGGCGGCGCCCGCCGTCAACAATCCTCTGAGCTTCATGCGGATCCTTTCTCGCAGTTCCGGCAGGTGGCGCCGACGACGGCTCGGCGGGGCCGGTTTCGGGATACTCGGGAGGAAACTCCGAAGGACCGTCCGAGGTGTCGGAGGCTCGGCCCCTTCGCTTCGCGTACAGCGTCCGGATAAGCCGTATAAGAAACGTCCAAAACGGATACAAAGAGATCCAGAGCTTTGAGTGACCGACCCGGTGAAGCGGGTGCAGAGTCTCAAAGGAGCAGGCGGGCATGACGACTGATCGGCCCACATTCAGCGTTCTCGGACCTTTGGACGTACGGCTCGGCGGACGGCCTGTGCGCCTCGGCGGCACCAAACCGCGGATGCTGCTCGCGACTCTGCTGCTCCACGCCAACCGCGTGGTGGGCGCCAGCCACCTGATCGAGGTGCTGTGGCCGGAGCGCCGGCCGCGCTCGGCGGTGGAGAACCTGCGGACCTACGTCAGCTCCCTGCGCGCCGCCCTCGCCGAGAACGCGCCCGCCGCGCCCGCCGCGGCCGATGGGGGGCCCGCCCGAGAGCCGTTGGCAGGGGAGCCGGCGTCCCGCGGGGGCGGGGCCGTCATCCGGGCCAGGCAGTCCGGTTACGTGATCGACGTGTCCCCCGGGGACCTCGACCTGCTCGCCTTCGAGCGGCTTCTCGCCGAGGGAGGACGGGCGCGGGCCGAGGGCCGCGCCGCCGAGGCCGCGGACCTGCTGTGCCGGGCGCTGTCCCTGTGGCAGGGCACTCCGCTGGACGACCTGCCGGGCAGCCCGCTGTGGGAGGGCCGCCTGTCGCCGCTGGCCGAGACCCGGCTCACGGCGGCCGAGGAACTGCTGGCCCTGCGGGTGTCCCTCGGGCAGTACACCGCCGCGATCGGCGAGCTGCGCGTCCTGCTGGTGGAGCATCCGTTCCGCGAGAGTCTGTGGCGGCAGCTCATGCTCGCCCTGCACTGGAGCGGACGCCAGGCCGAGGCGCTGCGCGCGTACGCCACGGTCCGCGACCGGCTGGTGGAGGAGCTCGGGGTCGAGCCCGGCGCCGAGCTGCGCCGCACCCACGCCGCCGTCCTGGCGGGCGTCCCGTCTCCCGCCGGGGAGCCGTCGGGCGGGCGGGTCGCCGAGGTGGCGGGGGAGCCGTCCCTGTGGCGGCTGCCGCCCGACATTCCCGACTTCACCGGCCGGACGGCGGACGTCGCCACGCTGGTGGACGCGCTCGCGCCCGACCGGGCGGCGGGCCCGCCGGCGATCACCGTCGTCGTCGGACCGCCAGGGGTCGGCAAGTCCGCCCTGGCCGTGCACTGCGCGCACGCGGTACGCGACGGCTACCCCGGCGGGCAGCTGTACCTGGACCTGGGCGGCACCACCCCCGCGCCGGCCGGCCCGGCCGACCTGCTCGCCGAGGCGCTGCGCGCGCTGGGCGTGGCCGAGGGCGCGCTGCCCGCCGGCGTGCGCGAGCGTTCGGCCCTGTACCGGTCGCTGCTGGCCGGACGCAGCGTCCTGCTCGTGCTGGACGACGCGGCGGGCGCCGCGCAGGTGCGTCCTCTGCTGCCGGGCGGCGGCTGCTCGGTGCTGGTCACCAGCCGGCGAAGGATCACCGAGCTGCCCGGGACGCTGCAGGTCGAGCTGGACGTGCTGACGCCGCCCGAGTCCGAGGAACTGCTCGGCAAGATCGTGGGCGTCCAGCGGCTGGAGCGCGAGCGGGACGCGGCGGCGGCCATCGCCCGGTCGTGCGGCCACCTGCCCCTGGCCCTCCGCATCGCCGGGGCGCGCCTGGTGGCGCGGCCGGGGTGGCCGCTGCGTCTGCTGGAGCGGCGGCTGGAGGACGAGGCCCGCAGGCTGAGCGAGCTGCGGGTCGGCGACCTCGCCGTCCGGGCGAGCGTGGAGCGGAGCTACCGGCTGCTGCCCGAGGACGCCGCGCGGGCGTTCCGGACGCTCGGCCTGCTCGGCCCGCGCTCGCTGCCCGCCTGGGTCATCGACGCCGCGCTCGACCGGCACCACGCGGACGAGGTGGTGGACGACCTGGTGGACGCCAACCTGCTCCAGCTCGTCGGCGGCGACCCGGCCGGCCGGCCGCGGTACCGGCTGCACGACCTGATCCGCTGCGGCGCGCGGGAGAAGGCCTACGCCGACCCGCAGGGGCTCGCGCTCGGCCGGGTCGTCGGGGCGTGGCTGGCGGTGGCCGAGCGGGCCACCGCGCGGCTGCCGACCACGGTGTTCGGCCTGATGTCGCCCACGGCCACCCGCTGGGAGCCGGCCGACGCCACCGTCGGGCAGATCGGCGCCGACCCGCTGTCGTGGTTCGACACCGAGCGGGAGGCGCTGGTGGGGACGGTGCGGCTGGCCGCCGACGCGGGCATGGCCGACTCGGCGTGGGGCCTGGCGGCGTCCCTGGTGCCCTACTTCGACCTGCGCGGGCACTACGACGCCTGGCGCGGGACCCACGAGATCGCGCTGGAGGCCGTGCGCGCCAAGGGCGACGCGCGCGGCGAGGCGGCGCTGCTGCGCGGTCTCGGCCAGGTGTACCTGTATCAGGACGGGTACGCCGAGGCGGCGGAGATGTTCCACCGGTCCTACCAGCTGTTCCGGCGGCTCGGGGACGGCAGGGGCGAGGCGATCGCGATCTGCGGGCTGGGCGCGGTGGACCAGATCCGCGGCGAGCGGCTCAGGGCGCTCAGGCGGTTCCGGCAGGCGCTCGGCATGTTCCTCGGCATGGGCGACCCGGCGGGCGAGGCGTACGCGCGGCAGGCCATCGGCAAGGTGTGCCTGGAGTCGGGCGACCTCGCGGCGGCGGCGCGGTGGCTGGACGAGGCGCTGCGGCTGGCGCGGGCCATCGGCGACCGCCACCGCGAGGGCTGCGTGTTCAACCACTTCGGCCGGCTGCACGACCTGGCCGCCGACTTCGACCGGGCGACCTCCTACCAGGACCGTGCGCTGGACATCTTCGAGAGTCTCGGCGACTGCCACTGCGCGGCGTACGCGATGCAGAGTCTCGGCAACCGCCGCGCGGTCCGCGGTGAGCGGGTGCGCGCCTCGGCGCAGCTCGAACGGTCACGCACGATCTTCCGGCGGCTCGGCGACCGCAGCGGGGAGGCCAGCGCGACGCGGATGCTCGGCGAGCTGCACCGTGCGGCCGGTCGCGCCGACCTGGCCAGGGACTACCTGCACCAGGCGTTCACCCTGCAACGCGCGCTGACCGCGCCGGACGCGGGGCCCGCGGGCGATCCGGCGGGTCAGCGGGCCCCGGTGGACGTGGGGACCGTAGGCGATGCGGCCGGTCAGCGGGCCGCGGTGGACGTGGGAACCGTAGGGGATGCGGCGGGTCAGTGGGCCGCGGCGGTGGAGATGCCGACGCCGCCGCGGGTGTCGCCGCCGTAGCGCCGCTTCTCGCCGGCGATGTCGAGCGGTCTGATGCTCGATCGCCCGGCGATCGTCTCGGGCGTGAGCAGCCCGGCGGGCACCAGCCAGGAGACCTCGAACTCGATGCCGTCGGGGTCCTTGGCGTACAGCGCCTTGGTGGTGGAGTGGTCGGAGGCGCCGACCAGCGCGCCGAGGTCGCGCAGCTTGGCGGCGATCTCCTCCAGGTCGTCGAGGGTCTCGACCTCCCAGGCCAGGTGGTAGAGGCCGACGGTCGCCCGCCCCGCCTCCCCGGCCTGCGGACCGATCTGGAACAGGCCGAGGTCGTGGTCGTTGTTCGACGCGGGGGCCTGCAGGAAGGCCGCGCCGGGGAAGCCCATGACCACGCGGAAGCCGAGCGCCTCCTGGTAGAAGGCGACGCTGCGCTCGACGTCGCGGACGTACAGGACGGCGTGGTTGAGACGGTGGACCGGCATGGCGCCTCCAATAGCTTGAACTCTCAAGTAAGCATACCCGCACATGGTTGAGAGTTCAACTATCCGCGCGTCAAGTACGTGGGACCGTCAGTGATGAGGCGCGAGCAGGTAGGCGCCGGGGTCGGCGATGATGCGCTGGAGCACCTGACCGGCGGCGCCCAGCGCCGCGGCGTCGGCCCCGACCTGCGACACGACCACCGCGGGGACGCGGGCGCGCATCTGCCCGAGTCGCTGGTGCAAGGTCTCCTCCGCCGGCCCCGACACCCACGGGAACAGCGGGGCGAAGATGCCGCCCAGCACGATGGTGTCCGGGTCGAGCAGGTTGACCGCGCTGCTGAGCGCGACGCCGAGCGCCGTCCCCGCCCGCCCGCAGGCGGCCAGGGCATCGCGGTCGCCGGCCCGCAACCGGGCGACCAGCGCGGACATCTCCTCGCCCGGGGGCAGCAGGGCGTCCTGCCCGGCGTACCGTTCGAGGCACCCCGAGCCGCCGCACCGGCACTCCGGGCCGTCCGGCGCGACGACGACGTGGCCGAGCTCGCCCGCGTATCCATGCGCGCCCCGGAACAGCGCCCCGTCGACGACCAGGCCCGCGCCGATGCCGATCTCGCCGGAGACGTGCAGGAAGTCGCCGAGCGCGGCGCCCGAGCCGAACCACAGCTCGCCCAGGGCGGCGAGGTTGGCCTCGTTCTCCACCAGCACCGGGAGCGGCAGCCCCAGGGCGCCCGCGACCGCCACGTCCCGCCAGCCGAGGTTGGGCGCGCGGTGGACGTTGCCGGTCGACCGGTCGACCGGGCCGGGCAGGGCGACGATGCCACCGGCGACCGACAGCCCGAGCCCGGCGGCCTCGGCCAGCACGGACGTGGCCAGTGCGCGCAGCCGGACGATCACGTCCTCGGGAGAGGCGGCGCGGTTGTCCACAGCCTGGGCACGGAGCAGCCGCACCGTCCGGCTGAGATCGACGACGCAGGCCGCCAGGTAGTCGACGTTGATCTCCAGGCCGAGGGCGGCCACGCGGTGCCCGCTGAGGCGGACGGCGACGCCCGGCCTGCCCCGCTCGCCGTCCCCGACCGTGCCGGACTCCACGGCCATGCCCGCGTCGATGAGGTCCGCGACCAGCTTGGACACCGTGGTCTTGGACAGGCCGGTGGCCTCGGCGAGCGCGGCGCGCGTCAACGGCCCCCGGCGGTCGAGCGCTCCGAGGACCACGGCGAGGTTCCCCGCCCGCATCGCGTCGTGCCGTACGGCGTGGGTCATCGGCGGGTCTCTCCGGTTCCGATCACGGCCTCCAGTGTGGTCCGGTGAAGTGGCCCGGCGGTCCCTCTTGACCTCGGGCGGATCGGGGCAGAGTATTTAGTCCACAACATAGACTAAATCGGGAGACACTCCGTGGACGCGTACACACCCAAGAAGGAAGACAAGTTCACCTTCGGCCTGTGGACGGTGGGCTGGCAGGCGCGCGACCCGTTCGGCGACGCCAGCCGGGCCCCGCTCGACCCGGTGACCAGCGTGCACCGCCTCGCCGAGCTGGGCGCCTACGGCGTGACGTTCCACGACGACGACCTCCTCGCCACCGAGCCCGACCGCGACAAGGCCATCCAGAACTTCAAGCAGGCCCTCAGCGAAACCGGCCTCAAGGTTCCCATGGCGACCACGAACCTGTTCACCCACCCCGTCTTCAAGGACGGCGGCTTCACCAGCAACGACCGCGACGTCCGCCGCTACGCGATCCGCAAGGTCATCCGCAACATCGACCTCGCCGCCGAGCTGGGCGCGACGACCTACGTCTGCTGGGGCGGGCGCGAGGGCGCCGAGTCCGACGGCGCCAAGGACGTGCGGGCCGCGCTCGACCGCTACAAGGAGAGCCTGGACATCCTGTGCCAGTACGTGCTCGACAAGGGGTACGACATCCGCTTCGCGCTGGAGCCCAAGCCCAACGAGCCGCGCGGCGACATCCTGCTCCCCACGATCGGTCACGCGCTCGCGCTGATCGGCGAACTCGAGCACCCCGAGATGGTCGGCCTCAACCCCGAGGTGGGCCACGAGCAGATGGCCGGGCTCAACTTCGTGCACGGCATCGCGCAGGCGCTCTGGCACGGCAAGCTCTTCCACATCGACCTCAACGGCCAGCACGGCCCGAAGTACGACCAGGACCTCGTCTTCGGCCACGGCGACCTGAAGAGCGCGTTCTTCCTGGTCGACCTGCTGGAGAACGGCGGCTACGAGGGCCCGCGCCACTTCGACTACAAGCCGCTGCGCACCGAGGACGCCGAGGACGTGTGGGTCTCGGCCGCCGCCAACATGCGCACCTACCTCATCCTCAAGGAGAAGGCGGCCGCCTTCCGCGCCGACCCCGAGGTGCAGGCCGCGCTCACCGACTCGCGCGTCACCGAGCTGGCCCAGCCGACCCTCGCTCCCGGTGAGACCTACGAGAACCTGGCCAACGACGACTTCGACATCGACAAGGCGGCCGAGCGCGGCTTCCACTTCACCCGGCTCAACCAGCTCGCGCTCGAGCACCTCCTCGGAGTGCGGGGATGACGCTGGTCGCGGGAGTCGACTCATCGACGCAGAGCTGCAAGGTCGTCATCCGCGACGCCGAGACCGGGGCCCTGGTCCGCGAGGGCAGGGCCCCTCACCCCGTCGGCACCGAGGTGCACCCCGACCACTGGTGGGAGGCCCTCCAGCGGGCCCTCGCCGAGGCGGGCGGGCTGTCGGACGTGGCGGCGCTGTCGGTGGGCGCCCAGCAGCACGGCATGGTCTGCCTGGACGAGAACGGCCAGGTGGTCCGGGACGCGCTGCTGTGGAACGACACCCGCTCGGCGCGCGCGGCGCAGGACCTGGTGGCCGAGCTCGGCGGGCCGCAGGCGTGGGCGGAGGCGGTCGGCAGCGTCCCGGTCGCTTCCTTCACCGTGACCAAGCTGCGCTGGCTGGCCGAGCACGAGCCGGACAACGCGGCCCGCACCGCCGCGGTGGGCCTGCCGCACGACTGGCTCACCTGGCGGCTGGCCGGCGCGCCGGGCGTCAACGCGCTCACCACCGACCGCGGTGACGCCTCGGGCACCGGCTACTGGTCGCCGGGCACGGGCTCCTACCGTCCCGACCTGCTCAAGCTCGCGATGGGCCACACCCCCGTGGTGCCGCGCGTGCTGGGCCCCACGGCGCAGGCCGGCCGGGCCGGTGAGGTGATGCTGGCGCCGGGCACCGGCGACAACATGGCCGCCGCGCTCGGCGTGGGCCTCGGCCCCGGCGACGTGGCGGTCTCCATCGGCACCTCGGGGACGGTCTTCGCCTGCGCCGGCGAGCCGAGCCACGACCCCTCGGGGGCCGTGGCGGGTTTCGCGGACGCGACCGGCCGGTTCCTGCCCCTGGTGTGCACGCTGAACGCCGCCCGGGTGCTCGACGCGGCGGCGCGGATGCTGGGCGTCGGCCTGGACGAGCTGGGCGATCTCGCCCTGCAGGCGCCCCCCGGCGCGGACGGGCTGGTGCTGGTGCCCTACCTGGAGGGCGAGCGGACCCCGAACAAGCCGGACGCCACCGGCTCGGTGCACGGGTTGCGGCTGGCCAACTCCACGCCGGCGCACTTCGCGCGGGCCGCCGTGGAGGGCATGCTGTGCGGGCTGGCCGACGGGCTGGACGCGCTCGGCGTCGAGCCGCGGCGCATCCTGCTGATCGGCGGGGGCGCCCGGTCGCGGGCCGTGCGCCAGATCGCGCCCGCGGTCTTCGGGCGTCCCGTCGTGGTGCCCGAGCCGGGCGAGTACGTCGCCGACGGCGCGGCCCGCCAGGCCGCGTGGCTGCTCAGCGGCACCGCCGAGCCGCCGGCGTGGCTGGCGGGCGAGCCGGAGGTCTACGAGGCCGACCCGGCGCCCGGCGTCCGCGCCCGGTACGCGGAGGCGGCCGCCGCCGTCTGACCCGGTGCCGGGGCCCGCACGCCGGGCCCCGGCACCCACGGCGGGCGAGCGTCCCCGCGACCGGCGGACGTCCCCGGGACCGGCCACGGCAGGCGGGGGAGGACCCTGAGGGACCCCGAGATCGCCTCAGGGGTCGTTCAGGGACGGCACCGGATGTTCGAGACGGCCGTTCCGGGACAGTCTTGGACCATGCTGAGAAGGCTTTACCCCCTGGCCGCCGGAGCGGGCATGCTCGCCGCGTCGATCGCGGCGCTGCTGGCCGCGTCGCTCACGATGGCGGCCGGCCGCGTCGGCACCCCTTCGGGCGTCCTGGACCTCACCATCGGCCGCGCCGCCGCGCTGGAGCCCGGTGGCGTCACCGAGCCGGTGCTGGCCCTGGTCGGCCTTGCCACGCTGGGACTGCTGGCCGGCATGCGCGCCGTCGCGGCGCCGCTCGCGGGGTGGCCGGAGCGGCTGCTGCTGGCGTGGGCGGTGTCGCTGATGGGCGCGGCCGTCGTGCCGGTCGCGGGGGTCGCGGACGCGCTGATGGCGCTGGCACTGATCAGCATGGCCGCCGCCGCGGCGCTGATGGCACGGCGGTTCGGCGAGGACGCGCGGTGGGCGGCGCTGGCCCGTCCGCTGGAATGGCTGGCGCTGGGCGCGGGCGGCGGGCTCGCCGTGCTCACCTATGTAGCCCTTCCCGGGCACCAGGTTCTGATCGGTGTGGCGGAGTGGGCTCTGCTCGCGGTCGAAGTCGCCATTCTCGCCTTTTCCGCCGTGCAACTGGTGCGCGTCGCCCTGCCGGCGCGGACGCGCATCGCCACGATCATGGCGATGGCCGCGACCATGGAAAACGCTACAAGTGGCGCACGAAACACCACTGCGGTGTTAAGCCGACAGTAAACGCAGAAGCGCTTAATTCACGATATATCACAGAAGCATCAAGAAAATCAGCCGCCACAATGCTATCCTCATCGGCGATCTTCACCCTCGGCTGCCGGTCCCTTACGGCATCCCGCCAACCGATGAGGTGCCATGGCATCGAGCAGGTCCATCAGATTCAAGATCTCTGCTTTGCTCGTGATCCCGCTCCTCTCGCTGACCGCCCTCTGGATCTTCGGGACGAGCGTCACCACGCGGGACTCGCTGAACCTGCTCGCCGTGTCGTCGTTGTACGAGGAGATCGGCAACCCCGGCGACCAGTTGACGATCGCCCTCCAGCGTGAGCACCTGCTCTCCGCCGAATACCTCGGCGCCCCCTCCGAACGGACCCAGACCGAGCTGCTGCGCCAGCGCCAGCAGGTCGACCTGCTCCGCCAGCGGATGCGCAGGCTCGCCCTCACCGAGACCGCGCAGTCCAGGCTCGCCACGCCCGAGATGCGCGCGCGGTTCGCCGATGTGATGGCCGTGGTCGACAAGCTCGACGCCACCCGCGCGTCCGTGGACAGCGGGGCCATGGACCTGGTGACGCTGACCCGCGACTACGCCATGGTCCCCGACGCCATGCAGAAGCTGGTCGTCAGCATGTCTCTCACCGGCGGCCTGGAACTGTTCCACCAGTCGCAGAGCCTGACCGCGATGGCGTACGCCAAGGACCACCTCTCGCGCGAGCGGGCGCTCGCCGCCGGCGCGATGATCGAGAACCGGCCGCTCAACCCCGGCGAGCTGAGGACCTTCTCCGCGCTGGCCACCACCCGCCGGTTCCTGTTCGACCAGGGGATGGCCGAGCTCGAGCCCTCCGTGCGCGCGCCGTTCGCCGCGCTGGCGCGCTCGGAGGAGTACCGGCGCTTCTCCACCCTGGAGAACGACATCGTCCTCGGCGAGGGCCGCACCTTCTCCCACAAGACCTGGCGGACGATCACCGACCGGGTGGAGGGCTCCTACCAGGGCACGCTCACCCGCGCCGGCGCCGCGCTCGCCGCCGGCGCCGAGCCGGTGGCCATGGCCTCCTTCGTGCGGGCCGGCCTCGCGGGCGCGCTCGGGCTCATCGCCGTCGTCAGCTCGCTCCTGGTCGCCTTCCGCGTGGGACGCCGGCTGACCCGGGAGCTCGGCGACCTGCGGACCGCCGCGGCCGACCTGGCGACCGTGCGCCTGCCGCGCGTCGTCGAGCGGCTGCGCGCGGGCGAGGAGGTCGACACCGCCGTGGAGGTGCCGCCGCTGGTCAGCACCGCCACCACCACCGAGGTGCGCGAGCTCACCGCGGCGTTCAGCAGCGTCCAGTGCACCGCCGTGCGGGCCGCCGTCGAGCAGACCCGGCTCCGCGACGCCGTCGGCGAGGCGTTCCGCAACCTCGCCCGGCGCAGCCAGTCGCTGCTCCAGCGCCAGCTCCGGCTCCTGGACGGCATGCAGCGGCACGCCGAGGACCCCGAGACGCTGCGCGACCTGTTCCGGGTCGACCACCTCACCACCCGCATGCGGCGGCACGCCGAGGGCCTGGTCATCCTGTCGGGGGCCTCGCCGGGCCGCACCTTCCGCCAGGAGGTGCCGGTGATGGACGCGCTGCGCGCGGCGGTCGGCGAGGTCGAGGACTACACGCGGGTCCGCGTCCACCCGATGCCCGAGGTGATGATCGTCGGCAACGCGGTCGCCGACGTCATCCACCTGTGCGCGGAGATGATCGAGAACGCCACCTCGTTCTCCCCGCCGAACACCGAGGTCACGGTGAACGGCGAGATGGTGGCGCGGGGCTTCGCCGTCGAGATCGAGGACCGCGGGCTCGGCATGACGGCCGGGGAGCGCGACGCGCTGAACGAGAAGCTGGCGCGTCCGGCCGAGTTCGACCCGGCCGACACCAAGCGCCTGGGCATGTTCGTCATCGGCCGGCTCGCCGCCCGCCACGACATCCGGGTCGAGCTGCGCGCGTCGCCCTACGGGGGCACGACCGCGATCATCCTGCTCCCCGACCGGCTGATCACGATGCCCGAGCGGCCGGCGGCCACGCCCGTGCGGCCCACCCCGCCGCCCGCGCGGACCGCGATCCTGCCCGCCGCGCGTGCCAGGTCCTTCTTCGACGAGCGGCCGGCGAGCCCGCCCTCCGGCCTGCCCGTCCGCACCAGAACCGCCCCCGCGACGGAGGCGTCCCGGCCCCAGGAGGCCGCCGATCCGTCCGCGCCGCTGACGCACGACGCCCCCGAGCCGCCCGCGCCCCTGACACAGGGCGCTCCCGAGCCGACCGGCCCGCGCTCCTTGGACCCCGGACCGCGCCTGCCGCGCGAGGAGACCTCCGGCCCGATGGCCCGGCCGTGGCAGCACGCACCGGAACGGGCGGACGCGGCGCGATCGCCCGATGCGCCGGCGCCGCAGCCGCCGCCCGCGTCCCGCCCGGCGGCGCCGGGCAAGGGGGCCCTCCCGCGGCGCACCCGGCAGGCCAGCCTGGCCCCGCAGCTGCGCCCGCAGAAGGGGCATTCCGGCCCGGCCGTGCCGGCGGCCCACGGCGGCCACCCGCGAGAGGATCAGCGGGGCAACGGTCACCCCCGGGAGGAACAGCGGGGCAACGGTCATCCCCGGGAGGAACAGCGGGGCGACGGCCACGCATGGGACGAGCAGCGGGGCAACGGCCACGCGCGGGAGGCGGAGCGGGGCGACGGCCACGCGCGGGATGAGCACGGCGGCTCGGCGGCGGTCGCGGGGACGCCCGTGGAGCGATCGCCCGAGGAGTCCAGGGCGTTGTTCGACTCGCTCCAGCTCGGCTGGCGGCGGGGCAGGGCCGGCGACCGGCCAGACGGTGAGGAGGTGTGACGATGTCGACCGAACTGCACTGGCTTCTCGACGACTTCGTGGCCCGGGTGACCGACGTGCGGCACGCGATCATCCTGTCCAACGACGGCCTGCGCGTGGCCGCGTCGAGCAGTCTCGAACGCGAGGACGCCGAACACCTGTCGGCCGTCGCGGCGGGCTTCCAGAGCCTGGCCAAGGGCGCCAGCCTGCGGTTCCAGGGCGGCGCGGTCCGTCAGACCATCGTGGAGATGGAGTCGGCGCTTTTGTTCGTCACCTCGGCCGGCAACGGCAGCTGCCTGGCGGTCCTGAGCATGATGCAGGCCGACGCGGGCGTCGTCGCCTACGAGATGGCCCGCCTGGTCGCCGGGGTCGGCCGGCACCTCGGCACCCACCCGAGAGGCGCCGTGTGATGGACGAGTCCGAGGTGATCGACGACGGTCCGGTGGTGCGGCCGTACGCACTCGCCAAGGGCAGGACGCCGCCGCCCGCCGAGGCGTTCGACCTGCTGGCCCACCTCGCCGCCACCGGGACGCCCCCCTCCGGCGCCGACCTGGGCCCCGAGCACCACCGGCTGCTCGGGCTCGTCCAGGAGCCCCGTCCTCTGGTGGAGGTCGCCGCCGACATCGACCTGCCCCTCGGCCTCGTCCGCCTGCTGCTCGCGGATCTGGTGTCCTGCGGCGCCGTCCAGGCCCGCCCGCAGGCGCCGAGCACCCGCAACCCCAGGGCGGCCCTCCTCCAGGAGGTCATCAAGGGCATCCAGGCCCTCTGACCGGAACCGTCCGGGACCCTTCGACCGAGAACCGTCCAGGCCCTGTGACCGAGATCCGGTGCCAAGGTCCGCGGCGGCGTGGAAACCGTCCGCCGGGGTCGGCGCGCGGCCGTCGCCGCGCGGCGGGCTCCTATCCGGCGGCGGGGGTGAGGGTGCGAAGGGCGTGCTCGACCAGGGTGACCAGCACGACCTTCGCCGAGGCGCGGCGCCGGACGTCGCACAGGATCACCGGGATGCCCGGGTCCAGGTCGAGCGCGATGCGGACGTCCTCCGGCTCGTGCTGCTCGGCCTCGTCGAAGCAGTTCACCGCGACGATGAAGGGCGTGCCGCGCTGCTCGAAGTAGTCGATGGAGGGAAAGCAGTCGGTCAGGCGCCGGGTGTCGGCCAGGACGACCGCGCCGAGCGCGCCGTAGGACAGCTCGTCCCACATGAACCAGAACCGCTCCTGCCCGGGGGTGCCGAACAGGTACACCACCAGGCCCTCGCGGATGGTGATCCGGCCGAAGTCCATGGCGACCGTCGTGGTGGTCTTGCCTTCCACGCCGTCGATGTCGTCGACGCCGATGCCGCGGTCGGACAGGACCTCTTCGGTGCGCAGGGGGCGGATCTCGCTGATCGCCCCGACCAGCGTGGTCTTCCCCACGCCGAAGCCGCCCGCCACCAGTATCTTGAGGGCGACGGGCTCCTCAGAGTGCTCGTAGGCCATTGATCACTTCCTTGAGAATGCGCTCGTTCGGACGCGGTCCCGCGTGGGCGGGCGGCCGAACGCTGATCATGCCGTGATCGTGGAGATCGCCGAGGAGGACCCGGACCACGCCGAGCGGCAGGTCGATCTCGGAGGCGATGTCCGCGACCGACATCGGCCGGTCGGTGAGCTCGAGGATGCGGAGCTCCTCCGGGCCCAGACCGGCCTCGCCAGTGTAGGGAGACCCGGTCGCCGTGACCATAGCGATCAGGTCGAGATCGTCGGCCGATGAGCGGGTGCGGCCGCGGATGAGGGCGTAGGGCCGCACGATGGGCCCCGCCTCCTCGTCGATCCACTGCTCTCCGCGCGTCTTCATGACAATGTCCGCCGGGGGTTGGTCGAGATGTGCTGGCCGACGCGCTTGACGAGCATCGCCATCTCGTAGGCGATGTGGCCCACGTCCGCGTCCGAACTGCTGAGCACCGCCAGGCAGGTCCCGGTGCCGGCGGCGGTCACGAAGAGGAAGGCCGACTCCATCTCGACGATGGTCTGGCGCACCTCGCCGCCGCCGAAGTGACGGCCCGCGCCGCGGGCGAGGCTCTGGAAGCCCGACGCCACGGCCGACAGGTGTTCGGCGTCCTCCCGGCTGAACCCCTTGGACGCGCCGACGACCAGTCCGTCGGTCGAGAGGATGACCGCCTGCCGCACGGCCGCGACCCTGCTGATGAGATCGTCGAGGAGCCAGTTCAGTTCGCCGTTCGACGAGACATTGCCGGTCATTCGTCACCCTTCTCGCCACTCGTCTGCTGTACGTAACCCTCACTATGGTTGCGCAGCTCGTGCGTTTGGTCACCCTCGTCAGGCCGGTCGGTGGCGCTCCGACCGGGCCCCGATGTCCGCCGGGGCAGGGGGTTGTCGACGTCGCCCCTGCTGGAGGGCGCCGCGGGCCGGGGTTCGCCCGTCGCGGAACTCTCCGGCACTTCTCGCTCGGCTTCCAGCCGCCCGCGCCGGCCGCCGTGCTGGAAGGCGGAGAACATCGCGCGCGCCTCGTCCGGCGAGCGCTCGGCGGCTCCCGGGGCTCCGGCCGCCTGTCCCGCCTCGCCGGTCGGGGCGGGCAGAGGGGTCGGCGCGGCCAGCGGGCCGGTGTTCTCGCGAAGCTGCGGGGCCATGTTCGCCTGACGCACCCGCCGCGGCAGGCCCCGGTGCGTGCCGTTCGGCGCGCTGGTGCGCGAGGACGGCGTGCCGTTCGAGGCGCCCGGACGCGGTGGCCGGGTGGACGCCTCGCCCCCGTCGCGTGGGGAGGCCTCCCCGGCGCCCTGGGACGACGCCTCGCGCGCGTCGCGAGGAGAGGCCGATCCGGCGATCCCGGCGGAGGGCGCGCCCGCCTCCGGGACCGGCGGGGCGCCGGCGTCCGCGGCCCTGCCGCCGTTCAGGGCGATCGGGCCGGTGTCGGCGATGCCGGGGATCACGGTCAGCGCGGGCGGGGCCGGGTCACCGGACCGCTCGTGCGAGGGTGTGAAGAACGGAGATCCGCCGGCCGCGGGCTCGGGGACGGCGGGCCCGGTCACGGGCCTGGACGTCCGGCCGTGCCGCGGCTCGCCGGCGTGCCCGGCGCCGGTCTCGGCCGGGGCCGCGGAACCGCCCGCCGACGGGTCGGCCATCAGGTGCTTCGGGACCAGCACGATGGCCGTCGTGCCGCCGTAGGGGGAGCCGCGCAGCACCACGCTCACGCCGTTGCGCGCGGCGAGCTGGCCGACGACGAACAGCCCGAGCCGGTCGCTGTCGGCCAGGTCGAACTCCGGCGGCTCGGCCAGCCGCTCGTTGACCGCCTTGTACTCCTCCGGGGACAGGCCGAGGCCGCGGTCCTCGATCTCGACGACGAAGCCGTTGCCCACCACGTCACCGCGCACCTGCACCGTGGTCTGCGGCGGCGAGAACATCGTCGCGTTCTCGATCAGCTCGGCGATCAGGTGGATGACGTCGGCGACGACGGCCCCGTTGATGTGCGCGTCCGGCAGGGGATACAGGTTGACCCGGGTGTAGTCCTCCACCTCGGCCACGGCGGCGCGCACGATGTCGACCACGGGCACCGGCTTGCGCCAGGCCCGGCCGGGCGCGGCGCCGGACAGGATGATCAGGCTCTCGGCGTGGCGGCGCATGCGGGTGGTGAGGTGGTCGAGCTGGAACAGGCCCTCCAGCGCCTCCGGCTCGTTCGTGCGGCGTTGCATGGTGTCCAGCAGCCTGAGCTGGCGGTGCAGCAGCCCCTGCTTGCGGCGAGCGAGGTTGAGGAACACCTGGCTGACGCCCTGGCGCAGGGCGGCCTGCTGGACGGCGGCCTCCACGGCGGTGCGCTGCACCGAGCTGAACGCCTGCGCCACGTCGCTGACCTCGGAGGAGTCGCCGCCGGTGATGGGCGGCGCCTCGGTCTCGACGTCGACCTCCTCGCCCTGGCGCAGCCGGTCGACGACGCGCGGCAGCCGGACGTCGGCCAGTTCGCGGGCGGAGTTGCGCAGGTCGGCCAGCTCGCGCACCAGGCGGCGGCCGAATCGCACCGAGATGACGATCGAGGCGATGACCGCCACCAGACCGAGGCCGCCGGCCAGGATGATGCGCATCAGGATGCCGGTGGCGATGGTCTTGGCCCGGTCGGCCAGGACGCGGGTCGCCTTGACGGCGACCTGGTCGAGCGTCGTGGAGAGGTTGTCGATGATCGGCTGCCACTTGCCGAGCGTGTCCGGTAGCGGGCCGCCGGTGTGGATCCTGCCGAAGAGGTCCTGCTCCATGGAGGCGAAGCGCTTGTAGGTCGAGGAGGCGACGACCTCCTCGTAGGGCCTGCGCAGCTCGGGGTCGAGGGCGGCCATGCTCTTGGCCTGCTGGAAGCGCCGGTTGGCGGCCCATTCGGCGAAGGCGGAGAACTCGGGGTGGGTCAGGCCCCCGGAGCGCAGGGCCCCGCCGACCAGCGCGTTCTCCCGCGCGATGATCTCGCGTACGTTGCCCATGCCCTGCATCGCCGCGGCCTGCTCGAAGACCGCGAGGTCGGGCACCGAGGTCATGCGGGTGAAGACGGTGAACAGCGCGTCCATGACGCGGTTGTATGCCTGGATGGTCTCCAGGCGGTTGGACTGCGCGGTGTCGACGTTGGCCCGGATGTTCGGCAGGCCCTGCAGCTCGTCGATCAGGGAGTCGATGGAGTTGCTCATCGCGTCGGTGAGCGCGCCGCGGGCGCCGTCCTCCGTCGCGGCGGCGCGGAACTTCTCCAGGGAGACATCGGTGGTGTGGCGCTGGGCGGCCAGCTTGTTCTGGTCGTCGAGCCGTACGCTGAGGGCCTCGGCGGACAGGGCGCGCTCACTCTGAATCTGGAGTCCCAGATCTGTTGAAGTGACGCCCACACTCTGATAGATCGTGTTCGCCCGCATGAGGGCGATGCCATCACCGACGGTCAGATTGAGGACGAACCCCCACAGGGCGCTGAGCGATAGCAACGGCAGAAGCAGCAACGCGAAAATCTTGACTCGGATGGACCGCTTTCGGGAACTCATGGTCACTCCTGCATCGCTTGGAGGCTCTGCCGCATTTGGGGGGAAATGCACCTCCGGAAGATCGCACAGCAGGCTAGCACCGATACAGTTTGCGCGTACTGGAGGATCAGATGATATCTGTCGTTACTGGGGCGAGTGCGGGTATTGGGGCAGCTGCTGCGGAGGCGCTGGCCAGAGCCGGTCACGATGTCGTCATCGTCGGCCGCTCGCGCGCCAAGCTCGATTCCGTCGCCGACCGCGTCGCCGCCGTCTCCGGCCGCCGCCCCGATGTCGCCGTGGCCGACTTCACCTCCTTCGAGGACGTCACCCGCCTGGCCGCCGACCTGCTGGACCGCTACGAGCGCATCGACGTGCTGGCCAACAACGCCGGCGTCATGTCCGCCAAGCGGCGGACGACCCGCGACGGGCACGAGGTGATGGCGCAGGTCAACCACCTGTCGCCGTTCCTGCTGACCAACCTGCTGCTCGACCGGATCACCGCGTCCGGCGGCAGGGTGGTCACCACCTCCTCCGCCGCCGCGCGCACCGGCCGGCTCGACCCCCGCGACATCGACCGCGCGCACCGGCGGTGGTCCGCCTGGCTGCAGTACGGCGACACCAAGCAGGCCAACGTGCTGTTCACCGTCGAGCTCGCCAGACGGGGAGTGAACGCCACCTGCTTCCACCCCGGCGTCGTCAAGACGGGGTTCGCGCCCGACAGCCTCTACATGAAGGCGGTGCTGATGGTCCCCGGCGTCGCCCGCTCGCCCGAGCAGGCCGCGAGCACGCTCGTCCACCTGGCCACCACGCCCGACGGCGTCGAGCACTCCGGCCGCTTCTTCGCCAAGAGCGCCCTCGCCTCGGCGAGCAGGTCCATGACCGACCCCACCCTGGCCGCCGCCCTCTGGGAGACCAGCCGCGCCGCCACCGGCCTGTCCACCCCCGACCGCACCTGACCGCACCTGACGACGGCCCGCGCCGCGCCACCGGCCCGGCCCGGGCGCCGGCCTCCCCCTACGGGGCGGCCAGCGCCAGATCGAGCACGTCGATGCCGACCGGAGTGCGCCCGGTCATGATCCGGCTCACCGACCACGGCGCGGGGAAGCGGTCCAGCAGCGCGCGCACCGCGATCGCGGCCTCGTGCCGGGCCAGGTGCGCGCCGAGACAGAAGTGCGCGCCGTGGCCGAAGGAAAGGTGCTCGTTGGGCGTCCGGCCGGGCCGGAACTCGTGCGGCTCGGCGAACACCCGGGGGTCCCGGTTGGCCGACAGGACCATGGCGACCACGCGCCGGCCGGTGTCGATGGCGTGCCCGGCGATGCCGGCCGGGCCGGTGGTGAACCGGTCGGTGCCGCCGACCGGGGGCAGGAACCGCAGCACCTCCTCGACGGTGCCGGGTACCAGCGCGCGGTCGGCGCGCAGCCGGGCCAGTGCGCCGGGGTGGGCCGCCAGGCACAGCACGGTGTTGACCAGCAGGGTCCTGGTGCTCTCGTGGCCGTTGACGAGAAGGAGCGTGCAGAAGTCGACCAGCTCCTCCTCCGAGAGCCGGCCGCCGTCCGGCTCGGCGGCCAGCAGGGTGTCGATCACGTCGCCTCGGGGCCGGGCGCGGTGCTCGGCGAACACCTCCCGCAGGTACTCGCCCAGTTCGGCGCGTGCGGTGCGGAAGGCGGCCCGGCGCGCCGGGTCCTCGGTGAACGAGCCGGCGAAGGAGGTGATCGCCTCGCTCCAGCGCACGAAGTCGGCCTGCCGGTCCGCCCGGACTCCGAGCAGCGCGGCGATGGTGCGCACCGGCAACGGGTGGCCGAGCCGGCCGATCACGTCGAACTCGCCGTCCACATCGGTCAGCAGCGTCCGCACGGTGCCGGCGATCGAGGGCAGGAGCGCCTGGATCGCGCGGGGCGTGAAGGCCCGGCCGACCAGACGGCGCAGCACGTGGTGCCGGGGCGGGTCCATCGCGGACAGGCCGCCGAGAAGCGGATTGTCCCGGTGCGGCACGGGCCGGGCGCTGTAGCGCAGCTCGTCGGAGGAGAACACCGAGTGGTCGGTGAGAACCTGCCTCACCTCGGCGTGACCGTGGACCACCCAGGCGCCCAGCGGTTCGACGAAACGCACCCCGTCCCCGGCGGTACCGTCCCGTGCGGTCTCCCGGTACCAGTCGAGGATCTCCCCGACAGCGTCATCAGCCATGCGTCGAGTGTCGTGGCCCCCGGCCGGCCGAGGCTTGGAGAAAACGGACGTCCGGCAGCAACGTGGCCGGCGGGGCCCCCACGGCGTGCCGGAACTCGGCGAGCAGGTGTGACTGGTCGTAGCAGCCGCTGCGCACGGCGATGTCCGCCCAGTCGGGGCGCTCCCCCTTGGCCACCGCGGCGCGCGCGGCGGCGAGCGCGTGGTGCAGCCGGACCACCCGCACGTAGGACTTGGGCCGCAGCCCGACCGCCACCCCGAACCGCCGCCGCAGGTGCCGCCCGGACAACCCCGCCCGGGCGGCATGCCGGTCCACCGGCGCACCCGGCTCCGCGTGCATGGCCGCCAGCACGATGAGCACGCGCTCGTCCACCTGGCATCGCCCGGCCCGCGCCCGCGCCCGCACCAACGCCAACGCCCCGCGCAGCCGTTCGCTCACCGACCCGCCCAGCCGCTCGCTCACCGACCTTCGGTCGCCGCCTCGCCGAGCCGTTCGGTCGCCGACCCGTCGAGCCGCCCGACCTCGAGCGGCGTCCCCGTCAGCGGCACCTCGTCGGCCGCCACCCCGAACAGTCCGGTCACCGTCCCTGGTCGCAGCCGCACCCCCACCAGCGGTCCGCCCCCGGGCAGCGCCCCTTGCCGGCCCCGCGTCTCCGGCCCGGCCAGCCGGCACGCCCCGTCGGGCATGACCAGCAGGTCGACGGTGGGGTGCGGCAACCCTCTCGGCACCGTGTCGCCGTCGAGCACCCAGGTCGCGGCCACGAGGTGGGTCAGGTCGGCAGGGACGGGCAATGCGGTCACCCGTGCAGTCAACCCGGTGGCCGCCGCGTTCGCCAGCGACCGACCGGCGCGGGCCCAGCCCGAGGACGGCAGTGGGTGAGGCGGGCGGCGGCTCACCATCCGGCGGACCGCGATGAAAGTTTCACGACATCTCATCGCAACAGCGCCGAACGCGCCACGGGAAGAGGCAGGCGGCGCGCTGACGGCACCCCCGAGGCGTCCGGGAGATCCGATCCGCCTTCTTGACGCCGGGGCCTTCAATGCATTGACTCCGCACTATCCCGTCAACAGCGAATCGGTTCGATCGGGGATGAATGTTAGCGCTAACATTCATCTGAACAGGCTGCTGTGGCGGTGCCGTCCCATGATCCCTGATCGAGAGAAGAAGGCATGATGCTGTTCGGAAGCCTGAGAAGGGCGCTCGCGACCGGGGCGAGCGCGTTGCTCGCCACCGCCTGCCTGGTCGGCGGTGGCACGGCCCGGGCCGCCACCACCGGCCCGTGTGACATCTACGCCGCGGGCGGTACGCCGTGTGTGGCGGCGCACAGCACGACCCGTGCGCTGTACGGCGCCTACAGCGGCCCGCTGTACCAGGTCAGGCGCGCCTCGGACAACACCACCCGCGACATCGGTGTCCAGAGCGCGGGCGGCGTCGTCGACGCCGCCGCCCAGGACTCGTTCTGCTCCGGCACGACCTGCCTCATCACCATCCTCTACGACCAGTCCGGCCGCAACAACCGCCTCACCCAGGCGCCTCCCGGCTACTGGAAGGGTCCGGCCGCGGGCGGATGGGACAACCTCGCGAACGCGACCGCCGCGCCGATCACCATCGGCGGCCAGAAGGCCTACGGCGTCCGCGTGGAGCCCGGCACCGGCTACCGCAACAACAACACCAACGGTGTGGCGACCGGCGACCAGCCGGAGGGCATCTACGCGGTCGTCGACGGCACGCACTACAACCAGTGGTGCTGCTTCGACTACGGCAACGCGCAGACCGACGGCCAGGCCGACGCCCCCGCCATCATGGAGACCGTCTACTTCGGCGCCGACAAGCAGTGGGGCTACGGGGACGGAGCCGGCCCCTGGATCATGGCCGACCTGGAGTGGGGGCTGTTCTCCGGGGTGAACGCGGGCCACAACACCCTCGCGTCGATCAACCACCGTTTCGTCACGGCCATGGTCAAGGGGGAGCCGAACCACTGGGCGATCCGGGGCGGCGACGCGCAGTCGGGCGGCCTGACGAACTACTTCGACGGACGGCGCCCCAACGGCTACAACCCGATGAAGAAGGAAGGCGCCATCCTGCTCGGCATCGGCGGCGACAACAGCGTCTCCGGCCGCGGCACCTTTTTCGAGGGCGTGCTGACCTCCGGCTATCCGACCGCCGCCACCGAGAACGCCGTCCAGGCCAACATCACCGCCGCGGGCTACGCGCCGGCGGGCGGCGGCAACCCGCAGCAGGGCTCCCAGATCGTGGGCGGCCAGTCCGGCCGGTGCGTCGATGTGCCGAACTCCAGCACCACCAACGGCACCCAGGTGCAGATCTGGGACTGCGGGAGCGGCACCAACCAGCGCTTCACCTCCACCTCGGGCAAGCAACTGCAGGTGTACGGCAACAAGTGCCTGGACGCCAACGGGGGCGGTACCGCCAACGGCACCCAGGTGATCATCTGGGACTGCAACGGCCAGGCCAACCAGCAGTGGAACGTCAACTCCAACGGCACCATCACCGGGGTGCAGTCCGGGCTGTGCCTGGACGCCAACGCGGCCGGCACCGCCAACGGCACCAAACTCATCCTGTGGGCCTGCAACGGCCAGGCCAACCAGCGGTGGACGCTGCGCAGCTGAGCTTCGGCCGCGCCATGTCCGCCCTCCCGTGATCGCCGCGGCGAGAGATCGGACCACAACAAAGATCATTTGTGTTGGGGGCTCCGAGCCCGTTCGGTCGTTCCGGCGTACCGGTGCCCGACGCGGGCCCGGCTTCCCTGTCGTCCCCTACCCGCTCCCCGGGTAGGGGACGATCTTCTGCCGCGACGTCCGTCACGGACCGAGCGCCACGGGTGGGCGGTCACACCTGGACCGCCCACCTGCCGGCCGGGCGGGACCGTCCACTCCTGGGATGACGACGGGGCCTGTACGGCCGGGGGGTGTCGCACTGTTCGCCCAAGGGCCATCCGCCGTTCAACGGGTTCCCAGGCCGTCTCGTTAGGGTGCGTGGGCTGTGACCGCCGCCACCCCCGCCGTTCCGGCCCTGCCCGACGCCCCGGCCACCGCCGTCCGCGCGGCCAGGGCCGCCCGGGACCCGTTCCTGGACAACGCCAAGTACCTGGCGATCCTCCTCGTCGTGACGGGGCACCTCATCGAGGACCTGCGGGACGTCCCGGCCGCGCACGCCATCTACTTCTTCGGCTACACCTTCCACATGCCGCTGTTCATCACGCTGAGCGGCTACCTGTCGCGGAACTTCACCTTCTCGCCGGGCAAGGCGCGCAAGCTGATCACCCAGCTCGCGCTGCCGTACGTGATCTTCGAGCTCGCGTACTCGCTGCCGCGCCTGGTCATGTACGGCAAGCTCGACATCAGCCTGCTCGACCCGTACTACCTCACCTGGTTTCTGATGTCGCTGTTCATGTGGCGGCTGTCGACCCCGGTGTGGCAGCAGCTCCGCCGGCCGCTCGCCGTGGCGGTGGGGTTGTCCCTGCTCGGCGGCATGAGCGAGTTGCCCGACGAGCTGTCGATGAACCGCACGCTCGGCCTGCTGCCCTTCTACGTGCTGGGGCTGATGATCCGTCCCGAGCACCTGGAGCTCCTCAAGCGCCCGTGGGTGCGGGTGGCCGGCGCCGTGCTCCTGGTGGCGGGGCTGGCGGTCGCGTTCGCCGTGCACGCCGACGTCGCGACCGAGTGGATCCGCTGGCGGCACAGCAACGCCAAGATCGGCGTGAACGACCTCACGGGCAGTGTGATCCGGCTGGCGATGCTGTCGGCGGGCGCGGTGCTGGTGGCCGCGTTCCTGGCCGTCACGCCCGCGCGCCGCACCTGGTTCTCCGGGCTCGGCGCGGCCACGATGTACGCCTACCTGCTGCACGGCTTCGCGGTGAAGGTGCTGGAGAGATACGACGCGGGGCTGCGCACCCCGTGGGGCGTCGCCCTGGTGGCCGCGTTCGGCGTGGTCCTGGCCACCGTGCTGTGCACGCCGCCGGTGCGCCGCCTGTTCCGCTGGGCCGTGGAGCCTGACCTGTCGTGGGCCTTCACCGCCATCCGCCGCCCCCGGCCCTCACGCTGACCTCGTCCGGTTCGTGCTGGGTCACCTCCGGGTTCATGCCGGGGCCGCGTCCGACAGGTCGCGTACCGCGCGGTGGGCCGCGCTGACGGCCGCGCCGGCGTCCCCGCCGGGCGCCGTGTCCGCGCCGGCCATCGCGATGCGCCCGAAGCGCCGCCGCGCCGTGTCCGCCGGGAGCGGCGCGCCGGGGGCGGAGGCGTCCCACGGCCGGGCGTGCTCGCGGGCGTACCCGTGCCCCCACCGGTTCACCGTGAGTCCCTCCACGTCGCGGGCGGCGTCGAAGCCGAACGGGCCGAGCAGGCGGGCGAGCTGTTCCCTGACGGTGAACTCCAGCGCCGCGTACGGCGTGAGCGCCAGTGCGCGGCGCCCGGCCTCCGCCGCCTGCGCCGGAGCCATGCCGGGCGGGGCCGGGGCGTGCACGAGGTGGACGGTGATCGGCTCGTCCGGGCGGCGCGGGAACCGGTAGGAGCCGGCGCCGATCGGCGGGGCGAGTTCGGCGGCGGCCCAGAACGCCCCGGTGAACCGGACGCGGTGGACGCCGGCCTCGCGGAAGGCGTGCCATGCCCGCAGTTGCGCCGTGGCGCACACCACCGGCATCCGCACCGCCTGCCGCATCGCGTCCCTCTGGGCGGCGGGCAGGTCGCGCACCATGTGTGGGATCGCCGCCGCCCAGCAGGCCATGATCACGGCGCCGGCCCGGACCGTGCGGACCTGGTGGCCGTCGAAGTACCCCACGGTGGCCGAGGCGGCGCTGTGGGGATCCCCGTCGTTGCGCACCAGCACCACCGGGCTGGACAGCCGCACCCGCACGCGGTTGGACGGCCGGTCCAGGGCGCCGTAGTCGAACCACGTGGTGGTGATGTCCTCCAGCGCCGTGGTCCCCGCGAATCCCGGCACCATGCGGCCGACCATCGCGCGCACCAGGGACTGCGGGCCCTCGGGCAGGCAAGGCACCTCGGCGTCGTCGCCCGCCCGTCGTCCGGCCGCCCGCGCCGGGTCGCGGGGCGAGGGCGCCGAGCCGGCCGGCCCGAGTCCGGCGAAACCCGGATAGGCGTGGCGGTCCGCGGCGGCCCAGGCGTCGATGGCGCCCAGCGCGTCCGCGCCATGGGCCCGGGTCGCGGTGGGCATCGTCCGGCAGAACGCGACGGCGTCGGGGTGGACGCGGCAGACCTCCCGCAGGAAGCCCGTGTAGCTCAGCCCGGCGAGCCGCCGCTTCTTGTCCTCGCCGGACAGGCCCGGGAACCAGTCGGGAGGGTCGTCGTAGAGCATGACCAGGTCCCTCCCGGCCTGCGCGGCGATCGGCAACTCGGCGACCCACTCGGCGGTCGACCTGCCCGGGCGCAGGGTCACCAGCCGGTCGGCGCCGGCGCCGTAGGTCTCCCGGTCGCAGAAGACCCCTTCGTGCATGCCGAGACCCGGATACAGGCCCGGTTCGGCGTGCGCGCGTAACCTGCCGGGTTCGGCGCCGAGGTCGGCCAGGAGCTCCCGTGCCTGCGGCGGCCAGGCGGAGGGGGCGTAGAGCGCGCGGGCGCCGCCGTGCGCGACCAGCGGTCCGGCCCGCCCGGCGGGGTGGAACTCGGTGCGGCGTGCGTGCCCGCCGATGTCGTCGTGGCCGTCGAGGATGAGCACCCGCGCCCCGGGGTGGCGCCGCACCCAGGTGTAGGCGGCGGTGACACCGCTGATGCCGGCGCCGACGACGACCAGGTCGTAGCTCTCCCCGGGCGGCCGTGGCGCGTCCACGCGCTCCCAGAACCTGCCGTCGTGCAGGGCGCGCGCCACGCCGGTGGCGTCCGGGGTGTCCCCTCGCAGCCCTTGCAGCGCGGCCGGGTGCGGCCGTGCGCGCCCGTGTCCCGGGCGCGTCCCGTCTCCGGGGGACGGTGAAGGTCCGCCCGGGTCGCCGGCCGGGCCGGGGGGCGTACCGGCGGACGCCGGGCCGGTGGGGGAGGCGAAGGCGGCGCACGCGGCGGCCGTCGTGACGCCGTCCAGGAACGCCCTGCGGCTGATCGCGCGTCCCGTCCACGGTCCGGCGCTCCGGTCGCCTCCGGACGCGCGGTCCGAGGTCGCGGGGGATCGTCCGCCGGGAGGGAAATGAGCCGTCATTCCGCCGATCCTCACCCCGCGCGCAATGGAACAAGGCGCATGTCGCGGGCGGCGAGCCGAGTCTTTTCGGGTTCATTGCGTGGGCCCTACGGGCGCGGCATCCCGCTTTGATGGTGATCGTGCCTCATGTGGGGAACGCCGCGAACACCTGGTTCGTTGGGCCGGACGAAGACGATTCGCGCGAACGAATCGGAGTCGCCGCGAAATGCCAGGGGGCTTCTCGCCAGGCGATGAAGATACGGGGCAAACGGGGTAACGTTCGCGTTCTCGGGTCGATGCATGACGACGGGGTGTGCTGCACGTGGTGGGCAGACAGGGCAGGGTCACCGGCAAGATCGGGCCGGGCCTTGTGGGCGAGGTGCTGGTGCCGATACGCGGGGGCGTTGAGGCCTTCTATGCCCATCCCAGCGTGCCCGAAGAGGAGATCCCGGTGGGAACGATCATCATCGTCGTCGAGTACTCGCCACCACGCACCGTCTACGTGGCGCGCGCGATCGTCTGACTCTCCCACCCCCCTCATCTCGGAGGTCAACACACATGACCGGTACGGAGCTGGCCTTCTGGGCCGGCGGCATCGTCGTCCTGTTCGTCGTCCTGGTCCTGTTGTTCAAGGCCGTGTGGCGGGTCGCCGAGCCGAACGAGGCGCTCATCATCTCCGGCCTCGGCGCCCACACGAGGAACGAACTGGCCGACAGCCTGGGCTTCAAGATCATCACGGGGAAGGGCACGGCGGTCATCCCGGGCTTCCAGACCGCGCGCCGCCTGCGGCTCGACAGCCGCGCCACCAACCTCCAGGTCAACTGCGTGACCCAGCAGGGCATCCCGGTCCAGGTGCGCGGCGTGATCATCTACAAGGTCGGCGACGACTTCGTCTCCATCGCCAACGCCGCCCGCCGCTTCCTGGACCAGCAGGACAGCATGAGCGGGGCGATCCACGAGCTGTTCACCGGCCACCTGCGCTCGATCATCGGCAACCTCACCGTCGAGGACCTCATCCTCAACCGCGAACGGCTCACCGGCGAGACCCGCAGCAGCGCCGCCGACGAGATGAGCAAGCTCGGCCTGGTCGTCGACTCCCTGCAGATCCAGGAGATCGACGACGAGACCGGCTACATCCTCAACCTCGGCAAGCCGCACGCCGCCAAGGTCGCCGCCTCCGCCCGCATCGCCGAGGCCCAGCGCGACCAGGAGGCCACCGAGGCCGAGCAGGTCGCCGCCGCCAAGAAGGCCGCGGCCATCCGCGAGTCCCAGATCCAGCAGGCGGGCTACCAGGCCGAGGTCGACCAGGCGTCGGCCAAGGCCCGGCAGGCCGGCCCGCTGTCGGAGGCCACGGCCCGCCAGGAGGTCGTCGTCCAGGAGACCCGCGCCGCCGAGCTGGAGGCCAACCTGGCCGAGCAGCGGCTCCAGTCGCAGGTCCGCAAGCCCGCCGACGCCAAGGCCTACGAGACGGTCACCCTCTCCCAGGCCGAGCGCGACGCCCGCATCGCCCAGGCCGAGGCCGAGGCCAGGGAGACCGAGCTGCGCGCCGTCGCGCAGGCGTCCCAGGTGAAGCAGGCCGCCGCCGCCGAGGCCGAGTCGGTGCGGCTGCGCGCCGAGGCGGCCGGCGCGGCCTCCCGCGCCACCGGTGAGGGCGAGGCGGCCGCCGCCCAGGCGCGCGGCCTGGCGGAGGCGGAGGCGGCCAAGGCGCGCGGCCTGGCCGAGGCCGAGGCGGCCAAGGCCAAGGGCCTGGCGGAGGCCGAGGCGATCAGGGCCCGCTCGCAGGCTCTCTCGGAGAACCAGGAGGCCGTCATCGCCCAGCAGCTGGCCGAGAACTGGCCGGCGATCGTCGAGGCCGGCTCCAAGGCGTTCGGCAACGTCGACCACATGGTCGTCCTGAACGGCGCCCAGGGCGTCGAGGAGCTGCTGGCCAAGGCGCTGACCCTCGGCGGCACCGGCCTCGGCCTGGCCCGCTCCCTGCTGTCCGGCGCCACCCCGCCCAACCTGAACGGCGCCCCCGCCGCCCCCGAGACGGCCGTCAACGGCACCGTCCCCCTGGAGAAGTAGCTCAAGGACTCCCGGTCACCCGGACGGGGCCGGGCGCGCACGACGGCGCGCCCGGCCCCGCCGCATGCGTGGCGACGGGCGTGGCGGGCCCTGCGGCGAGTGTTCTAGGCTCGGTGCGGTGACGATCCTCCATCTGGCGCTGGCCGCCGACTGGGAGGCCGCCGTGCGTGCCGGTGAGTACCGCGTGTCCACGCTCGGCCGCACCCTCGAGCAGGAGGGGTTCATCCACGCCAGCGCCGACCGGGCGCAGCTGGACGGGGTGGCCCGGAACTTCTACGCGGCGGTGGCCGCCCCCCTCGTCGTGCTGACCATCGACGAGGCGCTGCTGGACGGCGAGGTCCGCCTGGAGGTGCCTCCCGGCGCGCAGGAGGCCTTCCCGCACATCTACGGCCCCGTCCCCGTCCACGCCGTCACCTCCGTGGAGCCCTTCTCCCTCTGACCGGCCTCGGCCCGAGGACCTCGGCCAGGGCGTCCAGGGCAGCGGCGTAGGAATGCTCCGGCGGTGTCCCGTACCCGACGATGACGCCCTGCGGATGGCCGGGGCTCTCCTGGTGCCAGTAGTCGGCCAGGCCGCCCAGGGCCAGGCCGCGTTCCCCCGCCGCCGCGAGGACGGCCCGTTCGTCAGGGCCGCCGGGCGGCAGGTGGATCAGCGCGTTCAGGCCTGCCGCGATGCCGCCTCCGTCGGTGAACGAGGCGCGCGCGGGGCCGAGGCGCGCCAGCAGCAGGTCGCGACGGCGGCGGTAGTGCAGCCGGCAGGCGCGCACGTGCCGGTCGTAGGCGTGCGAGGTGATCAGGTCGGCCAGGACGAGCTGGCCGAGGGTCTCGGTGTGGTGGTCGGCGTGCAGCTTGGCGTCGGTGACCGGCCCGACCAGGCGCGGGGGCAGGACCATCCAGGCCAGGCGCAGCGCCGGCCCGAGGGTCTTGGAGGCGGTGCCGAGGTAGGCGACGTGATCGGCGGCCATGCCCTGCAGAGCGCCGACGGGCTGGCGGTCGTAGCGGAACTCGCCGTCGTAGTCGTCCTCGATGATCAGTCCGCCGGTGCTGCGCGCCCAGTCCGCGAGGGCGTGGCGGCGTTCGGGGTGCAGGGTGGTGCCGGTCGGGAACTGGTGGGCGGGGGTCACCACGACCGCGCCCACCCCGGCGTAGGCCGCCGTGCTCAGCAGGCCGGTGCGCGCCCCGCGCCCGTCGACCGGCAGGGGCAGGACGCCGGCGCCCGCCCGGCGCACGATGTCCCGGTGGAAGGCCAGCGCCGGATCCTCCATCGCGATGGTGGGCCGCCGGCCGGCGGCGACCACCCCGGCCAGCAGCGCGAGGGCCTGCACGTACCCGGTCGTGATGATGATCCGGTCGGGATCGGCGAGCACCCCGCGGGTGCGCCCGAGATAGCCGGCCAGCGCGGTGCGCAGCGCGGCGGTGCCGCCCGGCGCCCCGTAGCCGTGCACGGCGGCCGGCACGGTCGCCAGCACCCGCCGGGTGGCGCGCAGCCACGCCGCCGAGGGGAACGTGGTCACGTCGGGGCTGCCGGGCCGCAGGTCGAACCTGGGCGCCGGGGAGTCCCCGCCGGCGAGCGGCGCGCCCGCGCGCTGCGGGGCGACGTCGGCGACCGAGGTGCCCGAGCCGTGGCGGGCCGTCAGGTAGCCCTCGGCGATGAGCTGGTCGTAGGCGGCGCTCACCGTGCCGCGCGAGAGCCCGGTCTCGGCGGCCAGCGCCCGGCTGGACGGCAGGCGGGTGCCCGGCGCGAGCCGGCCGTCGCGGATCGCGTCGCGCAGCGCGTGCTCGAGGCCGGTGCGCCGACCGGCGACGGCGTCCATCTCGACGAGCAGGTCGACTCCGAAAGTGGCCCAATCTCCTGACACAACACTGGATCTTACCGCCGGTCCACTGGGCTTCTACCATGGATTTCATGACGACGACGAACACCACGAGCGCACCCGCCACCACGCGGCCGCAGGCCCGTGTCAACTTGAAGAAGCACACCGCCGAGATGTACAGGGCCCTCGGCGAGCTGGACGGCGTGGTCGCCGGCAGCGGCCTGGAGGCCCCGCTGCTCGAACTGGTGCGCATCCGCGCCTCCCAGATCAACGGCTGCGCTTTCTGCGTCGACATGCACACCATCGACGCACGGGCCGCGGGTGAGCGGGAGCAGCGCCTCTACGCCCTCACGGTCTGGCACGAGACGCCGTTCTTCACCGACCGCGAGCGCGCCGCGCTGGAGCTGACCGAGGCGATCACCCTGCTGCCGCAGAGCGGGGTGGGCGACGAGGTCTACGCCCGGGCCGCGGAGCAGTTCGGCGAGGAGGAGCTGTCCAAGCTCATCTGGGCGATCATCATGATCAACGCCTGGAACCGCATCGGCGTCACCTCGCGGCTGGTCCCGGGGAACTACCACCCCTCCGCGCACTGATGACCTCTCCCAAGGCGGCGGAGCTGCGGGCGCTGCACGTGCCCGGACGGCCGCTGGTGCTGCCGAACGTCTGGGACGCCGCCTCCGCGCGCGCCGTGGTGGAGGCGGGCTTCCCCGCCGTGGCCACCGGCAGCGCGGCGGTGGCGCCCGTCCTCGGCTACGCGGACGGCGAGCAGGCGCCGGCCGGCGCGATGCTGGACGCGGTCGCCCGCATCGCCCGCGCGGTGCCGGTGCCGGTCACCGCCGACCTGGAACGGGGGTACGGGCTCGCGCCCGCCGAACTGGTCGAGCGGCTGGTCGCGACGGGGGCGGCCGGTCTCAACCTGGAGGACTCCGACCCGGGCACCGGCTCGCTGGTCGATCCCGATGAGCAGGCCGGCTTCCTGGCGGAGGTGCGGGCCGCCGCCGCGGGGGCGGGAGCCGACCTGGTGATCAACGCGCGGGTGGACACGTACCTGCGCGGCGCGGGGACCTCCCACGGTGCGGGGGCCGCGGACCCGCGCGACGAGGGGACCACCGACCGGCGGCTGGCCGACGCCGTGGAGCGCGGGCGCCGTTACCTGCGGGCGGGAGCCGACTGCGTGTACCCGATCGGCGCCGCCGACCCCGAGGTGATCAAGACGCTGGTCGCCGAGGTGGGCGGGCCGGTCAACGTGCTGTTCCGCCCGGGCGCCCCCTCCCTCGCGGAGCTGGCCGCCCTGGGCGTCGCCCGGGTGAGCTTCGGGCACGGCCTGCACGCCGCCACCCAGCGGTACCTGGCCGCGATGCTGTCCGCGATCGCCTCCGGGGAGAGCCCGTACGAGATCGGCGGCCCGTAGGCGCCCTGACCAGCCCGAACGCCGGCGTCCTGCGGGACCGGTGCCACCGCGCCCACCGCGACGGCGGCGGGACGTGTCGCGTCCGCGACGACCCGCGACGCCTGCGGCCGGCCGGTGAGCCCGTACGGGACGCGTGCGATTGGAGCTCTCCGCACAGGGGCAGGTACCGGCAGGAAGCGCACGCGCCCCCCGGCGGCGACATCGAGCGGGGGGCTGTATGGGCATGAGCGGGTTCCTGGGCAGGTGGCCGGTGCTGCGGCAGCTCACCGGCCCCGACCGCGGCGGCCTCGGAGCGGCGGCCCGCTCGCCCCGCACCGACGCGCTGCGCGCCCGCGTCGCCACCGCCGACCGCGTGGTGAAGTCGGTCTGCCCCTACTGCGCGGTGGGCTGCGCCCAGAACGTGTACGTCTCCGGGGGCAAGGTCGTGCAGATCGAGGGAGACCCCGACTCTCCGGTCAGCCGCGGCAGGCTGTGCCCGAAGGGGTCGGCCTCCCTCCAGCTCACGACCGGCCCGGGGCGCGAGCACGCGGTGCTGTACCGCAGGCCCCACGGCACCGAGTGGGAGCAACTCGACCTGGACACGGCCATGACCATGGTGGCCGACCGGGTGGTGCGCACCCGGCGCGAGACCTGGCAGCAGGAGCACGACGGCAAGCGCGTCGCCAGGACCCTCGGCATCGCCACCCTGGGCGGCGCGACCCTGGACAACGAGGAGAACTACCTCATCAAGAAGCTGATGACCGGGCTCGGCGTGATCCAGGTGGAGAACCAGGCGCGGGTCTGTCACAGCTCCACGGTCACCGGGCTCGGCACCTCCTTCGGCCGGGGCGGTTCCACGACCTTCCTGCAGGACCTCCAGTTCTCCGACTGCATCGTCATCGAGGGCTCCAACTTCGCCGAGGCGCACCCGGTGGGCTTCCAGTGGGTGATGGAGGCCAAGCTGCGCGGCGCCACGATCATCCACGTGGACCCGCGCTTCAGCCGGACCAGCGCGATGGCCGACCTGTACGTGCCGATCCGCCCCGGTTCCGACATCGCCTTCCTCGGCGGGATCATCAACCACGTGCTCCAGGAGGGCAAGGACTTCCGCGAGTACGTCCTCAACTACACCAACGCGTCGAGCATCGTCACCGACGACTACGCCGACACCGAGGACCTGGACGGGGTGTTCTCCGGCTGGGACCCCGGCACCCGCACCTACGACGTCGCGACCTGGCAGTACAAGGGGCCCGCGGTGAAGGCCGCGTCGGGGCGGCGGCTGCGCCTTGACGAGTACCACGTTCCCGGCCGCAGCGAGGCGCACGGCTCGGGCGGCGCCCCGGTCAGCGCGCACCCGCAGTGCGACGAGACGCTCACCGACCCGCGCTGCGTGTACCAGATCCTCAAGCGCCACTTCGCCCGCTACACCCCGGAGTTCGTCCACCGGACGTGCGGCATCCCGCCGGAGCTGTTCCACCGGGTCTGCGACGCGCTGACCGCCAACTCCGGGCGCGAGCGCACCAGCGCGTTCGCCTACGCCGTGGGCTGGACCCAGCACACCGTGGGCACGCAGTACATCCGCGCGGCGAGCATCCTGCAGTTGCTGCTCGGCAACATCGGGCGGCCGGGCGGCGGCATCATGGCGCTGCGCGGCCACGCCAGCATCCAGGGGTCCAGCGACATCCCGACCCTGTACAACCTGCTGCCCGGCTACATCCCGATGCCGTACGCGCACAGCGACGAGGACCTGGACACCTTCGTCGAGGTGATCAGCACGCAGAAGGGGTTCTGGGCCGACGCCCGCAACTACGTCGTCAGCCTGCTCAAGGCCTACTACGGGGATGCGGCGAGGCCGGACAACGACTTCTGTTTCGGCCACCTGCCCCGGCTGACCGGCTCGCACAGCACCTACGACACGACGATGGCCCAGCTCGACGGCGTCTGCAAGGGCTACTTGCTGTTCGGGCAGAACCCGGCGGTGGGGTCGGCCAACGCCCGCCTGCAGCGCCTCGGGATGGCGAACCTGGAGTGGCTGGTCGTGCGCGACTTCTCGCTCATCGAGTCGGCGACCTGGTGGAAGGACGGCCGCGAGGTGCAGAGCGGCGAGTTGCGCACCGAGGAGATCGCCACCGAGGTGTTCTTCTTCCCCGCCGCCGCGCACACCGAGAAGAGCGGCACCTTCACCAACACCAACCGCCTGCTCCAGTGGCACGACACGGCCGTCGAACCCGCGGGCGACCGCCGCAGCGACCTGTGGTTCACCTACCACCTGGGCCGGATGGTCAAAGAGCGGCTGGCCGGCTCGGACGAGCCGGGCGACCGCGCGTTCCTCGACCTGGCCTGGGACTACCCGGTCGAGGGCCCGCTCGCCGAGCCGAGCGCCGCCGCCGTCCTCCAGGAGATCAACGGGTACGGCCCCGGCGGGCGGCTCCTGTCGGGCTACACCGAGCTGCGCGACGACGGCTCGACGCGGTGCGGCTGCTGGATCTACTGCGGGGTGTACGCCGACGGCGTCAACCAGGCGGCGCGCCGCAGGCCGCACACCGAGCAGAGCTGGACCTCCCGCGAATGGGGCTGGGCCTGGCCGCTCAACCGGCGCATCCTGTACAACCGCGCGTCGGCCGACCCGGAGGGCGCCCCGTGGAGCCCGCGCAAGGCGTACGTGTGGTGGGACGCCTCACTCGGCCGGTGGACCGGGCACGACGTGCCGGACTTCGTCGAGGACCGGCCCCCTGACCACCGGCCGCCCGAGGACGCCGAGGGCGTGGACGCGCTGTCGGGCATCGACCCGTTCATCATGCAGGGCGACGGGAAGGGCTGGCTGTTCGCGCCCGCCGGGCTGATGGACGGCCCGCTGCCGACCCACTACGAGCCGCAGGACACCCCGTCGGAGAACCTGCTGCACCCCGCGCAGCGCGGCAACCCCGCCCGGCTGACCTACGACCGGCCCGGCAACCGCTACCACCCGCCCGGCAGCGAGGTCTACCCGTACGTGGTCACCACCTACCGGCTGACCGAGCACTTCACCGCCGGGGGCATGAGCCGCTGGGTGCCGTACCTGTCGGAGCTCCAGCCGCAGATGTTCTGCGAGGTGTCGCCGGAGCTGGCCGAGGAGCGCCTGCTGGAGCACGGCGGCTGGGCCACCGTCATCAGCGCGCGCGGCGCCATCGAGGCCAGGGTCATGGTCACCGACCGGATGCCGTCGTTGCACCTGGACGGCCGGGTCGTCCACCAGATCGGCCTGCCCTACCACTGGGGACCGAACGGCCTGGCCGTCGGCGACCCCGCGAACGAGCTGACCTCCATCGTGCTCGACCCGAACGCCGACATCCAGGAGACCAAGGTGCTCACCGCCGACATCCAGCCGGGACGGCGGCCGCGCGGACCCGGCCTGCCGCGCCTGGTGGAGACCTTCCGCCGCCGCGCCGGCATCGACCAGCCCGCACACCAGGGTGGCGTGCGATGACGGCGCCTCCGGCCGCCGGGCTGCCCGCGGTCCAGGAGGAGACCGGCTACCCGGAGCATCCGCCGCGGATGGGCTTCTTCACCGACACCTCGGTGTGCATCGGGTGCAAGGCGTGCGAGGTGGCCTGCAAGGAGTGGAACCGGCTTCCCGCGGACGCGCCTTTCGAGCTCACCGCCATGTCCTTCGACAACACCGGGCAGCTGTCGGGGTCCACCTGGCGGCACGTCGCCTTCATCGAACAGCGCAAGCCGGTGCGCGCGCCGCAGGCCCCCGGCGGACGGCCTTCCGGCGACCAGGGGGCCGGTGACCTGCGCTGGCTGATGGCCTCCGACGTGTGCAAACACTGCACCGACGCGGCCTGCCTGAACGTCTGCCCCACCGGCTCGCTGTTCCGCACCGAGTTCGGCACGGTCGTCGTCCAGGAGGACGTGTGCAACGGCTGCGGCTACTGCGTCTCGGCCTGCCCGTACGGGGTGATCGACAAGCGCGAGGACGACGGCCGGGTGTTCAAGTGCACGCTGTGCTACGACCGCCTCGGCGATGGGCTCGTCCCGGCCTGCGCCAAGGCGTGCCCGACCGAGTCCATCCAGTTCGGGCCGGTGGACGAGCTGCTCGAACGGGCCGAGGCGCGTCTGCGCTCGCTGCACCGCGACGGCGTCCAGGACGCCCGCCTCTACGGCGAGGACCCCGAGGACGGGGTGCGCGGCAACGGCGCGTTCTTCCTGCTGCTGGACGAGCCGGAGGTGTACGGCCTGCCGCCCGCCCCCATGGACCCCACCCGCGACCTGCCGTCGATGTGGCGGCACGCGGCCGCCGCCGCGGCGGCCCTGGTCTGCGGGGTCGCCGCCGCCTTCCTCACGGCACGCCGATGAGGCTCGGCGGCGCCGCGGACATCAGCGCGACGAGAGCGAGGAGCGAGATGACGACGCGTGGACGCGCCGGCGGCGGGGCCACCCTGATGGCCGATTCGATCGCGGAGGAGTTCACCTCCTACTACGACCGGCCCATCCTCAAGCCGCCGGTCTGGCGGGAACTGCACATCGGCGGGTACCTGTACCTGGGCGGACTGGCCGGCGCCTCCTCGGCGCTCGCGGCCGGCGGCGAGCTGACCGGCCGCCCGTCCCTGGCCCGCGCGACGAAACTCGCCGCGCTCGCCGGCATCACGCTGTCGCTGGCCGCGCTGGTCGCCGATCTCGGGCGCCCGGCCCGCTTCGTCAACATGCTGCGCGTCGTCAAGCCGTCCTCGCCGATGAACATGGGCTCCTGGCTGCTGGCCGCGTACGCGCCGCTGGCCGGGGTCAGCGCGCTCACCGACCTCACCGGCAGGTTCCCCCTCGTGGGACGGGTCGCCGGGTACGGCGCGGCGGTCCTCGGACCGGCGGTCAGCACCTACACCGCGGTGCTGATCGGCGACACCGCCGTGCCCGCCTGGCACCAGGGACACCGCGAGATGCCGTTCCTGTTCGCCGGCTCGGCCATGGCCACGGCGGCCGGGGCGGCCCTCATCGCCACGCCGGCGGCCGAGAACGCCCCGGCGCGCCGCGCGGCCGTGCTCGGCGCCGCGCTGGAACTGGCCGCCGGGCGGCTGATGCGCCGCCGCCTCGGCATGGTCGCCGAGGCGTACGAGCGGGGACGGCCCGGCACGCTGACCCGCGCCGGCGAACTCCTGAGCCTGGCCGGCGCCCTGACCGCCCTGGCCGCCGATGGCCGCCCAGGGCGGGGACGGGCCCTCGCGGTCGTCTCGGGCGCCGCGCTGATGGCAGCCTCGGTCTGCGTCCGCTTCGGGGTGTTCTCGGCGGGCGTCGCCTCCAGCCAGGACCCCCGCTACACCGTCGTCCCGCAGCGCGCCCGCCTGTCCACCCCGCCGTCCTAGGAGCGCCGCGCACCCGCCTCACCTCCCGCCGTCCTGGAAGCGCCGCGCACCCGCCTTGACCCGCCGTTCTAGGAGCGCCGCGCCGCGCCTGCGGGTGCCGGCGCCGGACGCGTGGCGGGGCGCCAGGCGGCGCGGGCGGCGGCGGCGGAACAGGCTCCGGCGAGGAGCAGGACGGCGATGGCCGCCGCGGTCCAGCCGAGTCCGGCGCTCAGGTACAGCCCGCCGAGCACGGCGATGGCGCCGACGGAGGAGAGCACGGGGCCGGTCGAGTTCAGCGCCGACAGCGCGGACGCCCGGCCGGGGCCGGCCACCGCCGACACCTGGGCGATCAGCGGGCTGTACCCGGCCGCGTGGCCCGCCCCCGCCGCGAACAGCAGCGGCGTCACCAGCGCCACCGGCCACCCGCCGCCCCACAGCCCGGTCACCGCCGCCACCGCCCCCGCGACTCCGGCGAAGACGACCGGGCCGGCGACCGGGAGGGCCGCCTGCGTCCGTTCCGGCAGCCGGGTCCAGGTCAGGCTCAGCGCGGCGAACCCCGCCGCGTAGGGTGCGAAGGCCAGCCCCGCGCCGAACGGGCCGAACCCCAGCCGCCCCTGCAGGTGGAGGGTCAGCGCGAACAGGAAGGCCGCGTAGCAGGCCATCACCGTGAAGCACGCGACCAGCGCGGGCCGCACACCCCTGGGACGCAGCACCGTCAGGTCGAGCAGCGGCTGCCCGCCGCGCAGGGCCATGCGGCGCTCGAACCGCGCGAATCCCGCGAGCAGCAAGGCCCCGGCGGCCAGCGACGCCCACGTCCAGGGCCGCCAGCCGTGCTCCCTGCCGAAGATCAGCGGCGTGATCAGGGCCGTCATCGCCACGGTCAGCAGGCCGACGCCGGCCAGGTCCAGCCGCGCGGCCGTCGCGCCCGCGCGCGGCAGCGCCCGCACGCCGGCGACCAGCAGGACCGCGCCGGCCGGCACGTTGATGAGGAACGCCGGACGCCAGCCGAGGCCGAACAGGTCGGCCCCCACGACGAGCCCGCCGGCCAGCTGGCCGAGCGCCACCCCGAGGGCCAGCACCATCGAGTACAGCCCGATCGCCCGCTTGCGCGCCGCCCCGTCGAAACGCAGCTGGATGAGGGAGAACACCTGCGGCGTCATCAGCGCCGCGGCGGCGGCCTGCACGATCCGCGCCGCCACCAGCGCGGGGGCCGCCCAGGCCAGCCCGCACAGCAGGGAAGCCAGCGTGAAGCCGGCCAGCCCGCCGAGGAAGGCCCGCCGGTGGCCGAGCACGTCGCCGAGCCGCGCGCCGGTGACGATCAGCAGGCCGAGGGCCAGCATGTACGCGGAGGCGACGAGCTGCACCATCGCCCCGTCGCCGCCGAGGTCGCGCTGGATGGACGGCAGCGCCACCGTGACGATCGAGCCGTCCATCGATGCCATCGTCTGGCCGGCGAGCAGGACCGCGAGGACGGTGCCGCCCCGCCGCCGGGTGAGCGTGGAAACCATTCCGACAGGCTCGCCCGCCGTCCCGCCCCGCGTCTTGCACGTATTTGCGCTTCTTCCTTCGGACGCCCGAAATGTGGCCGGATCGGGCACGGGAAGTGGGGTGGCCGTGCCTAAGGTGGGCGGGTGCGTACGTCCCGACGGGTGGTGGACGGGTCAGACTTCTCCGTCCATGTGGTGTCATGCGGTGAACGGCACGACGGATGGTCGGCGCCGGAGGAGGGCCACGGCAACGGCCTCGTGCTCGTGCGGCGCGGCAGGTTCCGCGTGCGCAGCGACGGCGACGAGGTGAGCGCCGACCCGACGATGGGTTATCTGACGGTCCCCGGCCGCGAGTACGCCTTCGCGCACCCGGCGGGCGGCGATGTGTGCACCTTCATCCACGTGCGGGAGCCGCTGTGGCACGCCGTGGCCGGCGACGAGCCGCCGCGGGCGCCGGTCGCGGTCGACGGCAGGGTCGAGCTCGCCCACCGGCTGCTCCTGCGCGCCACGGCCGACGCCGCCGACCCGGTGGAGCGGCTGGTGGACGCGATCGCCGCCGCGGTGCGCGTCCCCCGGTCCCGGACCCGGGCGGGTCGTGGCCGGGGCGAGCTGGCGGCGCGGGCGCGGGAGGCCATCGTCGCGGGCGCCCCGGAGTCGGCCGACCTGGTGCGGCTGGCGCGGGCCCTCGGCGTGTCGCCCTCGCACCTGAGCCGCACGTTCCGCGCGCACGTCGGCATGACCGTCAGCGGCTACCGCAACCGGGTGCGGGTCAGCCGGGCCCTGGCCCGCATCGAGGAGGGCGAGACCGACCTGGCCGGGCTGGCGCTCGCCCTGGGGTTCGCCGACCAGGCCCACCTGACCCGGACGGTCCGCGCCGTCCTCGGCCACCCGCCCGGCCACGTCCGCGGCCTGTTCTCCGGCTGATCTCCGCACGATGATCCGGGCCCGCGCCCGGCCGGGTGGAATCGTCCGCGAATGGCGGCGCGAATGGCCGGGAATCGTCATCGGATTGGAATGACAAATGGTCTGAATAAGTTTTTTCGCCATGATATGATGGCGAAAGTCGTATATAGGCTCTCCGATCGTGAACGAAAACGGAGAACCGAGCCGCACCGCCCTCATGGCGGCCGCCGCCCGCGCCGCGCATCTGATCGTCGACGACCCGCCGCTGATCTTCGCCGACACGCTGGCCCACGCGCTGCTCGCCGACCGCGCCGAGGAACTCCTCGCCTACCACCGGCTGCACGGCGCCCACCTCATCCTCTCCGGCGTCCGCGCCGCGGCCGTCACCCGCGCCCGCCACACCGAGGACCGGCTCGCCGACGCCGTGCGCCGCGGCGTCGCCCAGTATGTGATCCTCGGCGCGGGTCTCGACTCCTACGCCTACCGGGCCGGCGCCGGCGCGCCGGTCCAGGTCTACGAGGTCGACCATCCGGCGACCCAGGCGTGGAAGAGCGCGGCCCTGGCCGGCGCGGGCATCGCCGTCCCCGACACCGTGACCTTCGTCCCCGCCGACTTCGAGAACGACGCGCTGCTGGACGGGCTGACCCGCGCGGGCTTCGACCCCTCCCGTCCCGCCTTCGTGAGCTGGCTCGGCGTGACGATGTACCTGACCAGGGAGGGCATCGGCCGCACCCTGGAGGTGATCGGCGGGTTCGCGCCCGGGTCGCAGGTCGTCGTCGACCACATGCTGCCGGAGGAACTGCGCGACGAGGCCGGGCAGGCGTACGTCGAGGGCGTCATGCCCATGGCCGCCGAGCAGGGCGAACCGTGGCTGTCGATGCTCGGCCCCGAGGAGATGGCCGCCCTGCTCGCCGAGCACGGGCTGACGGCCGTCGAGCACGCCGGCCAGCGCGAGTCCGTGGACGCCGCCCTGTGGACCCGCACCGACAGCCTGCGCCCGTCGGCCCTGTCCATGCTCACCCGCGCGGTCGTCCAGAGCTGACCTCGGGACGTCCAGGTCCCAGGCGTGCCGGACCGGTTTCTGGGGCTGGGAGGTTCAGGCGTGCCGGGTGCGGAGCCGGACGCCGTTCCAGAGCCAGCGGCGGGCGACGGCGAGGGCGAGGGGCGGCGGCACCGTGCCCGCGCCGAGGCCCACGTCCACGAGCAGGTCGAAGACCTCCTTGCGGCGGGCGGCGGTGGCGATCGCGGCGTCGATGAACCCCGGCGACCGGGCGGCGCGCGAGAGCAGGTCCGTGGTGCGCAGGTGCCGTCCGAGCGCCCTGGCCAGCTTGCGGCGGTAGGCGGGCAGCGGGTCCGCCGCCTCGACGGCGGCCTCCCCGGCCAGCCGGCCGGACAGCAACGCGTAGTAGATGCCCTCGCCTGTCAGCGGGTTGATCAGGCTCGCCGCGTCGCCGGCCAGCAGCACCCGCCCGGCGCCGGGCCTCGGCCGGCCGGGGGACAGCGGCAGGTGGTGGGCGCGCAGGTCGCGAGCGGGCAGGTGGGGCAGCAGCTCGGCGAGCCGGCCGTGCAGGACCTCCCGGCCCGGACGGCCGGTGGCGCGCAGCCGCGGCAGCATCATCCCGAACCCGACGTTCGCCGTGCCGTCCCCGATGGGGAAGGACCACGCGTAGGCGGGCCACCCGTCCCGCTGCATGGCGATGAACTGGACGTCGTCGTCGGCGGGAACCTCGGCGTAGCCGCGCACCGCGATCGCGGTGTGCCCGTCGGGCGACGGCGGCACCCCGATCAGGCGCCGCACGGCCGAGTTGGCCCCGTCGGCGGCGACGACCACGCGCGCGGCCAGCACGTCGTCCAGGACGACCCGGTCGTCGCGCGCGGCGAGCCCGCGGACGCGGTGCCGGCGCACCTCGACCCCCCTCGCGCGGGCGGCCTCGACCAGGCGGGCGTCGAAGACCGCCCGCGGGACCACGTGATTGGGGCGGGCGACGGCGGCGGTCACCCGTGCGCCGCCCGGAGACACCACCGACAGCCCCCGCGTTGGCCGGTAGTCGTCGATCAGATCGGGGACGCCGAGCAGGGCGAGCTCTTCGCGGCCGTGCGCGGCGATGCCGTCCCCGCACGCCTTGTCACGCGGGAAGTCGGCCTTGTCGACCAGGAGCACCCGGGCGTCCGGTCGTAGTTGCCTGGCGCGGATGGCCGCCGCCGCACCCGCCGGCCCGCCCCCGACCACGACGACATCCCAGATCGTGTCCACCCGCCCAGCCTGCCACAGCGCGGATGCGGGGGCGTCCAGGAAGAATGTCGATTTTACAGGACGCGGTCAGCTTGTAAAGAGCGATTGTCCGCGAATATCGGCACCGGTATTGATCAGATTATGTTCCGGCGTTCCGGGTTATTTCGCCTCATTGTTGTGCCGTGGCCGATCGCCGCCCCGCGAGCCATCCCCCGACAAAGCCGGAGCCCCCCATGATGAGACGTGCCCTCGCGACCGTCGCCCTCTCCCTCGTCACGATACTCGGTTTAACAATACCCGCATACGCGGTGACGCTCGAGCAAAAGCTCGCCGCACTTTCCAGTTTCAGCCAGCCCACGTCGGCCAGCTCCTCCGCCTGGCAGGCCGCCTGGCAGAACCAGGGCAACTGGGCGGACTACGCCTTCGACTGGTCGACCGACCTGTGCTCCAGCAGCCCTGACCAGCCGCTCGGCTTCGACTTCAGAATGCCGTGCAGGCGGCACGACTTCGGGTACCGCAACTACAAGGCCGTGAACCAGTTCCCGGCGAACAAGTCGCGCATCGACGACTCCTTCTACTTCGACATGAAGGCGGTCTGCGCCGGATATTCGACCATCCCGCGGGCCACCTGCAACAGCGTCGCCTGGACCTACTACCAGGCGGTCAAGGAATTCGGCTCCCTGAACGTCACCGACGCCCAGCTCGAGCGCATCCGCCAGACCGCCGAGAAGACCGCCCAGAACGCCACCACCTGACCGGCCCTGGTCCTACCGGTCCCACCCCTCTGCTCCAGTCCTGTGCGTACGCCAGGCTGAAGCAGAGGGGCGCAGGCGCGATCCAGGGGCTTGGACGGTCTTAGGAGAGCGCTGTCGAGGTAGTTGCGGCGTCACAGAGCGGAGTTGGAGTTTTGCGCCCGCGCTAGGAGTTCGTCACGGGTCACCTCACTCATAAGGGTTAGGTTGTACAAATGCTCGATCGTGGCATGGCGACCGACTTGCAACCGGGACGCGATCGCTGCCACGACCGCTGGCTCTTCGACGGACTCCGGCTGTTCCGCGATGATCTCCTGTACCAGCACGGTGGGCATCAGGAACATCGCGGCGAAAGCATTCGCGCGGCGCTCGACGCTCCTCGGCGCCCACGGGCCGCTCGCTATGGCGAGCTTTTGTCCTTGTGACCTGTCGAACAGCAGATGACACAACTCGTGAGCCATGCTGAATCGTCTGGCGCGGCCATGATTGAAGGAGAGGGATGACTCGTTGTGCACCACCGTCGGCTGGTGGTGCGGGCCGACGATAGAGCAAGCTCGAATGTCGCGGTCTCGGAGCCGGCGTGAGATGACGGTCACATTCAGCCGTTGAAGCAGTCCTTCAATGTCGACGGAGCCGCCTGAGCTGGTGAGATCGATCCTTTCGTGCACCCATTCCGCAAGCTCGTACCCTTGCTCCCAGTCGGGGATGGCGGGGTCGGGAAGGATCTCGAAGCTGAGATCCTCTAGTTCTGTCGTGTCGACGTCACGGGAATATCGCTCCACCAGCACCGAGGCCAGGGTGCGTACGTCCTCGCTGGTGATCGTAGGCGCGACGGAGCTGAACAGCAGAGCCGCATGACACGAGCCGGAGATCACGAGCGGGGATTCCTCCACGGCGAGGACCTCGGTGACCTGTTCGGAGTCTCCGGTCTCCTGCAATGTGGCGACGATCTCATTCCAGCGGATTTGCATGTCATCGGCTGGCGTGCCGCTGACAAGACGCGAACCGAGAGTGGGAGGCCTCCGCAGGCCGGCGAGCCAGTCGAGCCGGACGTGGTGCTGGTCCGGTAGCCGTAGTTTGTCGATCTGCCCGCGGAGTTCCGTGAGCCGGGTGCTTTCGGGATGCAGGTTGAGCAGATGATCTGTCGCAGATCGCAACAGCTCGTACAGCGGCCGTGCCACCTTTGCCGGAGGAAGGTAGACGACTCCATGGCTCGCACTGTGGCGAAATCCCCGCGGCGAACCAGCCAACGGCTCATCGTCCCAGCTGACCTCGATGGAATCACGGAACCGGCGTATCACTACATTAGGGAACAAACCACCGGCACGGGCCGCTCGCAAAGCATGCCGTGCATGCCACTCGTACCAATCCTCCTCCCACGTAAGGATGTCCGATTCGTCGGCGAGCGCGGGAGCATTGCGCGTGACGATCAAGGCGGTCGCCGCTGCGCCCTCCACGTTTCGATTCGGTAGGCGCTCCTCATGGAACAGAGGATTCCAGTGTTCGGCGATCCATTCCAAGACGGGAAGCAGATACCAATGTGTGCTCTGGAGAGGCTCTCCCTGGCTCACGTGCGCCGAGAGATTGTGTCCGTCCGCCCAGATCTGCAGAGCACCCCACGACGCCGACTCTTCCGTTGTCGCCGCCGAACCCTCGTCAGGATCGGACATGAAGGCGAGACGAGCCGCGAAGCCATCAGTGCTGCCTTCGAATCTCTCCCATGAGATGGTCATCGGTTCCGACGCCTTTTCGCTCGCTGGACCGTTCTTCGGTCGACTCTCTCCGCAGCCACCCACTTGGAGACAAGAAGTGGTGGTACCTCATGCCAGTCGACGGGGTAGCCATGCCACCTGCCTTCGGCATGCTGCTGCGCGCAATAGGCACGGTCTCCATCTGTGGCATAACGCTTCTTGCCTTCGGTGTCGCTCTGCGCGAGCAAGCCGGGACCGTCTGCGTCGCGCGGACATATGGAGCCGTGTCGACCAGGACTGGGGATGGGCTTGTGTTTCGGGTTGGGCTCGTAGGTGAGGGCGAAGGTCTCGACCTCATCGTTAGATTGCCCCAGATCGCTGTCCGTCACCCACGGTCCTCCGTCATGGAATATGTCAAGAGCGACGACCGCACACCTCTGCTGAGGCGTCCGCACAGTCGCCTCGAAGTATCGAAGCACTGGACTGCGGCCCTGGACATCTTCGCATTCGGGGCCTCAACGGTGATGGAATCCTTGGACGTACCGGGCCTGGAACACCCACTTCGTCCAGAGGGCCTGGCAGAGGCCCTCACATGTTCTGCGGCTCAGGCGATGGGGCGCATCAGCGGATCGGTGACGCCGCCGGGGCAGGCCAGGCGGGCGATGTCCCAGCCGGCGAGCCGGGCCCCCGCCCGGTAGGCGCTCTCGTAGAAGGCGAGCACGGCGGCGTGCGGGTCGGTGTCGGTGCGGGCGTCCGCGTGGCGCAGCACCGCGAGATGGCTCCCGCCCTGCTCGGTCCACCGGGCCGCCGGCGGCAGCAGCGGCTCGTTCGCCAGCCCCGCCGGCTCGGGGGCGGTGTAGGAGTAGAAGGCGGGCTCGGGAAAGGCGTCGTCGCCGAACCAGAACCCCGAGCTGATCACTTCCCGTGAGTACGCCTCGCGCGTCACCGGGTCGGCGTCGGGTGACGGCTCGACCTGGCGGTCGGAGAAGCGGGTGCAGGCGATGTCGAAGGTGTGCCAGAAGTGGTGCACCGGGCTGATCTTGCCGGAGAACCCCGCCGCGAACTCCTCCAGCAGCAGGTTCACCTGGTTCAGGACCCGCCAATATCGGGTAACCGCCGCCGGGTCGTAGGCCGCGTGCTCGGTGTCCTCGGCGAACGGCCGGTCGGAGTCGGGCAGGTCGAACGGCCTCGGGATGTCGATGTGCACGTCGATCCCGAGGTCGTCCAGCGCCCTCATGGTCTCCCGGTAGAAGGACGCCACCGAGTGCCCGTACAGGGGGAACGAGATCATCCTGCCGTCGCCCCTGGCCACCTCCAGCCGGTGGCCGACGAAGTCGAAGTCGATGGTGAAGATCGGGTTGCCGTCGGCCTGTCCCATGGGACGCGTGGTGAGCCCGCGCCCGGTCAGGTGGAAGGGCGCGTTCCACCAGTGGTTGCGCCGCACTCCGGCGGCGAGCCGGATCTTGCCCACCACCTGGGCGAAGCGGTGCAACGTCTCCTTGGTGTCCTGCCAGTCGGCCACCGGCACCTGCGGGAACAGCTCCATGACACCACCCTGCCCCATGCGGTCCGCACGCCGCGGCGCGACTCCCCGTCCGACCGGTGCGGGAAAACGGCGGCGGACCAGGGACGGGCGCGCGGGCGCGTCATAAGATCCCTTCCAGACGGAAGGCGAGTAAATGACGTTCGAGGACCCCTTAGTGGCGGGAATCGACCCGTCCATCCCCAGTGTGGCCCGAATGTACGACTACTACCTCGGAGGGAAGGACAACTTCGCGTCCGACCGCGCGGCGGCCGAGAAGATGATCGAGTTGGTGCCCAACATCCGCGAGGTCGCCCGTGCGAACCGCGAGTTCCTCGGCCGGGCGGTGCGGCTGCTGGCGGAGTCGGGGATCCGGCAGTTCCTCGACATCGGGGCCGGGCTGCCCACGCAGCGGAACGTCCACCAGGTCGCCCGCGAGGTGGCCACGGACGCCCGGGTCGTCTACGTCGACAACGATCCCATCGTGCTCACCCACGCCCGCGCGTTGCTCGCCGACAGCACCGGGACGATCGTGGTGCAGGGCGACGTCACCACGCCCGAGCGCATCCTCGGCGACCCCGCCGTCCTCGGCCACTTCGACCTGTCCCGGCCGGTGGCCGTGCTGATGGTCGCCATCCTGCACTTCGTGCCGGACGACGAGAAGGCGGCGATGATCGCCTCGCGGTTCCGCGACAGCATGGCGCCGGGCAGCTACCTGGTGATCTCGCACGGGTACACCGGCCAGATCGGCGGGCGCACCGACCGGCAGGTCCGCGCCCTCTACAACCGGACCGCGACCGGCTCGGTCAAGCCACGCGACCACGCGCAGATCGCCCGCTACTTCGAGGGCATGGACCTGCTCGAACCCGGCCTGGTGCCGGTGTCCGCCTGGCGGCCCGCCTCCGAGCCCGACGTCGAGATCGACCTGAGCCGGCCCACCCTCATCGGCGGCGTCGCCCGCCTACCGGCCTGACCCCGGTCTGCCGCCGGACGGCACTTCGCGGGAAGAGGCGGGCAGCCGGTGACGGACCGCCCGCCGCCCATTACCAGCATGTCTTTTCGGTGATACACCGGCTACACAGAACGATTTCCGTTGTTTCCGCGGAGCAACGCTCGGTGGTCATCCTCATCTCGACGGCGGTACAACGTCGAGGAGGACACCATGGCGTCGATCTACGATCAGGTCGGTGGCGCGGGCGCGGTCGCGGCGGTCGTCGAGGAGTTCTACACCCGCGTCATCACCGACCCCACATTGGCCGGCTACTTCAACGACGTCGACATGGGCAGGCTGAAGGCCCATCAGCGCAGCTTCGTCGCCGCGGCGCTCGGCGGGCCGCAGGAGTACCGGGGCAGGTCCATGGACCAGGCCCACGCGGGCCGCGGCATCACGGCGGGCGCTTTCGATACGGTGGTCGGCCACCTGGCCGGGGCCCTCGCCGCCTGCGGAGTCCCGGCGGACACCATCGCCACCATCGCCTCCGCCCTCACCCCGCTGAAGGACCAGATCGTCCAGGACCAGGCCGCCGCCTGACCGCCCGGCATCCGACGCGGGAGCGGGTTCAGCAGCGGAAGTTGTCGCCCCTGAGACCCTGAAGAAAAGCGGACCACTCCCGAGGGGCGCAGACCACCACCGCCCCCTCGGGATTCTTGCTGTCCCGAACAGCCCACCCCTCGCCCGAAAGCTCCGCCACCTCAACACAGTTGTCGTTGTTCGCTCCGCTCAGAGTGCTCTTACGCCACCTGAGACCTCTGATGCTCCGATCCATCGACGATCATCCTTCGAGTAGCTTCCTGAGCACGGCCATGCAGCGCACCGACTCGTCGGGCGACAGGGCCGATGTCATCACATGACTGAAAATAAAGCTATAGCGCTGATACTCCTCCGGCTTCTCCAGCCAGAGACTGTCCGTGGTGGTGACGGTGTAGACCAGGCTGGGGTCCTCGGGGAAGTCGAGGATGACAAAAGCGCCCTCCAACGCAGGGTGGGCACCTGCCGTGTCTGGGACTATCTGGATCGTGATGTTCGGCCGTGCCGCCATGTCGATGAGCTTGCCGATCTGCTCTCGCATGACGGCCGGACCGCCGATCTGCTTACGCAGCGCGGCCTCATCGATCAGCGCCAGAAGCGAAGGCGGATTCTCCCGCATAAGGATCTGTTGCCGCGTGAGACGGGCCGTCACGTGACGCTCGATTAGTTCCTGATCGAGCACCTGCCCTGCCTGCCATACGGCCTGCGCGTACTGCTCCGTCTGTAGCAGACCAGGAATGAGCACTATCTCCCATGTGCGAATGGCGCTGGCACCTGCCTCGAAATCGGGAAGGCTGCTGCGGAACACGTCCTGATATTTCTCCCACCATCCGCGTTGGCGCGCCTCACGCGCCAGAGCGACGAGTACTTCGCGACGGCTCTCATCGGTGACACGGTATAGGTCGAGCATGAGACGAATGTCATGAACGCTGGGAAGCTTCCACTGTCCCCGCTCCATCCGGGTCACCTTCGAGGCATCCCACTCCAGCAGCCTCGCGGCCTCTGTCACGTTCAATCCCGCGAGGAGCCGGAGCCGGCGCAGTTCTTGAGAGAGACGTCGCCGCTTGACCGTCGGGCTTCCCGACATAGCACTATCCATCCTAAGCGCGCCATTGTGGCTTCTCTGGCAAAGGGAACATTGCTCGCATTGGAATTTGTCTATTGCGGATTTCGAATCCCGCTGCCAGCATGCTACTGGGCAAAGGGCTCACGGATCCGGGCAACGTACCAGGAAGCCTTGTCGGTTCGCGGTCATGACAGGTTCTCCGATCCCGGTGCATTTCGGATAGCCCTGGACGATTGCGAAGCTAGGTGAAAGGGATGCTGTCCGACCATCCATGCGGAGGCGTCATGGTTCACCGATCGGATGACTCCATTAGCCAGAAACGGAGGCTTCATGGAAAACAGGACAAATGGTGGACGGCATCGCAGGACAGACGAGGCCGCTATTCGTCCCATCCCACCTCTTCAGCTTCGACAAGGAGTTCCGATGATGGTTACGCCGGGTGGTCTGCGTGCCGTGTGCTGGGATGTGCCGTGCGATGTGGCCGTCGTCGGGGAGGTGCGGAGCGGGGTGCGGGACACATGCCGCGTGTGGGCGGTGCCGGAGGAGGTCGCCGACGATGTCGTCCTCGTGGTCGGCGAGTTGCTGGGCAACGCCGTCGTGCACGGAAGACCGCCGGTCAGGCTCTCCCTCTGGGAGAACGAGCGGGGACTTTGCGTCCGAGTCACCGACCATGGCCCCGACGGCCCGCGCCGCCTGCACCTCAGCCCGGAGGCCGTCCACGGCAGGGGGTTGGCCATCGTGGAAGCGCTCGCGGACCGGTGGGGCGTCATCCACGCGGCCGACGAGACCGGAACCGGCAAGACCGTCTGGGCCGCCTGGCACCGGGCGCGCACCACCCCAGGCGTACCTTGCACGCAGGACGTCGATCAGGCGAGCACGTCCGGCGGATGAGACTCTGAACCCGCGGGAGGCATGCCGCTTACGCTCCGGCACGGACGCGGCATGCCTTCCGCGGGTCAATCCTCGATGGTGATCCCCAGTGCGCCGGCCAGGCTGTGGAGGAGTCCCTGGGCGTCCCGGCTCCTGACGGTGACGCCCGCGAGGCTCGTCACGCCGCCGATGCCGAGCAGGACGCAGTCGGCGAAACGCGCGCCCGCCATCCTGGCGCCGGAGAACTGCGCGCCGGACAGGTCGCAGCGCTCGAAGCGGGTGCCGGTCAGGTCGGCGTTCTGGAAATTCGCCTCCAGCATGGTGCAGTCACGGAAGACGGTGTTCTTGAACGTCGAGAACCGGAACGCCGCCAGGTCGGCGCGGCAGTCTTCGACCAGCACGTCCCGGAACGCGCACTCCGACCACGTCATGCCGGTGAGGCGGCCCGCGCTGACTGAGGTCCGCAGCATGGTCGAGGAGGTCGCGGCCATGTTGGACAGGTCGCACCGCTGAAGTTCGACATCGGAGAAGCCGCCGCGCCGCATCCTCGTGCCGGAGAACGTCGTCTCGACGAAACGGCAGCCCTCGAACTCCACCGCGCCCGCGTCGCGGAAGGACAGATCGGCGCCCTTGTACTCCAGCGCCCGGTACGACCCGTCGTCCACCACGTCGAGCGCTGACCCTTCGGCGCTCGTCAACGACGCCCCGAGCTTCGGCCGCAGCGGCTCCCTGACTCTCGAGGACCGGCCATCCGGCATCCGCGAAGACATGGGCGGAGCCTAGAGGAAGATCGCGCGTGACACTTGCGCGACCGGGAGTGGGGAGGTGGGCGGCGAAGGTCGGTGCCCGAAGCGAGCATAGGGAGAACCCTCGGTGACGGACGGACGGACGGCCGTGCCGGACTCAGGCACGGACCGGTCAGGAGGAGGTGACGGTAAGGACCTCCATGATGTGGCCGTTGGGGTCGTCGAAGTAGACCGCGCGGCCGCCGCGCCAGGTGTTGATCTCCCCGTGCCGCTTGGGCTCATGGGGCTCGGCGTAGAAGTCGAGGCCCGCGTCCATGATCCTGCCGAAGATCTCGTCGAACTCCGTCTCGCCGACCGCGAAGGCGTAGTGGTGCGGGGAGATCTCGCTGACTCCTCTGGTCGCGAAGTCGACGTCGGCGAAGTCCAGCGTGGTCAGCTCCCCGACCCGCACGGGGATGAAGGGCCCCACCTGCTCGCCGACGGGCAGCCCGAGAATGCCCGCGAGGAAACCGGCCGAGGCCCGCTTGTCACGTGCGGGAACGATCGTGTGGTTGAGAGAGATCGCCATGTCCGTATCCCCTCTGTCAGGGGCGGTGCCGTCCCTCTCATCGTATTCGGGGGCCCTGCCCATCGCGAGACACGACCGGCGGTAACGGTTTCCGGCCCGTGGGCGTGATCGGCGTTGTCGTCTCGCGGTGGGTGACGGCTTGACGACTGAAAGGAATCGGGGGGATACTCAGGTGTCACGCTCTCTGGAACGTGGAAGTGGCGCCGGGAACCCCCCGATGGAATCGGGAGCCCGGCGCTCGCGCTTTCATGATCAAGCCTCTCCCGCATCCAGCAGTGTCACTTGCTGTTCGAGCAGGGGCCACCACTGCTGGTCCCCGTCCAGCCAGCCGGTCACGATCCCTGCGACGACGTCAGCGGTCCATAGCGCGGCGTCCGAACCCGCTCGTTGCCAGTTGACCGACATCTCCGACGAAATCCGTCCTTGTCGGCGAAGAGCCGTCAGGATCGCGCGATCACGCGCATCCTGCTCACGCCGCGATTCCAAGATCACTGCTCCTGCCCGCTGGATAGAGAGTTCAGGCAACAGGCGTTCCAGGCAGCGGCGCCGGGCCCGCTCGGATCGACTCGGCGTGCCGTAGAAGCCGACGGCGACCATTGAAGCGCAGTCGAGTGAAGCCACCGTGTTCGCGATGAGCGACCTGCGCGGAGCGCGCTCCGTCCTCCAGTGCACTGTCGGGGCTTTTCCGTGTCGCAGGGCATCCATGACTGACCTGACCTGGTCAAGGCGTTCGGCCGGGAGTACAACGGCAGCCAACACATAAAGACAGGCGTCATCCTGACGGACGCGGCAGCTTTCATCGACGAAGGCGAACAGCACATGCGTATTTTACGTTACACAGAGTGTCTCATTGACTGCGATGGGTGTTCTGGCGCCGGGCCGGATCACCAGGTCGAGTCTGTGGTTGTGACTGGGAGGGGGCAGGCATCGTGGAGGTGGGGCGATCAGTCGAAGGTCAGTTCTTCGGTTTTGCGGGGCATGAGGAGGAAGGCGCCGACGCTGAGGACGGCGACGACCAGGACCGTGAGGAAGACGTGGTGGCTGGCGTCGTACAGGGCCTTGCGGATGTAGGCGGCCGTGGGCGACTGGGCGGCGGCTCCCTGGGCGCCGAGCACCAGGCTGGTGGCGTCGAGGCTGTTGGGCAGCTTGCCGGCCAGCGCCGCCGGCGGATGCGTGAAGCGGTCGGACAGGGTGGCGTTGGAGATGGCGCCGAGGACGGCGGCGCCGACCGCGCTGCCGATGGAACGGCTGAACATGTTGGTCGCCGTGACGACTCCGCGGCGTTCCCAGCCGACGACCGACTGGATGGCGACCATGGTGGGGCTGGATGACAGGCCGAGCCCGGCGCCGACGACGAAGCACGCCGCGGCGACCTGCCAGACCTGCGCGTGCTCGCCGAGGAAGGCGCACATCACCGAGCCGACCAGCACCACGGCCGCGCCGATGAGCGCGGTGTCGCGGAAGCCGATGCGCATGTACAGGCGGCCGGAGAACGTCGCGGCGAGCGGCCAGCCGATGGTCAGGGCCGCCAGGGCGAAGCCCGCGACCAGGGCCCCGGTGCCGAGGACGCCTTCGGCGAAGGTCGGCACGTACGAGGTGAGGCCGATCATGAGCGCGCCGACGCTCAGCCCGACGAGGTTGCCGCCGATGAGGACGCGGCGGCGGAAGACCCAGAGCGGCAGGATCGGCTCGACGGCCCGGCGCTCCACCAGCACGAAGGCGACGACCATCACGATGCCGGCCGCGAAGATGGCCAGGCTCGGCACCGAGTCCCAGGCCCACGCCACTCCGCCTTCGAGCAGCGCCAGGATGATCAGCGAGGAGCCCGCGGTGAGCAGCGCCGCGCCCAGATAGTCGATCTTGTGGGTGCTCCGGGTGACGTTCTCCTTGAAGCGGCGCGCGAGCATCCAGGCGGCGATCGCGCCCAGCGGGAGGTTGATGAAGAAGATCCAGCGCCAGGAGATGTACTCGGAGAACAGGCCGCCGAGCGTGGGGCCGATCACGGCGGACACGCCCCACACGCTGGCCACGTACCCCTGCACGCGCGCCCGTTCCTCGACGGAGTACAGGTCGCCGACCATGGTGATGCTCATGGGCTGGACGGCTCCGGCTCCGATGCCCTGGAGGGCGCGGAAGATGATGAGCGCCGGCATGCTCCAGGCCACGCCGCACAGCACCGAGCCGAGGAGGAAGACCGCGATGCCGAAGAACATCACCGGCTTGCGGCCGAAGATGTCGGCGAACTTCCCGTACAGCGGGACGGTGACGGCCTGGGTGAGCAGGTAGATCGAGAACAGCCACGGGAACTGGGAGAAGCCTCCCAGGTCGCTGACGACCGAGGGCACCGCCGTCGCGATGATCGTGCTGTCGAGTGCGACCAGGCTGGTGCAGAGCATGATGGCGGCGAGTACCGGACCGCGCTCCGACCTGAGACCGATGCTTTTGGACGTCGTTGCCGTCGTCACGTCGGGGAACTCTCCTTGCGGGTTGGTCCTGAACGTCGAAGCGGACGCCCTGCGCCGGCAGCACGGACGTCCTAAAAGTACGCAACTCTGTCATCACCGTTCAGATTCCCCATAACCGCATAAGTACGGCGAATGCCGCACACGCACAGGAGAAAGACACCGTCAAGCTTCCCCGCACCCCCGACCGTGCGGCGTGGCGCTCCGCCTACGCTCGGCGCTCCCCGGTCGTCGACCCGCGACCTGACGACGCGCCGTCCATCCAAGGTGGCGCGCGCCGCTGGACGGCCCCGCGGAGAATCTCCTCTGAGCGGCGGGCCGCATCCGGCTCGTCATCGACGATGCCCGCGAATGACAGTCGCCGATGGCGACCGGCAGCGGGCGGTTCTCGTCGCCCATGTTCGGCGGACATGTGTCCAGGGTGATCTTGGCGGCCCTGGTGCCGGGCGTCGGTCAGCTACGGCGTAGGAGCTCGGTCAGCTACGGCGTAGGAGCAGGGGGCTGAGCCGGGCGCGGGTCCTGGCCTGGAAGTCGGCGGTGTCGTTGACCCGGGGGAAGGGCTCGTCGGGCACCGGCACCCCGAGGAAGCCGCACAGCGGCTCCCATCCCTGGCGGACCTCGAAGACCAGCAGCCGCTCGGGCGGGATCGCCGCCTTGACCTCCGCCACGTGCTGCTCGAACCGCTCGACCAGGTACTCGGAGTCGTCCGCCCGGCCGCCGAACTCGCGTTCGGTGACGATGCGCCGGGTCATCTCCATGAAGGCGGCCAGGTCGGTGCCCAGCACCTTCGAGAACCACATCGTCATCCGGAAAGGCAGCGTGGTGCCGCGCTCGCGCTGCTTCAGGATGGTGGCCCGCATGCTGTCGAGCCATCGGGCAGGGTCCCGCACGGTCAGGACGATCTTGGCCTCGGGATAGTGCGCGGCCAGTTCGCGCCAGTACGCGGCGGCCGGCCAGTCGACACACGACTGGTAACCCGCGAACACGGAGTCCCAGTCGGGGGTCTCGCCCCGCGACACGGCGAGCCACTGCCGCACCTGCCGCGAATCGCCGATCACCTCGGTCATGTGGTGACACGGCCCGAACCCCAGCCGCTCCAACGCCGTCTTGAGCGTCAACGTCCCCGTACGCCCGAACCCTGCCCCGATGACCCGCATAATCTGCACCATTCCGATCGGAAACTGCCGATTGCGTCTAGAAATAATCTTCCACCACAGGGCCCATCGGGCAAGGGGTGCCCGCGCCGAGGCTCCGATAGGCCGCCCTCTTCCCGGAGCCGCTTCACGTGCTCGCCTCCCGAGAGTCGGCGCCCCCGAGCCTGCGCCACCGTGAGACGCTCCCCAGCCCGGCGCCCGAGAAGGGACGAGTGACGTCGGAATCGGGCTTAATGCATGTTGAAACCACAATTCGCGCGGCTTGCGAATCTATCGGGATTTCGCCGGTCGAATATGAGGCTGCATTGTCATTACCGTGACGTGAGGCCATACAATCTCGCTTCGAGCTGACATTAGGAGAACCCGCGCTTTACGGCTCACAGGCATAGTGCGCGACGAACCGACCGGGGGATCGCCTGATGGTCAGGCACGCATTCGCGGATGAGTCCGCGAGGGGCCGTTACCTCATCTGTGTCGCCGTGCTGTCTCCCGGTGATCTACTGCCGATCCGACAAGGCTTAAGAGAGCTGTGCAAACCCGGACAGCAGCGGATCCACATGAAGAGTGAGGGCGACGGCCGGCGAAAGGAGATCTTGAGCCGGATCTCCGTCCTCGCCGTGGAGGCGCATATCTACCGGTCGGAGATGGGGGGTCGTCCGCAGCGAGGGGTGCGGGACGACTGCCTGCGTCGTATGGTCCCCGATCTGGTCGCCATGGGCGTCGCCCGACTGGTCATCGAGTCGTGCAACCAGGACCGTCAGGATCGTCAGGTGGTCCGCGAGATGGCGGGGAAGGCGCAGGCCGTCGATCGCTTCGAGTATCTTCATGGCCGACCGGCCGTGGAGCCTCTGCTCTGGTTGCCGGACATTGTGGCATGGGCCTACGGCAAAGGCGGGGACTGGAGGCGTCGCACCGGTTCAATCGTGCAGAAGGTCACAGATGTCGGTCTCTAGATGCGCGAAACCCGGCCGACTCACCGTCCGGAGAGCTGCCGGGTTCACTTTCGCGAGCTATTGCTCACGACACCTCCATGGTGCCGCATCGAGGAGGAGCGGTCAACCGCCGATCGTCAGAGCCGCGTTTCCCGGCAACGGCACGTGCTGCATATAAATTCCGATATATCCGAGTTAAACGGCCGTATCTCGCGAAGGTCATCATCGGGTCTGGTGGAAGGCTCCAGAGCGGAGGTCAGATCATGACGTGGGCTTCGGGGTGGCCGACGAAGGAGAATTGGGCGTTGCGGGTGAGTTTGTAGTCCTGGGCCTTCCAGGTGTGGGCGGAGGCGTCCGCGCCGCGCATGTAGACGAAGTTGAAGCGGTCGCCCGAGTAGATGCGCACGCCCTCCTCCTTGCAGCGGCGCACCAGACGGGTGTCCTCGCCCGCGTTGACCGCCTCGAAGGCGAACGTGCGCAGCAGGTCCGCCTTGGCGAGGATCGTCGCGCCCTGCACGAGGTGGGCGTACCGGTGCTCCAGGCCGGGCAGGCGCATCACCGTGGTGTTGGTGGCGGGGAAGTAGGTGTAGTGCGCGCCCTTGCCGACCATCTCGGCGTCGGCGTAGTCGAAGGCGCGCAGCAGGTCCGACAGGTAGTGGTGGCCGTAGAGGTTGTCGTCGTCCATCTTGGCGATGTACTCGCCGTCCGCCTGGGCGATGCCGAGGTTGAGCACCTCGCCGAGCGTCAGCGCGGGGTCGGCGGTGAGCACCTTGACGGCGGGGACGCCGGCGGCCAGCGCCTTGTCGCGCACCACCTCGGGGTCGATCGACAGGCCGTGCAGGACGAGGATCAGCTCCAGGTCGCGGTGACGCTGCCGGGCGACCTGCGCGATGGCGTGTTCGAGCTGGCCCGCGCGGTTGGTGGGCAGGACGATCGAGACGCTCTTCGTGCGGGGGACGACCGGGCGGCCGAGCGCGGTGAGGATCTGGTCGACGCGGTGGGTGAACAGGTGCTTGTCGAAGACCTCGCGCATGGCCAGGTGGGCCTGCCGGGCGCGCAGCTCGGGGCTGTTGATCAGGTAGAGGGCCTGGTTGTAGGCCTCCTCCTGGGTGTGGGCGATCGGGATCAGCGGCCCGAAGGTGCCTTCGATGGCCCGCGACCAGCCCGACAGCACGGTGGTGGAGCACGCCGACAGCTCGAACACGCGCCGGGCGCACATGGTCGGCGAGTCGATCACCGAGTTCACGTTGAGGAAGACCTTGTACATCTTGTACGCGGCCAGCATCTGCTCGTAGGGCAGCTCGCCGACGATGTGCGGCCGGTACTCCTCCGGCCAGGCGTACTTGTCGCCGGCCTTGTCGTTGCGGGCGAAGATGTGCAGGCCGAGCTCCCGGGTGGGGGCGATCACGGTCTCCATCTGCTCGCGCCGCTCGGGGTGCTTGTCGCGGAAGTACATGCCGGCGAACACGACGTCGTAGGGCCGGCCCTGTTTGGTCTGGATGGGGTTGTGCACCCGGGGCTGCGCGGCGAACTGCAGCACGTCCACCCGGTCGTGACCCAATATCTCGCGATATTTCGGCACCATGTCGCCGTCGCAGGTGTACACGAAGTCGAACAGCTTGGCGGTGTCGATGAAGAAGTCGAAGTTGGGCGGGTCTTCCTTGTTCCAGAAGACCGTGGGGATGCCCTGCTCGCGGCACCAGGCCACCAGCTCGCGCAGCTCCTGCTTGGGCGCGTTGGTGCCGGTCATCTGGTAGCGCCAGCGTCCCTGGTTGCCGTGCCAGGCCGACTCGCAGAACAGCACGTCAGGACGCTTCTCGGCGAAGACCTCCTGCCAGTCCTTGAGCCCGAACTCGATCTGGTCCCACTCGTACTTGAACGCCATCCGGGAGAAGTCGTCCAAGATGACCGCGACCTTCAGGTCGGGGCGGTTGACGGGCCCGTCCGGCCAGGCGAGGTTGGGGATCTTGACCTCGGGGGCGTGCGCGAGCACCGCGTCGATGGCGGCGGCGCTCGCGGTGACGGTCGCGGGCGGCTTGGGCGCCTTCTTCGGCTTCATGGCCTGCGACAGGTCGCGGGGGAGCCGGACGAGCCTGGCGGGGCGCTTGGCGCCGGCGAGCGCCGTGCTCACGCGGTACGGACGCTGGGCCTTGGTCGCCGACAGCTGCCACTGGGCGTACTCGGCCTTGGCCTCGGCCGTGGCCAGACGCCGCTCGAGATCGCGGATGCGGTCTTCGTAGCGCTCGACGACCTTGCGCTCCTCGGGCAGCCAGTTGGCCGCGCCGAGACGCTGGAAACGCGGCTCGTCCGGATTCTTGTCGTCATCGGCCATGGTCGGACTCGCTCCCTCGTTGTCCGGGACTTCTCACGCGCGCGTCACCCCCGCATGGCCCGGGAATGTCCGATCGTACGGCGTCCGGTCCGCGAAGTCGGGCAATTCGCCCAAACGCGCAGGTCAGCTGTTCGGCACCGTACCCTGCGCGGCCGGCGAGAGGTTGTCGCCGCGCAGCCACGCCTCGATGACGCGGGCGATGCGCGGCCCCGCCTTGCCGTCCCACAGCGGCGGCAGGTCGCCGCTCGGGGTGGCCGCGCCGTCCGCGAGCGCCTTGGACGCCGCAGCCGGCAGCGTCGCGGGGGTGACCAGCCGGTTGGTGCCGTGCGTGATCGTGACCGGCCGCTCGGTGTTCGGCCGCACGGTCAGGCACGGCACGCCCAGCATGGTGGTCTCCTCCTGCACGCCGCCGGAGTCGGTCACGACGAGCGCCGCGCCGCGCACCAGCGACAGGAACTCGACGTACCCCAGCGGGTCGATGATGGTGAGCCCCTCGCCGGTGACCAGCCCCGCCTGCGCCAGCCGCTCGCGCCCGCGCGGGTGCAGCGGCACCACGACCGGCACCTGCTCGCCGACCGCCAGCACGGCCTCGACCAGCTCGCGGGCCGACTCGGGGTCGTCGACGTTCGCCGGGCGGTGCAGGGTGGCCACGGCGTACCGGTCGGGCAGGCCGAGCCGGGCCTTCAGCGGCGCGGGGTCGAGCTTGGGCAGCGCCGAGAACAGGCTGTCGATCATCGGGTTGCCGACCAGGTGCGCCTTGGCGGGGGAGACGCCCTCGTTCGCCAGGTGGGACAGCCCGTCGGGGCTGGTGACCAGCAGGATGTCGGCGAGCGCGTCGGTGACGACCCGGTTGACCTCCTCGGGCATCTCGCGGTCGAAGGACCGCAGGCCCGCCTCGACGTGCGCGGTCGGGACGTGCAGCTTGGCGCACACCAGGATCGCGGCGAGCGTGGAGTTGACGTCGCCGTACACCACCACCAGGTCGGGCCGGTGGGTGAGGACGACCTCCTCCAGGCCGGTGAGCAGCGCGGCCGTCTGGCGCGCGTGGCTGCCGGAGCCCACGCCGAGATTGGCGACCGGGTCGGGCAGGCCGAGGTCGGCGAAGAAGACGTCGGACATGAGCGCGTCGTAGTGCTGCCCGGTGTGGACGATGCCCTGCCGCACCCCCAGCTCGTCCAGGCCGCGCACGACCGGAGCCGCCTTGACGAAGTTCGGGCGAGCGCCGAGCACGTGCAGGACGAGGGGATTGTCCCTCATTGACCTCGCCTTTCAGCCGGGAGTGGGTCACATGTTGCCCCGATGGACCAAGCGTTGCCTATGGTACGGTCACGGCGTGGTTTCCGAGGCCAGCCGGCCCGAGAAGGTCTCCCCCAAGTCGGCTCGCGCCGGCCTGCGCGGCTTCCTCAAGGGCTTCGTCCAGCATCCGGTCATCGTCTCCAGGGTCTTCGTCACCAGGGTCAAGTCCGACCCGATGCGGGTGGCGCAGGCAGCGGCGGAGGCCATGCCGCCAGGTCTGCGTCCGGCCGTGGGCAAGGTCGCCTGGCCGGTGGCCCGCGTGGTCAAGGTCACGGCGCGCAAGATCGCGCGGCGGATGGCCGACGGCCCGCTCGAGGCGGCCAAGGTCGAGTTCGAGCGCGGGCGCATGACCAAGGCCGTCGAGGTGCTCCAGCCGCACGCGCGCTGGCCGTTCATCCGCCGGCGCATCGCCTACTACGAGGGCGAGAAGGCCGCCATCGGCGCCTCCCCGATCCCGCCGAAGTCCAAGGTGATCGTCGGCGAGCGGGTCGCGGGCCGGGTGCTGCACTGCGTGACCAACGCGCTGCCCTACACCCAGGCCGGCTACACCGTCCGCACCCACCGCATCGTGACCGCGCAGCGCGCCGCCGGGCTCGACCCGCACGTGGTGACGAGCTGGGGCTGGCCGATGCTCCAGGGGCACGCCGACGCCGAGCCGTACGAGGAGATCGACGGCGTCCCCTACCATCGCCTGCTGCCGAGCGGCGAGGTGCCGTTCGAGAGCCGCGGCCGCATGATCCGCGGCGCCGGCGAGGTGACCGAGCTGGTCAGGACGCTGCGGCCGCAGGTCCTGCACGCCGCTACCGACCACCGCAACGGCTCGGTGGGGCTGGCCGTGCGCGAGCGCACCGGCACGCCGCTGGTGTACGAGGTGCGGGGCTTCCTGGAGGAGACCTGGGCCTCGCGCGACGCCGCCCGGGTCGGCAGCGAGCGCCACCTGCTCCAGCGCGAGCGCGAGGCGCACATCATGCGCTCGGCGAACGCCGTGGTCACGCTGGCCGAGACGATGGCGGCCGAGATCGTCGAGCGCGGCGTCCCCCGGGAGAAGATCTTCCTGGCGCCGAACGCCGTGGACGACTCGCTGCTGACCGCCGACTACGACGGCGCGGCCTTCCGCGCCGCGTACGGCATCGCGCCGGGCGAGATCGTGGTCGGCTCGGTGTCGAGCATCGTCGGCTACGAGGGGTTCGCCACGCTGCTGTCGGCCGCCGCGCAGTTGCGCGACGCCAGGACGCCGGTGCGGGTGCTCATCGTCGGCGACGGCGCCGAACGGCCCGCGCTGCTCGCCCAGGCCGAGAAGCTCGGGCTCGGCGACCTCGCCATCCTGCCCGGACGGGTGGGGCCCGAGGAGGCGCTGCAGGCCCAGTCGGCCATCGACATCTTCGTGTGCCCGCGCGAGGACCTGCGCGTGTGCCGCCTGGTCACCCCGCTGAAGCCGGTGGAGGCCATGGCGCTGGGCAAGCCCGTCGTGCTGAGCGACCTGCCCGCGCTGTCGGAGCTGGTCGGGTCGGACGGCGCGGGGCTGCTGGTTCCGCCGGGCGACCCGGCGGCGCTGGCCAAGGCGCTGGCCGGGCTCCGTGAGGACCCCGCGCGCCGCGCCGAGATGGGCGAGGCGGGCCGCGCCGAGGTGGCCGCGAAGCGCACGTGGAGCCGCATCGCCGAGAACTACAAGACGATCTACCAGTCCGTCGCCGGATGACGACCCCGAGATGACCCTTGTGAAACCTTCGCTTGGTTACCCGTTCAATCGCATTAGACGTGATCTGTGCGGACTTGAGATAGCCTTTCCCACCATGCAGTGTTGTTTCGGACTCCCTCAGGTCGTCACGTGAGCGCATACGATCTCGCGGTCATCGGCCTCGGGTACGTGGGCATGCCCCTCGCCAAGGAGGCCTCAGGCGTCGGCCTCCGGGTGGTGGGGCTGGACATCGACCCGCGCAAGGTCGACGCCCTGACCTCAGGCCGCTCGTACATCGACGACCTGAGCGACGCCGACCTGGACACGATGCTGACGAACGGTTTCACCGCCACGCTGGACCAGACGGTCCTGACGGGCAGCGACACCATCGTCATCTGCGTGCCGACCCCGCTCGACGAGGACCACCGCCCGGACCTGTCCGCCGTGCGCGGCGCGGTCGAGACGGTGGGGCGCCACCTTCAGCGGGGCACGCTCGTCGTCCTGGAGTCGACCACCTACCCCGGCACCACCGACGACGTGGTCCGCCCCATCCTGGAGGACGCCTCCGGGCTCACCGCGGGCGTCGACTTCCACCTCGCCTTCTCGCCCGAGCGCATCGACCCGGGCAACCCCAAGTTCGGCCTGCGCAACACGCCCAAGGTCGTCGGCGGCTACACCCAGGCCTGCCGCGACCGCGCGGCGGCGTTCTACGGCCGGCTGGTCGAGCAGGTGGTGACGGTCAGCGGCACCCGTGAGGCCGAGATGGCCAAGCTGCTGGAGAACACCTACAGGCACGTCAACATCGCGCTGGTCAACGAGATGGCCATCTTCTGCGACGAGCTCGGCGTGAACCTGTGGGAGTCGATCGAGGCGGCCGCCACCAAGCCGTTCGGGTTCCAGAAGTTCCTCCCCGGCCCCGGCGTCGGCGGGCACTGCATCCCGGTCGACCCCTCCTACCTCTCCCACGCCGTGCGCAAGCTCGGCTACCCGTTCCGCTTCGTGGAGCTGGCGCAGGAGATCAACGAGCGGATGCCCGCGTACGTCGTCGCCCGCGTGCAGCGCCTGCTGAACCGCGCCAAGAAGCCGGTGAACGGCTCGCGGGTCCTGCTGATGGGCGTCACCTACAAGCCCGACATCGCCGACGAGCGCGAGACTCCCGCGGTGCCGGTCGCCCGCGCGTTCCGCGACCTCGGCGCCGAGCTGCTGTTCGCCGACCCGCACGTCAAGCAGTGGTCGGTCGACGGGGTCGAGGTGCCGCGCGAGGACGACCTGGCGGAGGCGGTGCGCAAGGCGGACGTCACCGTGCTCCTGCAGCAGCACTCCGAGTTCGACCTGGACATGGTGCAGCAACGAGCCCATCTCATTCTCGACACCCGGGGCGTCCTCTCCGAGGGCGATCGCGTCGAGCGGCTCTGACGGGCGGAGGGTCGGCGCGTGCACGTGCTTGTCATGACGGTGGTCCACCACCCTGAGGACGCCCGGATCCTGCACCGGCAGATCCGCGCGCTCGTGGACGCCGGTCATGTGGTCACGTATGCCGCGCCCTACACCGCACGCGGTGTCGTGCCGCGGTCGTGGGTGACCGGAGTGGACCTGCCCAGAGCCGCCGAGCGCAAGCGACTGGCGGCGGTGCGGGCGGCCCGCAGGCTCTTCAAGAGCCTGCGCGGCCAGGTCGACCTGGCGCTCATCCACGACCCCGAGCTGCTGCTCGCGGTCGCGGGGGTGCGCAAGCGGCCGCCGGTGGTCTGGGACGTCCACGAGGACACCCCGGCCACCCTGTCGCTGAAGCCCTGGCTGCCGTCCTTCCTGCGGCCCCCGACGCGCTTCCTCGCCCGGCTGCTGGAGGGCACCGCCGAGCGCCACCTGCACCTGCTGCTGGCCGAGACCGCCTACGCGGGCCGCTTCCGGCAGGCGCACCTGGTCGTGCCGAACGAGACCTGGGTGCCCGACCACGTCAGCGAGCCGTCCGACGACCGCGTGGTGTACCTGGGGTGGCTGTCGGAGGCCCGCGGCGTGCGGGAGGCGGTGGAGGTGGGCCGGCTGCTGCAGCCGCACCGCGTCGCGGTGGAGCTCATCGGCTACGCCGACCCGCAGAGCAGGCCGATGCTCAACCAGGCCGTCGCCGAGGGGGTGCTGGAGTGGCGCGACTTCATGCCCAACGACGAGGCGCTCAAGCGGCTCGACGGGGCGCTGGCCGGGCTCTCCCTGCTGCACGACGAGCCCAACTACCGCCACTCCATGCCCACCAAGATCGTCGAGTACATGGCGCACGGCATCCCCGTGATCACCACTCCGTCGCCCAGGGCGGTGGAGCTGGTGGAGCGTTACCAGAGCGGCGTGGTCGTGCCCTGGCGCGATCCACAGGCCGTGGCGCGGGCCGTCCTGCGGTTGCGGAACGATCCGGAGGCGCGCAAGGGCGCCGGGGCGCGCGGGTACGCCGCCGCCCGGGCGAACCACCACTGGCCGAACTCGGCGCGCAGGTTCGTGACACAGCTCGAGGCCTGGGCCGGTGTGAAGAAATAGGCCACCGGACGCCGCCCGCCGGGCGGTGCACGCCCGTGCGCGGGCGCGCCGGAACGCCGATGCGGCCCTGATCGACTTTTATGAGGGCCACAACTTAAGGACGGTAATCTCCTGAAGGTGCGCGGCCTCACACTGCTGCTGGGTGCGGCCCTTCTGGCCGCTGTCGCGGCGCTCGTCATGGTTCTTCCGCATTCTCCCGGCGACTCGAAGAGCGCGGCGACGACCCCGGCGCAGAAGACGAAGACGGCGAGCCCCACGCCCTCGACCAGCGTGTTCAGCGATCCCTGCGGAACCTTCGACACCACCAGCCCGACCCCGTACGCGATCACCGGCTACTGGCTGGTGCCGACCTCCGACCACTGCACCTGGCGCAGACAGCTCCAGGCCATCCACAGCGTCGGCGGGGACACCGTCGTGCGCCTCGGCTTCGGCCTGCAGCCGCGCGCCGTGGACGGCGACGGGCACGTCCTGGACGCCCAGGGCAAGGAGCCCGACCCGCGCTTCGACAGGTGCCAGGAGAACGGCCTGACGTGCGTGCAGGCCGCGGAGTCGGCCCTGAAGGCCGCCAACCCCGGCAACCGCATCACCTGGACCTACATCTACCGCACCGACGAGGCCTTCGGCCCCGACCTGTTCCGGTGCCCGCAGATGGAGCACACCGTCACCGTCGGGGACGACGTCTTCTACCGCGTGATCACCCCCGACGACGGCTCGGACAACCCGACCTGCGACTTCACCACCAAGGGGCTCGGCTACCACCTGATCCTCGTGGACGGGGCGCCCAAGGACAGCCTGACCGAGATCCTCGACCTGGCCGACCGCTTCGCCATGAAGGTCTTCCCGGCGCTGCCCGTGGCGCCGCGCGACCGCGTCGAGCCCACCAGGGCCGACCCCCGGCACATCGGCACCCTGACCACGCTGACCAGGCGCGTCCTGCAGGACTACGGAGACCGCTTCAAGGACCGCGCCTCGCTCGGCGGCGTCTACCAGCCGTTCGAGCTGCAGATCAGAGACTGGCCCGACCCGTCGGTGGTCCCGACGTTGCAGGTGTACGCCGAACAGCACGACATCGTGCAACAGGAACTGCCCGGCAAGCCCATCATGGTCAGCCCCTACCTGGACGGGCGCAGGGAGAAGAAGTTCACCTCCACTCCGGCGCAGGTCAAGGCCGGGTTCAAGGCGCTCGCGCGCACCGGCGTCGGCATCGTCGCCCCGCAGGACAGCCGCGGCACCGGCAAGGTCGGGCTGTTCTGGCCCAACCTCAAGGGGCAGCAGGTCGACTCCCGGCTCAAGCCCATCGTGGGCGACACCACCTACGGCAAGGCGTACTACGGCGCCACGCGCGACTACTACCGCGCCATGGCCGAGGCCCTCGCGGAGCTGCGCGCCGAAGGGGACGACGTCCAGCTGTGGGCCAACGTCGAGGCGTTCGAGCCCGAGGGCGACGGCGCCTGCGAGGCGGGCGGCAAGCGCGGCGTGACCGACAAGAAGCGCCTGGACTCGGCGGTCACCTTCGTCGGGCCGTACGTCTCGAAGATCATCTCCTACAAGTGGAGCAGCTTCTTCACCTGCGGGACCCCCACGCTCGCCGACCAGGTCGCCGAGGACTGGAGCCGCCCCATCCCCATCCAGGCCATCGTCGCCAAACGCGGCATCCAGGACGGACTGGAGGTGCGCGGCTACAACGTCGCCGGCGCCAAGGTCACGCTGAGCTGGTACGGCGGGTCGGAGCCGCGCGAGGTGGACGCGGCCGACGCCGGATGGTCCGACCCTTCGCCGATCCCCGGCCTGCCCGGGGCCGTGCGGAAGATCTGGGTGCCGGTCGACTGGTCGTCCATCCCCGCCGACGCCTGGGTCCGCGTCGACGTGACCTCGCCCGACGGACGGCAGAGCAACGCCCCGGTCTACCTCAATCGGGGCACATGACGGTCTTCGGCCCTCCGTCACCGGTGTAACGTGCCTGCCATGGTCCCGCGCATTCCCGTCAGCGTGGATCTCGTCGTGCTCACCGTGCGCTGCCAGCAGCTCAGCGCCCTCGTCTGGCGGCGCGACCGCCCGCCGTACCAAGGGTGCTGGGCGCTCTCCGGCGGCTTCATCCAGCTCGAGGAAGATCTGCCCGCCGCCGCGTCCCGCGTCCTCGCCGAGCGCGCGGGGCTGCCGGGCGCCCCGGTGCACCTCGAGCAGCTCCGCACCTACGGCTACCCCGACCGCGACCCGCGCCAGCGCGTGGTCAGCGTGGCCTACCTCGGGCTCGCGCCCGACCTTCCGGCCTCCACCGAGGCCCACATGAGCTGGCAGCCGGTGTCCTCCCTGCAGACCATGGCCTTCGACCACCGGCGCATCATGCTCGACGGCATCGAACGCGCGGGCGCCAAGCTCGAGTACACCTCCCTCGGCGCGGCGTTCTGCCCGGAGGAGTTCACGGTGGCCGATCTGCGGCGGGTGTACGAGATCGTGTGGGGACGCCCGCTCGACCCGCGCAACTTCCACCGCAAGGTCACCAAGGCCGACGGCTTCCTGGTGCCCACGGGCCGCACCACCACCCGCGACGGCGGCCGTCCCGCCATGCTCTACCGCCGCGGCCCCGCCGAACTCCTCCACCCCCCCATGCTCCGCCTAGGTTGAGGCTGTGTTCGCTTTGCCTCGCTCCGCTCGGCGGGCTCGGGGCGCGGCCGGGGGTTCTCGTGGGGTCGGCGCGTCATAAGGTAAGGCCATGCCGCGTTTCCGTCCCATCCTCGACGAGATGGCCGCCTATCGGCCGGGCAAGGCCGTGGTCTCCGCCGACGGCCGGTCCTTCAAGCTGTCGTCCAACGAGTCCCCGTACGAGCCGCTGCCGTCGGTGCTGGAGGCCATCGCCTCCGCCGCCGCGGAGGTCCACCGCTATCCCGACCCCGCCTGCGTGCGGCTCACCGAGGCTCTGGCCGAGCGTTTCGGCGTGCCTCCCGAGCACATCGCGCTGGGCGCGGGCTCGGTGACGGTCGCTCAGCAGCTCTTCGCCACCGTGAGCGACCCCGGCGCCGAGGTGATCTACGCCTGGCGGTCCTTCGAGGCCTACCCGCTGCTCGCCGACCTCGCCGGCGCGGTCTCGGTGCGCGTCCCCCTGGCCGATGAGACCCACGACCTCACGGCGATGGCGGCGGCGATCACCCCCGAGACGCGCATGATCTTCGTGTGCAACCCCAACAACCCGACCGGCACGGTCAACCGCGCCGCCGAGCTGACGGCCTTCCTCGACCAGGTCCCCGGCGACGTGCTGGTCATCCTGGACGAGGCCTACCGTGAGTACGTCCGCGACGCCGGCGTGCCCGACGGGGTGGGCCTGTACGCCGACCGGCCGAACGTCGCCGTCCTGCGCACCTTCTCCAAGGCGTACGGGCTGGCCGGCCTGCGCGTCGGCTATCTCATCGCCCACGAACCCGTGGCCGCCGCCGTGCGCAAGACCATGGTCCCGTTCGCCGTCAACAGCATCGGCCAGGCCGCGGCGATCGCCTCGCTGGCCGCCGAGGACGAGTTGCTCGAACGCGTCGAGACGGTCGTCAAAGAGCGCACACGCGTCCGTGAGGCCCTTCTCGGGCAGGGCTGGCAGGTGCCGCCCACCGAGGCGAACTTCGTCTGGCTGCGCCTCGGTGACCGCACGCTGGAGTTCGCCGACCGCTGCGCCGTCGACGGCGTGGCCGTCCGCCCGTTCGCCGGCGAGGGCGCCCGCGTCTCCATCGGCTCCCCCGAGGCCAACGACACCTTCCTCGCCGCCGCGGAGTCCTTCGGCGCCCACGGCTGACCCTCCGGCTTGTGTCGGACGGAGAATCTCCGGCCGGTCGGGGGGTCCGCCCGTGTGGGGTTGTCGGTCAGGAGTGGGTGAGCTGGGTCTCGCCTGCCTGGTCGGAGGGGCGGGGGCGGCGGGCGTGGCGTTCGGTGGAGACCACCAGGGCGACGCCCAGCACGATCACCAGGCCGCCGGCGATCATCTGGCCGGTCGCCCGCTCGTTGAGCACGACCACGCCGAGGAGCACCGCCACGACAGGGTTGACGTACGCGTAGGTCGAAACCAGTGAGATCGACGCGTTGCCGAGCAGCCAGATGTAGGAGGTGAAGCCGACCAGCGAGCCGACCAGCACCAGGTAGGCCAGCGCCAGCCACGATCCGGCGCTCACCTGGTCCAGGTGCAGGCGTTCCCCGACGGCCGGGCCGACCATGAGCAGCCCGGCGCCTCCGACGATCATCTCGACGGTGCTGGCCACGAACGGGTCCTCCGGCATGGGGATGCGTCCGGACAGGAACGAGCCGAGCGCCCACGACAGCGAGCCGGCGAGCACGACCACGATGCCGGTCGAGTCGGAGGACCCGCCGCCGGTGAGCGACAGGCCGGCCACGCCGCAGAAGCCGATGAGCACCCCGGCCAGCGAGAGCAGGTGCGGCCGGTCGCGCGCGACGGTGCGGAAGATGACCAGCCAGAGCGGCACCGAGGCGACCAGGAGGGCGGCCAGGCCGGAGGAGATGTGCTGTTCGGCGACCGCCACCATGCCGTTGCCGCCGAGGAGCAGCAGCAGCCCGACCAGCCCGCCACCGCACAACTGCCGGCCGTTCATGCGCAGGACCGAAGGGCCCTTGCGCAGCACCAGCACGGTGCCGAGGATGACCGCCGCCGCGACGAAGCGCATCCCGGCGCTCACCAGTGGCGGCATGGTCTCGATCGTGAGCCTGATGCCGAGGTAGGTCGACCCCCACACGACGTACACCGCCGCGAGCGCCGCCCACACCTTGATGTCACGAGTGTTCTCGACCATAGCTCATGACAATATCGATCGGCCCGACGGCGGCACACGCGGGTATCGGACCGTGAGATGTGCCTCCGCGATCCGCCGCCGGTGCTCACCTGCGCCATCACCCGCGCCGCCCGCCGGAGGCCGCTTCGTCCACAGGCTGTGGAAAACCGGCGACCCGGGCCTCGGCTCTTTTCTCCGGCCCCAGATGCGGAAATGTAACAATTCGTGGCTCAAGCGGGCCCAGTTGTCCACAGGCTGTGGACGACGCGTCGCCGCCGCCGCACCTCTCGGAGGCGCGGGTCGCCCGCCCCACACGGGCGACCCGCCCCCGGAGGTCAGCGTGGGCCGAGCTTCTCCACGATCAGGCGGTAGAGCTGGCGCGGGCGCCCCGGCTGGGGGGTGCGGTTCGGCGGGAGCGGCCACGCGAGTCCCTCGTCAACCAGCGTGCGCAACAGCCGCCGAGCCGTGCGGGGAGTGACCCCGAGCATCCGCCCGGCGCTCTCCGCGTCCACGATCGTGTCCCCGCCCTCCAGCTTGGCGGCCAGCCTCGCCAGCACCTCGACGCCCTTCGGCCTGCCCTGCCCCGGCGCCTGAGGAGGCATCCGCGGCGCAGGGACGAGCGTCCGGCCCTCGCGGTCCACCGCGAACCCCTGCGGCTGCTTGCCGGCCTGCGAGCGGGCGAGCGCCGCCCTGGCGTGCGTCTCGGCGTCATGAGTCGTGCGTCCCATGCCGACGCCGACCTCCACGGCCAGCCCGAGCTCGTCGCGGATGCGCGCGGCGAAGGGCAGGACCCGGAACCCGTCGGTGGCCGCCGCCATGGAGCCGCGGGTGGCCGTCACCAGGTAGCTGTGGTCATCGATCGCCCATACGGCGGCGTTCATCCGATTGGCCTCCTGCACCAGCAGCCGGTGCAGTGACAGCCGCAGCTCGTCACGCCAGTACCTCGGAGCCGCCCGCCGTACGGGCTCGCGTAACGTCGGCACCTCGATGAGCACCACCGTCAGCTGCGACTCCTCCAGCCTGTGGTGCGCGCCGAGCAGCGCCGCGGTGTGCAGCGCCGTGCGCACCGCCGCGGAGGTCGGCCGCACCCGCACGGTCGGCACCCCGGCCGCCGCGAGCCGGTCGGCCACCGCGGGCAGGCAGGTCAGCGCGCCCGTCGTGGCGCCCTGCCTGATCAGGCGTTCGTGGTAGGCGGCGACCGTGCCGGTCGCCCCCGGCTCCTCACGCGTCTGCACCCCGCCCGTCGGCATGCCGAGGTCGGCATAAGCCTCCTCGACGTCCGAGCGGCTCAGCAGGTCGACGCTGACCCTGCGCGGGTCGATGCGCTCGTCCAGCGCGGCCCTGGCCAGGGCCGCGGTGAGGGCTGGGCCCCCGAGCTGGACGTACGTCGCGGGGATCGTGAGCACGCCCGAGCGCCTGGCCAGTTCGTACGGCACGGGGCTGGCGAACAGGCAGGCGTCCACCCCCGGGCCGAGCCGTACCACCTTGTCGGCCGCCTCCTGTTCGTCACGGTAAGCCGCGGCGACCAGCCGGCACGGAACCGGGGCCGCCGCGTGGCCCATGAGCATCACGCGTTCGACCAGGTCGTGAGGCCCCACCACCCCGATGGTGAGGTCCGGGCCCGATGCGCCCACACGTGATCCTCGCGGAGTTTCTTCGGCCCTTTCGACCAATGTTCGTCCCATCCCGCCATACCTTCGATGGAGGCGCCGCGCCGCGCGGCACCCCGCGGCCGGCGTGTCCGGCCCGGTGGGCGCCCGGCGTGGCTTCCTCGCGAAATCCACTGGTCGAGTCCGCCTCGCGGGGGCGCCGGTCAGGCCGCCGGAAGGCGGCATGCGGCGTCTCCGGCTCGGGTTCGTCTCCCATCCGGTCTAGTCCTCTTTGGAACGATCGCTCGCCAAGGCACTAATGTCACGCCCGGATTTGCCGGAAAGCGGCTCTCCCATGCCCTGAAGGCATGGCAAGGATGGCTATATGAACAGGTCAGAGGCGGTTTACGGGCTCAGTCAGGTCGTAGGGGAAATCTCTCTTACCACATCTCCACCCAGGGCCTTCATGCGTGCCGCGAGGTCGTGGTGGCCCCGGTCGATGAGGTAGCCGGGCGAGACGACGGTCTCGCCGTCAGCGGCGAGGCCCGCGAGCACGAGCGCGATGCCCGAACGCAGATCGTGCGCCGTGACGTCGGTTCCGGTCAGCGGGGTGGCGCCGTGGACGACCGCGCGGCTGCCCTCGACCTCGATGTTGGCGCCCATCTTGTTCAACTCGCCGGCCAGCGCGAACCGCCCGTCGAAGATGCGCTCGTGGATGTAGCTCGCCCCGTCGGCCAGGCAGGCCACCGTCATGATCGGCGACTGCAGGTCGGTGGCGAATCCGGGGTAGGTGTCGGTGATCACGTTGATCGGGCGCAGCGGCCGGTCGCGGCGGACGTTCAGCACCGCGCCGTCGGTGGCGAACTCGACGCCCATCTGCTCCAGCTTCCAGCGCACGACGCCGAGGTGCGCCAGGGAGGCGCCGACCAGGTTGACCTCGCCGCCCGTGATGGCGGCGGCCATCGCGAACACGCCGGCGTCGAGGCGGTCGGGCATGACCCGGTGCTCCACGGCGGTGAGCTCGTCGACGCCCTCGACGGTGATGAAACCGGTTCCGCCGCCGCTGATGCGGGCGCCCATCTTGGTGAGCATGTCGATGACGTCGAGGACCTCCGGCTCCAGGGCCGCGTTCTCGATGATGGTGGTGCCCTTGGCGAGCGCCGCCGCCATGATGAGGTTCTCGGTGCCCGTGTGCGAGGGGGTGTCCAGGTACAGCGGGGCGCCGGTGAGGCCGGCGGCCTTGACGTGGATGACGCTCTCGCCCTCGTCGACCACCGCGCCGAGCCGCTTGTACCCGAGGTAGTGGAAGTCGAGGTTGCGGCTGCCGAGGTTGCACCCGCCGACGCCCTCGATGACGGCCTCGCCGAGGCGGTGGAGCAGCGCCGGGACGAAGAGCACCGACCCGCGGAAGCGCCGCGCGATCTCGGCGGGCAGCACCGGACTGGTCAGGCGGGATGCGTCGATGACCAGAGTGCGCTCGGCCTCGTGCAGCTCGACCTTCGCCCCCACGGACTCGGCCAGCTCCACCGCCCGGCGGACGTCCTCGATGATCGGTACGTTGCGCAGAACCGTGCGGCCCTCTGCGGCGAGCAGGGCCGCGCCGATCATCGGGAGCACGGCGTTCTTGGCTCCCTGGATGAACGCGGTTCCACGCAGGGCGTTGCCGCCGCGCACGCGGTATCGAACCATATGTAGAGGCTCCTCGAATTCTGGTAAATGACGCGCCAGTTAAGCGGACGGCGGCAGAGTTATCCGCCCACAGTAGCCCTTTCGGGATGGCGGCCCGGCCACTTTGGCGCCACTCCGCTACCCGGTGAAGCGCAGATCATTCAGCGTACGGAGGTGTTGGTTCCGGCACTGGGCGACGCGGCGGTCAGCAGCGTGTTCGCCCGCTGGTCCACGAACCGCGTCACGAGCTGCTGGGCGTACCCGAACACCATCGCCCACACCAGGATCGAGGTCTGCGAGCTGAGCCCGCCGAACCCCGGCACGAAGCCCGAGTTGAGGATCAGCAGGCCGACGATCGCCGTCGCCACGCCCGCCGGGACCTTGAGCAGGTTCTGCGCGACGGCGAGGGAGTAGCGGGTGGACAGCTCCGAGCGGGTCGACAGGCTCGTGGCCGTGGCGAGCGCCGCGCCCAGCATCCCGACGAGCGCGACCAGCGGCACGTCCCCGTGGGTCGGGGCGCCGGCGCCGGCCGGGCACCCCCCGCTGCCCACGCGCGGCCCGATACTCGCCAGCAGGGTCCCGTTGCCGCACATGGGGATGGCCCCGGGCCAGATCGCCCCGACGGCGACCAGGCCGGCGACGATGAGCGTGAGGGTGGCGACGCCGCCGAGCAGCAGGTTGCGGAAGCTGCGCACCCGGCCGCTCTCGATGGAGGCCATGCCGTAGGCCGCCCGGAGCACCGCCTGCAGCAGCGACCGGTCGCTCTCGCCGATGTCGCCCGCGGCGACGCGCGCGGTGAGCCCGACCAGCCGCGCGTCGTCGGCGGGCAGGTAGGCCCGCCCGGTGGCGAGGACCTCGGGGGCGCGGGCGTTGAGCTCGCCGGCCGGCAGCAGCCCGTACAGCAGGATGGTGGCGCCGTAGATGTTGGACCACGCCGCCTCGATGGCCTGCCCTGTCAGCCAGCGCCGCCAGCCCTGCCGCTCGTGCGCGTACCGCGCGGCGGCGGCCAGGTGGCGTTCGATGGCGGTGTGCAGCGGCCGAAGGCCCCGCTCGTCCGGCCGGGCGGCCAGGCAGCGCCCGGCGTCGGCCGCGATCTCCTGGGCGCGGGAGGCGATGTGCACCCGCCACACGCCGGGCCAGCGCAGCACGTCCTGCTCGCTGAGCCCGGCGATGTCGTCCAGCGCGCCAGGCCCGTCGTTCCCGCCGGACTTCGCCGGGCGGGCGGCCTCACCCGACCCGCGGGCGTCGGCGCCGTCCGTCGTGGGGGCGCCGTCCGTCGTGGGGGCGCCGTCCTTCGTGGGGGCGCCGTCCGTAGTTGGGGCGCCGTCCGTCCTGGGGACGGCGCCCGCCCCGTCTTCGGCGGCCTCGTCCGATCGCACGGCCGGATCGGGTGCCATACGTTCCTCCAGGGTTCGCCCGTCCCCCTGGGCTTATCGCGACCGGCCGCCCCAGCGCTACCGGTTTGCGATCATTCGTTCCGTCAGGCGCGGGCGGCGATGTCGGAGCGGTGGTGGGAGCCGCGCAGCCTGACCTGCTCCACCTGCGCGTACGCGGCGGCGCGCGCGGCGGCGATGTCGGAGCCGGTGCCGACGACGTTCAGCACCCGGCCGCCCGCCGACACCACCCGCCCCTCGGCGTCCAGCGCGGTGCCGGCGTGCAGGACGTAGGCGTCCTTCGCGACGGGGTCGAGCCCTTCGACGCGGTCGCCCTTCACCGGGTCGGCGGGGTAACCCTCGGCCGCGACGACCACGGTGACGGCCGCGCCGTCGCGGAAGCGCGGCGCGGGCTGCCGGTCGAGGGCGCCGGTCGCGCAGGCCAGCAGCAGCCCGGCCAGCGGCGTCTCCAGCCGGTCGAGCACCACCTGCGTCTCGGGGTCGCCGAAGCGGGCGTTGAACTCGATGACCTTCGGCCCGGACGCGGTGAGCGCCAGCCCGGCGTACAGGACTCCGGTGTAGGGGGCGCCGCGCCGCGCGAGCTCGCCGATGGACGGCAGGACGACCTCGTTCATGACCCGCTCGGTGAGACCCTCGGGCGCCCACGGCAGCGGCGTGTAGGCGCCCATGCCGCCGGTGTTCGGGCCCTGGTCGCCGTCGTAGGCGCGCTTGAAGTCCTGGGCGGGCTGGAGCGCGACGGCCGTGGCGCCGTCGCACAACGCGAACAGCGAGACCTCCGGGCCGTCGAGGTACTCCTCCACGACCACGCGTCCGCAGGCCGCCGCGTGGGCGAGCGCCTCGGCGCGGTCGGAGGTCACCACGACGCCCTTGCCCGCGGCGAGCCCGTCGTCCTTCACGACGTACGGAGCGCCGAACGCCTCCAGGGCGGCCTCGGTCTCCTCGGGGGTGACGCACACGCGGGCGCCCGCCGTCGGCACGCCGGCGGCCACCATGACGTCCTTGGCGAAGGCCTTGGAGCCCTCGATGAGCGCGGCCTCCTTCGACGGCCCGAAGCAGGGGAGGCCCGCGGCGCGGACGGCGTCGGCGACGCCGGCCACCAGCGGCGCCTCGGGCCCGATGACGACGAGCTCGGCGCCGAGGCGCGTGGCCAGCGCCACGACCTGGCCGGGATCGGTGGGCACGACCGGGTGGAGCGTCGCCACCGCGGCGATGCCGGCGTTGCCGGGGGCACAGTGGAGGTCGGACACCGCGGGGTCCAGGGCGAGGGCGCGGCACAGGGCATGCTCGCGGCCGCCGCTTCCAATCACAAGAACGCGCACGTGGGGAGTCTACGGGGCGGGTCTGGGGTCGCCGGACGCCGCGCGTGTCGCCGCAGGTCGGGGTATGTAGGGGGGCGCCCGCCGGGAAAGAACGGCCGGTCTTCACAGGCCGGGCGGCGGCCTTTTGTGAACTTCCACATGATCGAGCAATCCCGTGGGGATGTAAGCTATGGGCTGAAGCCTGCCTGTGGTAAGTTAGGGCGGCTTTGGGCCGTCTCTCGGGAGATTGGAGGTGGAATCGGGATGACATCTGGTGATCCCAGCAGTACGTGCTCGCGCACGTACGTCGTGCGCAAACCCGACCACTCCAATTCGGTGTCCGACTGAGAGCCACACGCCTGTTCTTTTCTGCGACGTTCGTCGTGCCTTGATGCTTTCCGCGTGTGGGTTCCCGAGGTCGGGCGGGAAGGGACCGCCATGCGCTCGTCCACCCTTTTCCAGCGGATCAACCTGCACCAGCGCACCACTCACGTGCGGCTCGGCGCCTCGGCGCCGGTCACCTCTCTGCGCCGTGAGCCGCTCAACGGCCGCTGCGTTCCGCCGAGTGACTCCCTTGTGCAGTACGGCGCGTACATCGCCGGCAAGCGTGTCCACGTGTCCGGCATCCCGGAGGCCGTGAGTCTGGTCCGCGAGCACAACGCCGCGTCGGAGACCGGGGGCGCCTACGTCTGGGTGGGGCTCCACGAGCCGGAGGCCCCCGAGGTCGAGTGGCTGGCCGAGGTCTTCGGGTTGCACCCCCTGGCCGTGGAGGACGCCATCAAGGCGCACCAGCGGCCGAAGGTCGAGCGTTACGGCGACTCGCTGTTCGTCGTGCTGAAGACCATCGCCTACCTCGACCACGACCAGCTGACCGCCTCCAGTGAGATCATCGCCAGCGGCGAGATCATGGTGTTCGTCGGCCCCGACTTCGTGGTCACCGTGCGCCACGGCGAGCACTGCCCGCTCGCGGACGTGCGCGGCCGCCTGGAGGACAAGCCCAAGCTGCTCTCCCGCGGCCCCTCCGGCGTCCTGCACGCCATCGCCGACCACGTCGTCGACCGCTACCTGTCGGTCGCCGACCAGATGCAGGCCGAGCTGGAGGAGGTCGAGGCCGCCGTCTTCGCCGACGTCAGCTCCCGCGACATCGGCCGCATCTACCAGCTCAAGCGCGAGATGATCGAGATGAAGCGCGCGGTCACGCCGCTCCAGACGCCGCTCGGGGCCCTGCCGCAGCGCCGCATGATCCCCTCCGAGATGCGCGAGTACTTCCGCGACGTCGTCGACCACCTCTCGCGGGTCTGCGAGCAGGTCGAGTCGTCCAACGAGCTGTGCAACTCGATCCTGCAGGCGGCCCTGGCCAGGTCCAACGCCCTGGCGAACGAGGACATGCGCAAGATCTCCGCCTGGGTGGCCATCGTCTCCGTGCCCACGATGATCGCCGGCATCTACGGCATGAACTTCAAGCACATGCCCGAACTGAACGCCGTCTGGGGCTACCCCCTCGTCATCGGCGTCATGCTCGTCATCTGCTCCCTCCTCTACCGCGGCTTCCGCCGCAACAGCTGGCTCTGACCTCCGGGCGGCCCGCCGCGTGCCGGCACGGCAGCCGTGACGGCGGTCGGACCCGCCGGCGACGATTCCGGCGACTCGCGCCGGGGGGATGATCACGGTGGCCCCCGCCCGGCGCCCCGTATGGCCGTACGATCCCCAGATGAGCAGGCGCGCGCCGGCGGCGGTGCTTCTGGCGTTGACCATCGGTCTGCTCCTGGCCGCGTGCGCCTCCACCGCCCGCCCCGGCGCCCGCACGTCCCCGGCGCCGTCGGCCACTCCCGTGCCGTCCGCGAGCGCTGTACCGTCCTCGGCCGGCACATCGGGCCCGAGCGCTTCCGATGTCCCCGACCCCGACCCGACCGGGGCGGCGGGCCCGACCACCCCGCTGTCCGTCGCCCAGGGCGAGGCCGAGTGGGTCGCCACCGGTGTGCACGAGTGGGGCGGCTCCATGAACACCGCCCTGGTGCTCGCCGAGGACGACGCCTGGGCCGCAGGCCACCACGACGAGGGCGCCACGCTGATCAGGCACTGGGACGGCCGGTCCTGGCGCGAGGTCGCGGCCCCGGTGCGCGACATCGGGATCCGCGCCGTCTCGGCCGCACCTGGTGGCCGCCTGCCGTGGATCTTCACCGGGGACGCCCGCGCGTGGCGCCGGCAGGGCGGCGGCTGGGCGAGCATGGGCGGTCCGGCCGGACCAGGCGGGCGCGTCCTGCAGGCGGCGGCGGTGACCGGGGCCCGCGAGGCGTGGATGGCCGGGGTGCTCACCGAGGACGGCGAGACGCCCTTCCTGGCGCACTGGGCGGGCGGGGGCTGGCACGAGACCGCATCACCGGGCGGCATGGAGGTGGCGGATTTCGCCGCGTCGTCGCCGCGCGAGGTGTGGGCGGTCGGCGCGGCGGGCGGGCATCCCGCGATCACGCGCTGGGACGGCGAGCGCTGGGCCGCCGCCCCGCTGCCCGCCGCGCCGGCCGCGCAGCAGGGCCGCCTGACCGGCGTGGCGGTGAGTCCCTCAGGCGAGGCGTGGGCCGTGGGCCGGGCGAACCGGCCGGGCGAGCCCCCGGAGAACGTCCTGTTCACATGGGACGGATCGCGGTGGACCGCGCCCGGCGTTCCCGCTTCCCGTCTCCCCGGCGTCCGGGCCTCCCGTCTGCCCGCCTTCACGGCCGTCGCGGCCGACGGGCGCGGCGGCGTCTGGATCGGCGGTGAACGCGGCGGCGACGTGATCGTGCACTACGCGGGCGGACACTGGACCGTCGAGCGGACCCCGCACCGGTCGAGCCCGGCGGTGTACGACCTGGCGGCCGGGCCCGGCGGCGGCCCGGTGCTCGCCGTCGGCGGCGAACCGGACTACGACGAGGACGGTCACGCCTGGATCTGGACCCGGGGCTGACCCCGCCCTCGCCCGTCCGGACCGCACCCCGTCTCGTTCGGCACGTGTCGCGCCCGGTCAGACGGGCCAGGATTCCTGGCGCCAGGCGGCGTCCCAGAACATCCACTCGTAGCGCGAGGTGGTGACGAAGTGCTCCAGTGCGCGGGCGCGCTGGCCGCCGGTCGCCTCGGCGCCCGCGTGGTCGGCGAGGGAGACCACCCGGCGCACCACGCTTTGAAAGGTCTCGTCCCCGTAGGCGGCGATCCACCGGCGGTACAGGGGGTCGGGTGAGGACTCTTCCAGCAGCGCCTCGCCCACCCGGGCGTAGATCCAGTAACAGGGCAGCACCGCCGCGAGCCCGTCCAGGAACGACCCGCCGTACACGGTCGCCAGCAGGTAGCTGGTGTAGGCGCGCGTGGTCGGCCCGACCGGCTGCCCTGCGGCCTGCTCGGCAGACCCGCCGAGGTCGGCCATGAACGCCGCGTGCATCTCCTGCTCGGCGGCGATGGCCCCCACCGCGTCGCTCGCGAAGGCCCGCACGTCCTCCTCACGGGGCGCCTTGGCCGCGCACAGGGCCAGCGCGCGGGCGTAGTCCCGCAGGTAGTGCGAGTCCTGCACGACGAAGTGCCGGAACGCCGCGCGCGGCAGCGTCCCCTCCACCAGCCCCCTGATGAACGGGTGGTCGAGGATGGCCTTGTACGTCGGCGCGATGGCCTCCCACAGCTCCTCGCTGTACGGCCGCGCCTGCGGAACGACGGATTCGGACGTCGTCATATACACAACTCCCTACGCCGGCATGACCCGGACAGGTTCCAGCGGTCTGCGGCCACCCAGCCGCACTCTCAGCCCGGTCCACCGGACTCCCGCGTCCACTCTCGGCTCGAGCCTAGACCGTCGAGGCCCCCCACCGGGAGTGCTCCTGCCTCCACTCCCTCGCGAGCTCGGCCAGCATCGTGTGGTCGTCCAGATCGCCGCCGCCGCTGATTGCCCCGGAGATCGCGGTGAACCTGCCGGACGCCTGCGGATGCCCGGCATCGGCGGCGCGGCTGAACCAGGTGGCGGCCAGCCATTGATGGCCACGGCCCGCGTGGATCGCCGCGAGCTGGAAAGCGGCCTCCGCGTGGCCGTGGCGCCCGGCGAGTTGGTAGAAGAAGATGGCGAGGCTGATCTTGTTGCCCTCGGTCTCGTAGGCGGTCGCGTAGACGTACGCCAGTTCGGTCGCCGCCTTGCGCGGAGCCGGGTGAGCGCGCAGCCGCACCGCTTCGTCATCTCCGGCCGCCGCGGCCTGGTGGAGCCAGTCGCGGGCCTCGGCGAGCCGGTCGTGGAGCAGGGTGATGACCCACAGGCGCAGGCATGCCTGGGCGTCGCCGGCCTCGGCGTGCCGGACCAGCCGGGCACCGGTGCGACCGAACCACCGTAGATAGCGCCGCATCGGCACCGAGAGCGGCGGATCGGCCTTACGGGGCGCCGGTGGAGGGCCCTCCACATGGGCAACAGGGTCTGGCGGCCATCCGATCGCTGGGGAGGGATCGGTGTGGACGGGTGCCGGTGGGCGGCTCTCCACATGGGCAACAGGGTCTGGCGGCCATCCGGGTACCGGGAAGGGCTCCGCGTGGAGGGGGGCAGGCGGAGGGCTCTCCACATGCCCAGCGGGGTATGGCCACTCGAACACTGGGGCAGGGGCGTGGGCGACGAGGTCAGGTGGCCACCCGGGCACTGCGAAGGGCTCGTTCTGGACGGGTGGGAAGCGGGACGGTCCGAGCGGCGGCTCGATGGCCGGTGCGGCGGGAAACCCCGCTGGGGCGAAGGCGCCCGGAAACTCGGTGAGGGAGGTCGCGGCAGGTGGGCCTGCCGGAGCGGGGGACGGAGACGGCTCGGCGCCGGTGGAGAGGGAAGGGCGTGCGGCGCACCAGCGGGAGTGCCAGTCGGCGAGGCCGCCGAAGGCCGTGACGTCCAGCCCTGTGTCCGCCGCGGCCCGGTGGCAGGCGCTCACGAACGAGGCCACCCACGGCCAGGAGGGCAACCCGTTGCGCTTTCCAGTGAGGATGTCGTGTGTGGTGCTCTCGGCCAGCTCTCTCGACCGCCGGCCATCCTCGGCGGGCGCGTGAGACAGCCTGCGTAGTTCGGCGAGGGACGGCATGCCGGCCAGTTCCCGCAGGTCGTTCAGCCGGCCGATGAAGGCCGCCACGCCGGGGTGATGTCCAGTCATGCCCTCCGCCGAATGAGTGATCGACGATCTACGTCAGGTAATGGAGTCATGGTTGCACCAACCAGGGCAATCTGACGGCGGAACCTGAATTCCACCTTGTCCGGACGTGAGGCCGGACGTTCCATCGAGAGAATCCGCAGGCCACCGAACAAATCCGGATGGATCCGGATAGGTCGGGATGGTCCCGGCGGAAGACATCCCGGCGACGGTGGGCGAGGAGCCGGGAAACGTCGGTCCCGGGCCATAGGCTCCGGAGTCGTCCGGAGATGTTTGGGTCGGTCGTGGCCCCGCGCGGCGTCCTCCATCGTTGGTTCGGCACCCCTTCACCCCGAGAGAGAGAAGTCGATGCTGTCCTACGCCACCGTCACCCGCGCCACCCGTACGGCCCGCGCGGGTGCCGAGCCCCCGCGCCGCGCGACGCCGCAGTCTCGCCAGGCACGGCTGGACGCCGAGCTCCTCGGGTTGTTGGTCACCACCTGGGCCGTCCGCACGGGCCGCACTCCTCCCGCGCGTCCGCCACAGCAGCTCACCGCCGAGGAACTGATCGAGTTCTGGTCCGACGACCACACCGCCGGCGGTAAGGCCTCATGAGCCAGGCCCCGCCGCCCCGACGTCCACGGAGCCCGCACCGATGCCCCCCGACCACCCCCTGACCCCCGCGCCGGGGACCGCCGCGCCAGTGACGGCTGCCGTACCGGTGACCGCCGCCCCGCTGGAGGATCCACCCGCCGCCCTGGCGCGGCTGGTCATCACCGCCCGGCCGTTCCGAGGCGAGTTGCAGGGCGAGTTGCACGCCCGCGTGCCCGCCCCCGCGACCCGCGGCGCGATCACCATGCTCGGATGCGTCGCCGTCGCGGCACTGCTGCTGCTCCTCGCCCCGGCGGTGCTGATGTACCTCGCCCCTCGCGCGGGTCTGTCTCCCGGCTGGGTCACGGCACTGCTGGCGGGCGATCTCATCTGCGCCGCGATGTGGCTGCTGTTGAGTCGTGGTTCAGCCGTTCGCGGTAGAAGTGGAGGCGTTTCTCGCAATCGTCAATGATCTCGCTCCAGGTGCGCGCCCATATGCGGACGCCGCCTTCCCGCTCGGCGATACAGCTGGGCGGGCGGTTGGGCGCTGCGGCGTCCCGTCGCACGACGTCGTCCATCTCCGTGGAGACCACCCAGAAGTCACAGGAGACTTGAGCGTCACGGCACTGCGGGTCACCGGCCACTGCCTGAGCGTAGCTCTTGATCTGCGCTACTTCACGCTGCCCGCTCTTGACCCCAGGAGCCTTGAGCTCGACGACAAGGTGCTCTCACCCCGAACTTCCCCGATGAGCCCTCCCCAGCAGGAAATCCAGGTTCCTGCCGTCCTCCGGCCCACGACCCATCTCCTTGAGATGGCGTGCCAGCACCATGTCCAGGTCCCGATCGCTGACCGTCAACGTGTAGGCGTCGCCGAACATCCATGTCCCGTGCGCGAGGATTCTGTGCAGTTCTCCACGGCGACCGCCTCCGGTGCCGCTCCCGCCTCTTCGAGCAGATGACGCAGCACGGCTCTGGCGCGGCGCCCCGCCGCGCCGGGCGGGAGGACTTCGACGAGCCGGATGCGCGCCGCGCCGTGCTCGCCGCTGGTTGCGTGCGCCGCATACCTCGCGGCGAGGTGCAACTCTGGAACGACATCGTCACCTGGTCGCATAGTGCGCTCCGTTCGTACGTGGTCCGGGAGCAGCAGAAAACCTCGTCGCGAGGGATGGATGAAGGGCGGCCGGTGCGGCGTTCCGCCGGGACACGCTCGCCTCACGCCGATCGGTCGTTCGCAGGTCGTTCCGCCTTCGTCTCATCACCTGTTGTGTTCGTTGCGTCACACTTGGTCATTGGCGTGCGATGACGGGAAGGATCAGGGGGTGAAGCATGGGCGAGGCAGGACTCCAGGCCGGTCGTCCGGAGCTGATCACGGCTCGCACCTCCGCCGGTCAGTGCGGCGCGGTGGTGTCTTGGGAGTCGAACTGCCTGCATCAGTACCGACTTCGTGGTGAGATCGGGGCCATTGAAAATGGCTGTGCCCCGGCTGCGTGCGATGCAGAGGCAGATCCGGGGCTTATGCGGTCGACGTTAGCACATCGACATCTGAAAGGTTCGACGTCAGGTGGATCACGCCGAGGCCCTGCGGTTGCGCGGAGTACTCTCACAGGCGCGTCTCGGTGAGTACGTCGCGGTGTGCGGCGGCGACACCGTGGCGGCGCTGCGATTGTTCTGCTGGAACACCGAGATCGCTAGCGGGCTGTACGGGCCGCTGCAGCATTTGGAGCTCGCGCTGCGGAGCGTCATCGACCAGCAGCTGCGCCGGCTGTTCGGGCAGGCTGACTGGTGGGACGCCCCGGGCGCCGATCTGCACTTCGGTGCTCGGCAAAAAATCGCTGATGCGCGTGGCCAGCTGCGCCGGCAGTCCATCCCAGCCACCCCGCAGGAGATCGTCAATGAGCTGCCGTTCGGGTTCTGGGTCGGCCTGCTGGGCAGTGGCAATCGCTACGACCAGCGTCTTTGGCGCACCGCCCTGCATCGGGCATTCCCCCACCACCGCGGACGGCGCAGGGACCTGCACCAGAAACTGGACTACCTGCGCGTGCTGCGGAACAAGATTGCCCACCACTGTCCGATCCACCACCGCCACCTGCACGCCGACTACGAGACGATCGTGGAGGTCCTTGGATACATTGACCACGGCCTCGCGGGACTGGTCCGCCGCTACAGCGGCGTCCCCGCACTTCTGGCCCGGCGCCCGCCAACGGCTTGACACCGCCTGTGGCTTAAGCCCACCCGCGTCGAGCGCTCGTTGAGCGTTGACAGTTGTGCCGATGCCCTGGGATCTGCTTCTGGCGCTGTGACGATCGCCATTGTCGAAGGTCCACAGTGGCTCGCCCAGTGCCTGCCTGAGGCTGCTGCCGGCATCCGAGCTTCGGAAGGCCAAGCCGCGCTTCGTGCGCTCAAGCCGCACCCCTCAGCCGAGTCAGACGGTGCCGGCCCGGCGACCATGTTGGCGTGCGTGAATTCCGCGAACAAGTACGCGCGCAACTGGCGGCATGAAGGTTCCTGGCGGGAGCTCGAGGGCGGAGCCCTCGATCGGGGGCGGATCCCCCCAAAAGATACTTCCTGAGCCGTAGCGCCCCTTGGGGCGCGGAGGCGAAGACCTCTTAACTGAGCTGGAGCGTCCCCCAGGGCGTGTAAGCGAAGACCTTTGTCCGTACCGCTCAGGGGACGAGGTGGAGGCGGGGGCGGTGGTCGTGGATGCCGAGGAGCTGGCGGACGCGGGGGAGGTGCCAGGCCAGCTGGGCGGCCAGTGCGGGCATGGTGAGGCCGGTCTCGGCGGAGGCCAGGTCGAACGCCTGGCGCAGCAGCACGGGGTGCTCCCCGGGGAAGCCGGTGATGGCCTCGTTGGCGAAGCCGGGCTGGTCGCGCAGGACGGCCAGGCGCTGGTAGGCGCGGCCGGTCGAGGAGTCCGACAGCAGGCCGACCTCGCGGCAGCGGTACAGCAGCGAGTCGACCGAGACCCCCCAGGTGTTCTTGAGCTCGGCCAGTTTGCGCAGGTCGAGGCGCCGGGGAAGCTCGGGGAGGATGCTGTCGCGGGGGGTGAGGAACTCGGCGGCGAAGGCGTCGGCCTCGCGTTCCTGCTGCAGGTCGCCTGCGGCCGTGTCGCCGTGCAGCACGAGGTGGCCGAGTTCGTGGGCGGCGGTGAAGCGGTAGCGGTGGATGTCGTCGAACCGGTTGGCGGTCAGCACGACGATCGGGCGCGGCAGGTGGGAGGTGGAGAAGGCGTCCACCGTGGTGGCGTCCTCGTCGGGCGGCGGCAGTACCACGACGATGCCGTGGGCCTCCATGTGGCGGACGAGGTGGGCGATCGGCCCGGTGCCGAGCGCCCAGTGGCCGCGCAGGGCCCGGGCGGTGGCGGCCGGGTCGCGGGGTGGCTCGGCGCCCGCGTGGACCTCGCCGCCGGAGAAGCCGGGCAGGTCGACGGGGGGGAGCTGGACGCGCTTCTCCAGCGCGTGGGTGAGCTCCCACACCTGCTCGACGAACGCGACGGCCTTGGCCCGCTGGTGCACGCGGGTGGAGCGCAGGCTGCGGAAGTGCGCCATGGAGCCGTCGAGCTTGCCGTGCGGCCGTCCTGACAGGAAGAAGGCCGGCGGGACGTCGAGGGCGTCGGCGAGGCGGGGGATGAGGTCGGGCCGCGGGTGGGTCGTGCCGGTCTCGTACTGGCCGATCGCCGCGGGGGTCACGCCGACGCGCTCGGCGAGGTCCTTCTTGGTCATCGCGGCGAGCCGGCGCGCCTGGGTGAGCCGGGCCTGGTCGAAGGCGTCGGCCACGGCCTGCGGGCTCGGTTCGCCGCCGGGGGCGCCGAGCCGTCTGGCGGGGCGCCTGCCCCGGCCGCCTTCACGGTCGTTGATCGTCGTTCTCACGGTCGTCGGTTCGCCGGTTCGTCGTCGTGGTCGGGCGTTCGGTGTGGTCGGGCGTGCGGTGGTCGCGGTCGGGTCCGCGTCGTGGTCGTGGCCGGGCGTGCTGTGTGGTCGCCGGGCAGGTCTGCGGTCTGGTCGCGGGTCGGGTCCGCGTGGTCAGGGTCGCCCTGTGGTGCCCGTGGGCGGGGGCTCGACGCCGAGCTCGCCGTCCGCCGGGAACGGGGCGCCGTCGGCCCCGGGCCGGCTGGTGAGGGGGAGGCCGGGCTCGGCGCCCTGGTCGAAGCGCGGCGCCGCGCCGGGCTCGGCGGCCGGGACGCCCTGGACGACCCACGGCAGCGCGGTGAGCAGCGGGATCTGCTCGCAGTGGACCCAGTGGACGCGGCCCATGTCGTCGATCAGCTCGGCCTCGCCCCAGTAGAGCTTCAGCAGGCTGGCCTGCGCGTTCGCCGCGTACGCGACCGGGATCAGCCGGGTGTCGGCGGGGAGCTGGGCGAGCAGGGGACGCGCGGCGGCCAGTTCGCGCAGCCCGGCCGCCTCGCCGTCGTCGTCCATGCCGAGGTCGAGGACCTCCTGCTCGAAGCGGGTCTTCGGGCCGAACCGGGTGAACAGCTCACGCACCAGCGCGGACACCCGGCCGTCGCCGACCCGTGCCTCGCTGATCGGCGTGGTGTCGTCGTCGGCGTAGCGGAACGGCAGCAGCAGGTTGCCGTCGAGCACGACCAGGTGGTGCGGCGAGCCGTGCGGCCGGACGACCTGGAACCCCGGCTCGTGCCGGAAGGCGTCGACGAGCGCCTCGTAGCGGCGGGCCATCAGCGTGGACCCATAGGCGTACCGTTTGTCGCTTCTGGAGGACTTCTGGGCGTCCTGGGCGTTGGTAGCCGCCTCGAGAAGGGACGCGGCCAGCCGTCCGCGCACCGAGGCGGCGCGCTCGCCGAACCGCTCGACGGCCCACGCCGACATCTCCGCCTGCATCGCTGACCTCCCGTGGGTCCGGCCGTGCGGCCGCCGGGGGCGTGCCCTCGGCCTCCGGCGCCCTGTCGCTTCAGTTTCTCGCACCCTACTCCCGCGAGCACTGCAGTTGATGTTGGGACGCGCGGAAAAGCCCGCCCGGATCTCCGCCGAACCCGGACGAATGGCGCCGGCGCGGTCAGGCGGGGGTGGGACGCAGGGCGGCGGCGGGGGCGGGGAGAGGCAGGCCGCGCGAGCTCCACAGCTCGCGCATCCGGTCGGGGTAGTCGGTGACGATCCCCGCCACGCCGAGGTCGATCATGCGCCCGGCCTCCTCGGGGTCGTTGACCGTCCAGACGGCGACGGGCAGCCCGGCCGCCGCGGCCCGGGCCATCAGCCGCTCGTCGACCAGCACGCGGTCGGGGGACAGGGTGGTGGCGCCGATGGAGCGGGCCGCCGCCGCGATGTCCCCGCCGAAGTCGGCGACGTGGTCGAGCCCGAGCCACGCGGGCGTCAGCGTCGCCTTCTCGACCAGGGCGTAGCGTTCGGCGATCAGGCTCTCGGCCGCGCGCAGCACGCGCCAGTCGAAGCTGAGGATCGCCGCGCCGCCCAGCCGGCCGTGCCGGTCGAGCTCGGCGACGACCAGCTCGGTCAGCTCGGCCGGGTCGCCGGACAGGTCGGGCCGGGTGGGGTCGGACTTCAGCTCGACGTTCAGCCGCACGCCGTCGCCGCCGTAGGCGTCCACCAGGGCGAGGACGGCCCCGAGGGTGGGCATGCGGGTGCCCGGGACCGGGACCTGCGTGCGCGCGAACCGGTCGGAGGGGGACTTCGGGTGCCGCACCCCCACGTCCAGCGTGCGCAGCTGCTGCTGGGACAGCGAGCGGATCGGCTTGCCGACGTAGGGGAAGGCGGGGTCCCCGGGGATGGCCGGGCCGGTGTCCGTGCTGGTCACCGGCGACACGGTCAGATCATGGGTGAGGACGAGCCGGCGGTCGGCGCTCAGCGCGACGTCGAACTCGATGGCGTGGACGCCCACCCCCAGCGTGAAGGCCATGCCGGGGAGGGTGTTCTCCGGGCGCAGGCCCCGTGCCCCCCGGTGGCCGTGTATTTCAACCTGCACAATGGCGCACCCTATCGTCCACCCTCTCCGGCCTTCCTCAGGCGGGGCCGTGCGCGGCCCCGGCGAGCCTCAGACCAGGGGACGGATCGAGAGGGTCTGCGTGCGGCCCGGGCCGACGCCGATGGCGGAGATGGGCGCGCCGCTCAGCTCCTCCAGGGTCCTGACGTAGTTCTGCGCGTTCTTCGGCAGGTCCTCGAAGGTCTTGGCCTCGGTGATGTCCTCCTGCCAGCCGGGCAGCTCCTCGTAGACCGGCGTGGCGTGGTGGAAGTCGGTCTGGGTCATCGGGATCTCGTCGTGGCGCACGCCGTCCACCTCGTAGGCGACGCACACCGGGATGCGCTCGAGGCCGGACAGCACGTCCAGCTTGGTGAGGAAGAAGTCGGTGACGCCGTTGATGCGGGTGGCGTACCGGGCGATGATCGCGTCGAACCAGCCGCAGCGGCGGTCGCGGCCGGTGGTGACGCCGTACTCGCCGCCGGTCGTGCGCAGCCAGTCGCCCATGTCGTCGGTCAGCTCGGTCGGGAACGGGCCGGAGCCGACGCGCGTGGTGTAGGCCTTGAGGATGCCGATCACGCGGGTCAGCCGGGTCGGCGGGATGCCCGAGCCGATGCACGCGCCGCCGGAGGTCGGCGAGGAGGAGGTGACGAACGGGTAGGTGCCGTGGTCGATGTCGAGCAGGTTGCCCTGGCCGCCTTCGAGCAGGACGACCTTGTCCTCGTCGAGCGCCTTGTTGAGGATCAGCGAGGTGTCGGCGATGTGCGGCTTGAGCCGTTCGGCGTAGCCGAGGTACTCCTCCAGCACCCGCGCCGGCTCGATGCCCCTGCGGTTGTAGACCTTGGTCAGCACCTGGTTCTTCTCGTTCAGGGCGACCTCGATCTTCTTGCCGAGGATGCCCGGGTCGAGCAGGTCCTGCACGCGCACGCCCATCCGCGCGATCTTGTCGCCGTAGGCCGGGCCGATGCCGCGGCCGGTGGTGCCGATGCGGGCCTTGCCGAGGTAGCGCTCGGTGACCTTGTCCAGCGCCTTGTGGTGGGGCATGATCAGGTGCGCGCTGGCCGAGATGAGCAGCCGGTCGCAGGAGATGCCGCGTTCCTTCAGCCCGTCGATCTCCGCCAGCAGCACGCCGGGGTCGATCACGACGCCGTTGCCGATCACCGGGACCACCTCCGGAGACAGCACTCCGGTGGGCAGCAGGTGCAGCGCGTACTTCTGGTCGCCGATGACCACGGTGTGGCCGGCGTTGTTCCCGCCCTGGTAGCGGACGACGTAGTCCACCTCCCCGCCCAGCAGGTCGGTGGCCTTACCTTTGCCCTCATCGCCCCACTGGGCGCCCACGAGAACGACAGCCGGCATGGTTAACTCCCGCGCACAAAAACGAAACCCCTGGCGCAAGCGCGACAGGGGCTCTTGCGTTGAGAGACTACCCGAGCATGCTGATGCCGCCCAAGCGCGACTTACGGGTGGTTCAACGCTTCCACCGCCGCCGGACTGCTGTCGCGGAGGAACTGGGCGCACCGCTCGGCTTCGTCCTTCTCGCCGATCGCCTGGGCGGCGCGGGCGAGCGCGTGCAGGCAGCGCAGGAACCCCTGGTTGGGTTCGTGGTCCCAGGGGATGGGGCCGTGCCCCTTCCATCCCGCCCTGCGCAGTTGGTCCAGGCCGCGGTGGTAGCCGGTGCGGGCGAAGGCGTAGGAGGTCACCGCGTGCCCGGCGGCGAAGGACTCGTCGGCCAGCGCCGCCCATGCCGCCGAGTAGGCGGGGAAGCGCGCGGCGATGTCACTGGCCTTGGCGCCGGCTTCCAGCGCCTGCCTGGCTTCCGGGGTGTCCGGAAGGTGGGTCGGCGGCGGCCCGGCGATGAGGTTCTCGTGCGTTTCCATGAGCACAGTCTTATACCTGCGCCGGGCCTGTGCGGTCATGCTCGGTCCGCCCGCACGTCGGGTCAGTGGTGCGCCCGCACGTCAGGTCACGTGGTGCGCCCGCACATCCGGGGACGTCATCCGCGGGCCGCCGCCCTTCGCGGCCAGACCGTCAACCGCCTGCCCTCGCGGGAGACGGCGTCGCCGGCGTCGGCGTCGGCCGGGGCGCCGTCCCTGGTGGCGGCCGCGAGCCGGTCGGAGAGGCGGGCGTTCTCGGCGCGCAGTCGCGCGATCTCCCGGGTCAGCGCGGGGTCCTCGGCCTTGCCGCGCTTGGGCGGCTCGGCCTCGGCCGCCGGCAGGAAGCCCAGCGTCCTGCCGTCCACCCACCGCGTGCCGTACACCTCGTGCACCGCGGCGTCCAGCGGCTCGCCCTCGCCGCGCACCAGGGCGGCCCTGGCGAACGCGCCGGTGTGCTCCAGCCGGGCGGTGATCACCTCGTCCTCCTCGTCGAGGGCCACGCTGACCAGCCCGTCCCCGCGTTCGGCGGCCTGCGCCACGAGCCGCCGGAGCGTCTCGGGGCCGGGGACCCACCCGGCGGGGCAGAACATGCGGTACGGCACGGGAGCGGCCGTGGCCGGCACCTGCCCGGCGAACCGCACGCGCGGCTCGCCGCGGTACAGCCCGCGCACCATCACCAGGTCCAGCGCCGGGCTGTCCAGCGGGTTGCGGCGGTCCTCCCGCACCGAGTCCCACGGCCCGATCAGGGTGATCCGGATGTCGTTCAGCGTGCTCGCGAGGAAGCCGTCCACGGTGGCCCGCAGCTCGTCGTAGGTCGCGCCCTCGGTCTGGACGACGACGTCGACGTAGGGCACCAGCCACTGGCGGCGGGGGTGGGTGCGCAGCCACCGCATGAGGGGGATGTGGTCGGGCACGAAGACCTGGTTGTACCGCCTGACCTGCTCCCCGTCGCGCATCATCATCGACTTGCCGAGGTGGCGGCTGCGGGCCTCGGGCGCCAGGACGAACGCGGCGCCGGCCTGGGCGAGCCGGTAGCCGAGCTCGGTGTCCTCGCCGAGGACCAGCCCGGTGTCCAGCGGACCGGCCTCGCGCAGCAGCCGGGCGTTGACCGAGGCCGCGTTGGTCACGTGGACGCGGTAGGCGGTGTCGCCCGCGGTGCGCAGCCCGTCGGTCCGCTCGGCCAGGTCCACGATCCAGGAGTGCGCCTCGCTCGCGGACTCGTCGAAGAGCAGCTCGGTGGCTCCGGCCTCCACCGCCGCGCGCACCTCGGCGGGGGCCGGGCCGCCCGGCCGGTGGTCGACGTACCGCACGTATCCCATGACCACGAGGTAGTCGGCGAGGTGGTGCCAGCGCATGTGCGCCTCCACCTCGTCGGGGAAGGTGACCATGTCGGCGTCCAGCCAGTGGACGACGTCACCGTCGGCGACGGCCAGCCCGGCGTTGCGGGCGTCGGAGCGCCCGCGGGCCCCCGGCCGCGTGGTGATCAGCCGGGTGTTCTCGGGCGTGATCTCGGGCAGGCGCAGCGCGGGCGTCGTCCCGTCGTCGACGACCACGACCTCCAGCAGGTGCCGGGGGTAGCTCTGCGCCGCGAGGGCGGCGAGGGTGAGGTCGAGCTTGTCCTGGTGGCCGTAGGCGGCGATCACCACGCTGACCGACAGCCGGGGCGTCCAGGCTCCGGGCTCGGGCGGCGTGAGCACCCCGTAGTCGTTGTGCCGGATCCGCGGCTGGGTCGTTCGCTCGGGCCCGGTCGGCTGCTGCGTCACTGCTCCCACTCCATCAGTCGGCTCGGCCTGAATCCCCGCCACTGGTCCTTGGCCCTGGCCAGGAAGTAGCCGATCGGCTCCTGCCAGGTGTGCCTGCCGCGCGCCGCCCTGCGGGCGACGAACCCCAGGCCGTGCGTCCGGTAGATGGCCCCGCCGGCGCGCAGCAGGTCCTGGAAGAACTGGACGTCCACCGAGCGCGGCACCGGGCGGAAGCCGCCGAGCGCCTCGAAGGCCGAGCGGGCGATGACGAAGGTGCCGCCCGCCACGTGGTTGGACATCGTCTCGCTGGTCCAGTCGCGCCGGATGGTGACGTCGATCTGCTGCAGGTAGAAGAACTCCGAGGCGGCCCCCACCAGCTCGGCGCCCGAGTAGGACTGGGCGAGCATCATGTCGGCCAGGTGGTCCGGCCCGTACCAGTCGTCGTCGTCCCACTTGCTGAGGAACGAGCCGCTCGCGTGGCCGGCGGCCTGGTTGAGCACGGCGCCGAACGGGACGGCTGCGTCCGCCTCGACGACCGTGATCGGCCGGTCGAACGCCGCGACGGCCCGCGCGACCTCCGGGGTGGCGGCGGGCACGCCGTGCAGGGTGAGGATGACCTCCAGGTCCACTCCGCGCTGCCGCCTGACCTGGTCCAGGGCGAACGGCACCAGGCCGGCCCGCCGGGTGCACATGACGACCGAGATGGTCGCGGGGGCGGGCACGGCGATGCCCGCGCGGGCGGCGAGCTCGCGCCACCGCGCCATGGTCCCGTGCCGGGTGAGGGCCGTGCGGCGCAGCCGGACGCTGTGCTCCTCGCGGCGCAGGTCGTCGTCCAGGTCCCGCTCGGTCGCGGCGGTCAGGTCGGCGGCCAGGTCGTGGCCGAGGGCCAGTGCGGCCCACTCCGGAAGCGGGCCGGACAGCAGGGGGACGCCGGCGGCGGCGAGCCCGGCCACGGCGCGGGCCGCGGCGATCGGGCCGGTGTGGGCGGGCCGCCAGGCGACGCGGACGCCGCGCAGGCGGCGCAGCCGGCCGACGTCGGCGTCGGTCACGCCGCCGGAGGCGGGCAGGCGGGCGAGCGTCCGGTCCGCGAGCCGGACCTCCCAGGCCCCGTCGTGCTGGAGGAGGTCGGCGACGCCGAGCGCGGGCCGCTTGAGGAAGCCCTGCGGGTTGACCGAGCGCTCGTCCACGGGCGGCACGGCCTCGGGGGCGAACCGCTCGCCGGACAGGACCTGGTACCCGCCGGGCGAGCCGAGGCGTTCCCAGGTGAGGGCGGGCGGGCGGTCGACGGCGGGCACCCGCTCGTCGATCCACTCCGGCGCGGGCGGGACGGCCCGGATGGCCAGGTCGGCGGTGGACACGCCCGATCGCTCGGGCGCCGGCCCCCGCTCGTCGGCGACGGTCACGTTCGGGTCGCCCGGCCGCCAGTCGGCCAGGCCCGGACCGGCCAGCCCGGCCATGGGCAGCGGGTACCCGCTCAGGTGGTGGCCGCCGAAGCTCCTGGCCACGGCGGCGGCGACCTCTCCGGCCGGTCGCGGCTCGGAGAAGCGCGCCTTCACCCGCCAGCCGGTGCTGCCGTACCGGGAGACGCCGACGTCCCGCAGGAAGCGGCGCCCGAGCCCGGGCGACAGCGGCACGCCGGGGGCGTCGCACCAGGGCGGCGACTCCACGACGATCACGCCGATCATGGGCGCCGCGGGCAGTTCCCCGCTCAGGGTCACCGCCCGGCGCAGGTCGGTGGGGGTGCGCGCGACGACCAGCACGGCGGAGGGCTCGGCGGTGGCCCACGGCTCCGGTCCCATGCTGTCCACGTCCGCCGCCTCGAAGGCCACGCCCGGGAGCAGGCCATCCAGGTCGGAGGTCTCCACCCCGGCGACGGCCACGGCGACCTTGCCGCCTCCCCGGGTCAGGTCGGCGGACATCCCGGACGGTGTGAGCTCGGTGGTCATGCCGGGCCTCCAGGGCGACCGGGACGGCGCGGGAGGCTTGTCAGGCGGTCCGCGTGATGATCACGGCGGCCGCGACGGCGGGGGAGGTTCATGGGACGGTCCGTCTGAGGATCACGGCGGCCGCGAGGGCGGGAGAGGTTCATGGGATGGTCCGCATGGGGATCACGGCGGCCGCGACGGTGCGGGGGGTTCATCGGGGGGTCCGCCTGAGGATCATGGCGCCCTTCTCGGCCGGGTAGGCGGAGCCGGTCAGCTCCGGGTGCTCTCTGAGCCAGCGGTCGGCGACCTCGCGCTCGTCGGGGCGGACGGTGTCGTCCACCACGAACCAGGCGTCCGCCGCGCAGCGCGGCAGCAGCACCGGCAGCGCGGGGTAGCGCGCCAGCGGGGCGGTGGCCCCCGGAGGGCCGTCCACGAACACCAGGCCGACGCCGTGCAGGTCCTCCACGGCGCCGGTGTCGTACCAGGGCCAGCTCTCGCCGCCGGAGGCGCCGGCCTCGCCTGAGTCGGTCCGCGGGGCGGTCCAGGTGGTGAGCGGGGCGTGGCGCACCTCTACGACGTCCTGCAGGCCGTGGGCGGCGACCAGATCCCTGGACGCCTCGGCGAAGCGCTCGTCGTGCTCCAGGGCGACGACGCGTCCCGCGCCGAACCGCTGGACGGCGTATCCGAGCCAGACGCTGGAGGCACCGCTGCCGCACTCCACGATGAGCTTGGTGTGGTCCGCCGCGACGCGCTCCACGAGCAGGCGCAGGACGTCGGGCGAGGCCGCCCAGCCGCGCAGCCGGGGGAGCGGCGCGCGCGGCTCCAGCAGCGCCCGCACGTCGATGAGCGCTTCGAGCTGCGCGTAGTCGTGGCGGGCCGAGCGGGCCAGGTGCGCGTGCCCCTCCCGCACCGCTCCGGCGAGCGCCTCCAGCCGGTCGCCGAGATCGCGGACGGCGGTGCTGGTGAGCGCGGTGAGCTGTTCGTGGTCGTGCCGGAGCTTGCGCAGGTCCTCAAGGTCGCCGGCGCCCTGGCGCAGCGTGGTCTCGATGCGGGACGCCGTGCCGGCGAGCCGGTCGAGCCGTCCGGTCTGCGCGGTGAGCTCCACGCGGTCCTCGCCGAGGGCCGCCAGCACGGTGCGGGACTGCTCCCGGGCGGCGTCCTCCAGGCGGCCGGCGAGCCCGTCGAGCGCGGTCGTCAGGCGCGTGACGCTCTGCTCTGTACGGGCGAGGGCGGCCTCCTGGCGCTTGGTCCGCGCGTCGATGCGCAGCGCCTTGCCGTCGGTCCTGCGCGCGCCGAGGACGATCACGGCGGCCGCGGCCAGGGTCAGGACGGACAGGGCCAGTTCCACCGCGGTGATCGGGGGAACGGCCCCCGTAGCGGACAGCAGCACCAGCGTGATCACGACGGCGGCCGCGAGGGCGCCGCTGATGATCAGCAGGAGGCGTGGGGATAATGTCCGCATATGTTCCCTTTCTGGATGTTTCAGGCAGGGGATCCCAGAGTATGCAGTGTCAGGTAAAGGGCTCCCAGGAGACGCGGGAGCCGTACTCACCGCGCCAGCGAGCGAGCATGCTCGCCCACTGAAGGACGTAGAGCGGTCCCGACCAGCGCGCCTGTCGCGCGCGTGCCTCGGGGTCGTGCAGGGTCGCGAGTAATCGCGGGCCGAGGAGCGTGCGCGCCTCCTCGCTCGCCGCGATGTCCGCGGCGAGCGCGGCGAGCGCGGCGGGGGTGGTCGCGCGCCGGGGTCCGGGCGCGGGCCGGTCGCCGGGGTCGTTGGTGGAGGGGAGCGCGGCCACATCCGGTGCCCCGTACCCGAGCATCGCCCGGTAATACGCGTGGTCCTCGCGCGCGGACATCGGGACGCCGAGGGCCGCGGTGACCACGTCCGGCCCGGCGAACGGCAGCCACACCTCCGCCTCCGGCCCGAGCAGCCGGGTCGGCGAGGAGTAGATCCCCCGGTAGCGGGTCAGCAGCCGGGCCAGCACCGGCATGGCGTGATGCCCCTCCACCGGGCGCGTCACCCGGTGGAACGCCGTCAGGCTCAGGTCGGCCAGGGCGTCGCCCACCCCCGGCGCCCAGAGCTCCGGGTGCCGGGGGAAGTGCCCGGACAGGGACCGCCAGATCGCGGCGCGCGCCCGCTCGCCCGCGCCGGCGCCCGCGGCGCCCGCGGCGTCCTCGCCGGGCGCGGGGCCGCCCCTTCTCAGCAGGCCGTCGCCGAGGCAGCCGTCGATCAGCGGCGCCCGCAGCCCGTGCACGGCCCGCGCGTACGGCATCGCCCAGCCGTGGTGCATGGTCTGGTACTCCGTGCGCCGCCACACCACCCGGTGCTCCTCCAGCCACGCCTCCGGCCCCGGGACCACCACGTGGTGCGGCAGGCCGAGCGCCGCGGCCACGGCGCGGGCGTGGGAGATGTCCAGATCCAGGCCGTCGTCGGTGCTGGTCGTCCACGCCTCGAGCCGCGCGCCGGGCCGGCGGGCGGCGAGCGAGGCCAGCAGCCGCGAGTCCCAGCCGCCGCTCAGCCCGATCGCCACCGGGCCCGCGCGGTGCGGGATGCGCGCCGCGATCAGGTCCACCATGTCCTCGGGCGCCGGCGGCTTGCCCGGGCCGGCCGACAGCCACGCCGGCTCGAAGCTCTCGGCGCGCGGCCCGCCCGCTGCGAGGCCGGCCCGCCAGGCGGTCGCCGGGGCCAGGCGCCTGATCTCGCGGAACGGCGTCTCCTCCGCGAGCGGCGTCAACATCACCAGCAGGTTCGCCCAGGCCGACCAGTCCATGTGGAGCGGGGCGTCGTCCAGCCGGACGAGCGGGTCGAGGCGGGCGGAGAAGTAGAGGGCGTCCCCGAGGGGACGGACGAGCAGCTCGTTGAGGCCGAGGGCGTCGGTGTGCAGGACGGCGTCCCGCCGGTCGACGACCAGCCCGGCGGCCATGCGGCGCTCGGCGGCGTCCTGCCAGGAGTGCGGCTGCGGCAGCCCGCCGGCCCGGGACCACCACAGGAATCCCGAACGGGGACCGGACGACCAGTTCTCGGGCTCGCCGGTCGACCACAGGACGGCGAGCGGGGAACGGTGCACTTCGTCGAGCCCTCGCGGTGAGGCCGACAGCAGCCGGTCCACCACGCGTGCATCCCACTTTCCGATGGCACCGCACACATATGGGTGCGCTCGGGAGGAGATGAACATTTAGCTCATGCTAACCACTTAATCGTTACATCAGCCGCATAGTCATCTCTTTTTACGCTTTCTCTCAGGAAATTCACATGGAACGGGCAGGTCATGCGACCTGCCCGTTCCCTGCGTGTCAGGGCGGTCTTCTACTGGAAGATCGCCACTGGGTCAGGACAGGCGCGTGCCGGCGGAGAGCAGGTGCTCGCACGCCTCCCTCACGCGCGCCGCCATGCCGCCCTCGGCCGACTTGCCCCAGGAACGGGGGTCGTACTCCTTCTTGCTGCCCACGTCGCCGTCGACCTTCAGCACGCCGTCGTACTTCCGGAACATGTGGTCGGCGACCGGGCGGGTGAAGGCGTACTGGGTGTCGGTGTCGATGTTCATCTTCACCACGCCGTAGGAGATCGCCTCGCGGATCTCCTCCAGCGAGGAGCCGGAGCCGCCGTGGAAGACCAGGTGGAACGGCTTCTCGACGCCGTACTTGGCGCCGACGGCGTCCTGGATGTCCTTCAGCACGCTCGGGCGCAGCTTGACGTGGCCCGGCTTGTAGACGCCGTGCACGTTGCCGAACGTGGCGGCCAGCATGTAGCGGCCGCGGTCGCCCAGGCCGAGCGCCTCGGCGGTGGCCAGGGCGTCCTCGGGCGTGCTGTAGAGCTTCTCGTTCATCTCGCCGACGACGCCGTCCTCCTCGCCGCCGACGACACCGATCTCGGCCTCCAGGACGATGTTCGCCGCGCTGGCCTTCTCGAGCAGTTCACGGGCGATCTGGAGGTTCTCGTCCAGCGGGCAGGCCGAGCCGTCCCACATGTGCGACTGGAACAGCGGGTCCTTGCCCTGGGCGATGCGCTCGAGCGAGATCTCGATGAGCGGCCGGACGAAGTTGTCGAGCTTCTCCTTCTGGCAGTGGTCGGTGTGCAGGGCCACGGTCACCGGGTACTTCTCGGCCACCACGCGGGCGTACTCGGCCAGCGCGACCGACCCGGTCACCATGTCCTTCACCGTCGAGCCCGAAAGGTACTCGGCGCCGCCGGTCGACACCTGGATGATGCCGTCGCTCTCGGCCTCGGCGAAACCGCGCAGCGCGGCGTTCAACGTCTGCGAGGAGGTCACGTTGATCGCCGGATATGCGAAACCATTGGCCTTGGCCCGGTCGAGCATCTCGGCGTAGACCTCTGGGGTCGCGATAGGCATCGGAAGTCATCTCCCTAGGAGGAACGAACAGGCTGGTGGAGGGCTCAACGCACCCTTGGGCAAGTATTCCGAAGCGGCGGCGTTCCAGGAAGGAGGAGCCCGGCTCCTGTTTGGGCCCGGCGTTCCCTTCCGTTCACCTGCCGGTCGGGTGTACCGGCCCGGTGCGGGCCGCCCCGACATCGTGGTCTTCGCCCTCAGGTACTACCCTCTCGCACCCCGGAGCCGCCTGCCAGCGGTACCCTCGTCGGTGATGGACCTCACAAATCTTCTCGACGCCCAGTGGTGGATCGTCACCTTCGGGCTCATCGGCATCCTGGCGATCATCTTCGCCGAGACGGGCCTGCTCATCGGGTTCTTCCTGCCCGGTGACTCGCTGCTCGTGGTCGCCGGCATGGGGGCGTCCGCGGCGGTCGCCTCCTCGGTCGGCCTTGCCGCGCCGTTCCCGCTGCCGGTCCTGCTGGTCTGCGCGCCGCTGTGCGCGGTCGCGGGGGCGCAGCTCGGCCACTACATCGGCGGCAAGACCGGCCCGCGGCTGTTCTCCCGGCCCGACTCACGCCTGTTCAAACGCGAGTACGTCGAGAAGGCCGAGCACTACTTCCAGAAGTTCGGCCCGTCGAAGGCCGTGGTGCTGGCCAGGTTCATCCCGATCGTCCGCACGTTCCTCAACCCGGTGGCCGGCATGCTCGGCATGCCCGCTCCCCGGTTCTTCCTGTGGAACGTCGTGGGCGGCGTCCTGTGGACCGAGTCGATGCTGCTCATCGGCTACTTCGCGGGCAATGCCATCCCGAACGTCGATCACTACATCCTGCCCGGCGCCGCGGTGATCATCCTCCTGTCGGTGATCCCGATCATTCGCGAGATCATCAAGAGCCGCAGAGAGCCAAAGACGGTGACCGACCCGATCGCCGGCCCGGTCACCGAGCCCCGCGGACGCCACCACCGCGACGCTGCTCCGCCGTTCTAGACGCACTTGGTCACCGGGCCGGTGACCAAGGACGTCCGGCCGCGGCGCCGCCGCGCGCGGTCACCGGCGGCCATGCCGGTGCGCGAAGAACTCCTGGTTAGCGGCCATCGGGGGCCGCACAAGCGCTAACCTGCGATATGTGGGACGCCACAGGTCCGACCCTTTGGGCTTCGCCCGCCTGCTGCTCGTGGGCCTGGCGATCCTGGTGCTGCTCGGGCTCATCGTGCTGGGCGTCCTGTCCCTCGTCGGCTCGCTGAGCTCCGACGCCGAACCGGCGCCGACGGGCGCCGCCGCCACGACCGCGGCCCCCGCCGCCGACCTGCTTCCGTCCACGGCGACGTCCCCGTCCGCGTCCACATCCGCGTCCACTTCCGGGTCCACTTCCGTGTCCCCCGTCGCGACCGCCGCGCGGACCGCCTCGGGCGCCGAGGTGCCCACCGTGTTCGTCGAGTGCCACGCCGACAGCTGCCCGCTGTTCGTCCGGGTCACCGGGGGCGACGTGGTCGAAGACCGCGACCTGTCCAGCGGCCAGCGGGCGGCGTACTTCCAGCCCGCCCTGGACGTGGTGCTCGGCGACGCCTCCACCGTGTACGTCGAGGTCAACGGCGAGCCGCGCTCCCCAGGCAAGCCCGGGGAGCGCCAGACCCTCACCGTCAAGCGCCGCCCGGCGCCCTGACCTGTTAGTCCAGACCGAGATCGGTCAGCGTGTAGGCCGTGCGGTAGGCCAGCCCGGCCGCCTCGATCGCCGCCGCCGCGCCGCGGTCGACGATGGTCGCCACCCCGGCGATCTCGGCCCCGGCCTCGCGCAGCGCCTCCACCGCGGTGAGCACCGAGGAGCCGGTGGTCGAGGTGTCCTCCACGGCCAGGACGCGCCGGCCCGCCACGTCGGGGCCTTCGACGCGGCGCTGCAAGCCGTGCGCCTTGCCCGCCTTGCGGACGACGAAGGCGTCCAGAGCGCGCCCGCGCGCGGCCGCCGCGTGCAGCATGGCCACCGCCACCGGGTCGGCGCCGAGCGTCAGCCCGCCGACGGCGTCGTACTCCAGATCGTCGGTGAGGTCGAGCATCACCCGGCCAGCGAGCGGGGCGGCGACCCCGTCCAGCGTGATACGCCGAAGATCCACATACCAGTCGGCCTCGCGCCCGGAGGAGAGCACGACCCGGCCGTGCACCACGCCCTTTTTCTTGATCTCGTCCAGCAGATTCTCACGGTCGCTCATGGGGCAAGCCTAGAGAGTCCCGAATGGACTCGACCGGCGGGCCACTCGTTTATCACCCCAGGTCGGTAATAGGAGGCAAACTGATACGGTCTGGCGTGAACGTTCCTCGATATGGTCAGGCGCGGGCCGAATCGCCGGGATTCACCCTCGCACGATCAGTGGCTTCATTACCCTGAGATAGGGCCGGGCTTCGGCTGCCACCGGACCTGGGCCATGTAGAAAGGGCGGTGTCGCGTGGATCGCTGCGCGCTGTTCGTGGACGCTGGCTATCTGCTGGCGGACGGCGCGATGGCCGTGCATGGGACCCGCCATCGCGAAGCCGTCGCCTGGGACTATCCCGGCCTGCTGGATCTGCTGTCAACGCTCGCGCGCGAGCGCACCGACCTGCCGCTGCTGCGCTGTTACTGGTACGAGGCGACGGTCGAGGGCCGGCGCACCCCTGAGCACGACGCGCTCGCCGACCTCCCCGGGCTCAAGCTGCGCCTCGCCCGCATCAGGCCCGGCCGCAGGGAGGGCGTGGACGCCCAGGTCCACCGCGACCTGATGACCCTCGCCCGCAACAACGCCATCTGCGACGCCGTCGTGGTCAGCGGCGACGAGGACCTGGCCCAGGTGGTCAGCGACGCCCAGGACCTCGGCATCCGCGTCACGGTGATCCACATCGCGGCCGAGGGCGGCTGGGCGGTGTCGCGCACGCTCCAGCAAGAGTGCGACGACCTCATCGAGATCGGCGGCGGCCACCTGCGGCCCTACGTCAACCTGGTCACCGGCAACGTCGCCGGGCCCGCCGACGGCGGCGCCACCTCCGGCAACGGCCACCGCCTGCCGCAGCCGGTGAGCAACGGCCGCTCGCGCGCCCACCACCAGAGCCGGCCGCCGTCCGAGGCCCGGGCGCCCCACGCGCTCGGCGCGGGCTCGCACGCCCCTCCCGCCGGTTCGCACGCCCCTCCGGCGGCCGATCCGTCCCCGGCCCCGCCCCCTCCCTACGATCAGTCCCCCTCGGGCCGCGCCTCGCTGGCCTCGCTGGTGGGGCCGGACACGCGCGGCTCCGGCAGCGGGCATGGCTCCCGCGACTACCCTCCCCCGCCCGGGCAGGCCGCCCGCGAGGCCGACTACCCGCCCTCGTCGTCCGTGCCGGGTTCCGGCGCCGAGGTGCCTGCGTCCCGTGGCGACTACCAGGCCTCCTCGCCGGTGCCGGGGGCCCGCGAAGACTACCGCCTGGCTTCGGACGGGCAGGGTTCCGGCGACGACTACCACGGCTCGCCGGCCGGGCAGGGTTCCGGCGGCGACTACCGGGCCCTGTCGCCCGGGCAGGGGTCCGGCGGTGACTACCAGGGTCTGTCGTCCGGGCAGGGGTCCGGCGGTGACTACCAGGGTCTGTCGTCCGGGCAGGGTTCCGGTGGCGACCATCCGCGCTCGTCGGTGGGGCCGGCGTCCCGTGGCGGCGACTACCAGGGCTCCTCGCCGGTGTCCGGAGCGCGCGGTGACTACCACCTGGCTTCGGGCGGGCACGGTTCCGGCGACGACTACCCGAGCGCCGCCGGCGGGCAGGGCCCGTCCGGCCATCATCGCGGCTCCGCCGGGCACGGCTCCCTCGCTCCGGACTACCAGAGCACGCAGGGGTCCGGCGGCGACTATTCGTCCTCACCGGCCGGGCAGGGGCGGCTCGGCTCCGACCACCACGCCTCCACCACCGAGCAGGGCCCGCGCGCCGCCGAACCCCAGGGGCCGCCCGCCGGTGCGGGCACGCTCGGCCCGAGCTCCGCGAGCTCCGCCGGGTCCGGCTCGCTCGGCCGGGAGGGCGCCACGGCGGGCCAGGCGGGTGACTCCCACGGCCAGGGCTCGCGCCTGTCCGGTGGCCTGTCGTCCGGCGGCCTGACCTCGAGCGGTCCGGCGTCCGGCACGATGCCCTCCAGTCCCGCGTCCGGCGACCTGTCGGCGGGCGGCGGGCTCACCATGGGCTTTCCGGCGATCACCGACCTGACACCCGCCCCCTCCGCCGGTTCCGGCGGCCCGGCCTCCGGTGGTGCGTCGCAGGGGCGGGCCGGCGTCGACTCCGGCCCGTCGTCCGGCTCAGGGCGTCCCGGGGAGCTCTCGTCCGGCGGGGGCGGCCTCGCCTCCGGCGGCTCCCGGTCCGGCGGTGCGGTCCAGGGGGGCCCGTCCGGCGCCGGCCTGGGCGGGACCACCTCCAGCGGTCTCCCGGTGCGCTCACCGGGCGCCGGTCCCCGCGCCGGCGGCGCTCACTCGACCGGTGCGCACGGCGGCGGCTCCCACGCCTCGGGCTCGCAGGGGCCGGCCTCGGCGCAGGCCGGCGCACAGCGCTCCTCCCAGCCCGCGCTCCCCGCCGCCTACTCCGGGTACGCCTCCGAGTCGCGCCCGTCATCCCACTCCGCGCCGTCCTCGGGCCCGCCGACCGGGCCGATGGCCGCGCCCGTCCCGCCGCAGCCCCCGGCCGTGCCGGGCCAGTACAGCATCGGCGGCTCCGGCGGCCCGGCCTACCCGGGGCCCCAGCTCGGCCCCTACACCGGCCCCCAGCCCGCTCCGGTGCCCGTCCAGAGCACGCCCGGCACCACCACGCTGGCCGACGCGGTGAAGGCCGCGCACAAGGAGGGCCACGACTTCGGCGAGTCCGTCGCCCGCGACGCCCCCGCCCTGTGGCTGGAGGCCGTGCTGGCCCGCAAGCCGCGCATGCCTTCCGACCTTGAGGCGCGGCTGCTCCAGGGCTCCTCGCTGCCCATCGACTTCCTGCTCCACGACGAGGTGCGCCACGCCCTGCGCCGGGGGTTCTGGGACGCGCTCGAACGCGCCCGCCGCTGACCCGGGCACGCTCCCAGCGAACAGAAGGGCCGCGCGGGCTCCTGGCCGGCGCGGCGGGCCGTGCCGGGGTCCCGATGCGGCGCCGTGGCTCCGCGGCCATGGCTCCGCGGCCTGCGACCGGCTCCGCGGCCGCGGCTCCGCGGCCTATGACAGGGCGTCGAAGCCCGCCCGCAGGTGCAGGATGCGCTCAGAGAGGTCCTTGACCGGGCCGGCCAGCGAGGTACTGCCGTTGGCCTGCGACACCTGCTCCTCGACCCGCGCCAGCTCGTCCTCCACGGCCGACAGCCGCCGCGACAGCTCGGGCAGCACCTCGGCGCCCACCCCGTCGGGCAGCTCGACGGTCAGCCGCTCGCGCAGCAGGGCCGCCTGCTCGGTGAGCCGGCGGTTCATGTTGTACAGCTCGACGAACACCGACACCTTGGCCCGCAGCACCCACGGGTCGAAGGGCTTGGTGAGGTAGTCGACGGCGCCCGCGGCGTACCCGCGGAAGGCGTAGTCGGGGGCGCTGTCGACCACGGTCAGGAAGATGATCGGGATGTTGCGGGTGCGCTCGCGCCGTTTGATGTGCGCGGCCGTCTCGAAGCCGTCCATGCCGGGCATGCGCACGTCGAGCAGGATGAGCGCGAACTCGATGCTGAGCAGGGCCTTCAGCGCCTCCTCACCCGAGCGTGCGCGCACGGCGACCACGTCCAGGGAGCTGAGGATGGCCTCGAGCGCGATGAGGTTCTCCTCGCGGTCGTCGACCAGCAGGATCTTGGCTCTGTCCGGCATCAACCGCGACCTTCCCTGTTGTCACCCGAGGGCACCCGGCCGCCGCGCGTCAGCCAGCCCCGCAGGCGCTCGAGCAGCCGGTCGACGTCCACCGGCTTGGGCACGTAGTCGGACGCGCCCGAGGAGATGCTCTTCTCCCGGTCACCCTGCATCACCTTGGCGGTGAGCGCGATGATCGGCAGGTCGGAGAACTGCGGCATGCGGCGGATGGCGGAGGTGGTCGCCCAGCCGTCCATCTCGGGCATCATGATGTCCATCAGCACCAGGGCGACGTCCTCGTTGCGTTCGAGCTGCTCGATGCCCTCGCGGCCGTTCTCGGCGTACACGACGGTGGAGCCGTGCCGTTCGAGCACGCTCGTCAGTGCGAAGACGTTCCTGATGTCGTCGTCCACGATGAGGATCTTGGCGCCGTTCAGCGGGTCGTCGCCCTGCCAGACGCGGGCCTCGACGCTCTCGTTGAGCTGCGGGAGCCGCGTGTCCTCCTCGATCTCGGGCATGCGCGGCAGCTCCGAGGCCATGTCGATGCCGGAGCGGTCCTGCTGCTGGTGCTGGGACGGCGAGATCGCCGCGCCTCCGTTGCTGCCGTCGAGCGGACCGGCGTACCGGATGGGAAGGTGCAGCGTGAAGGTGCTGCCGTGCCCCGCCTCGCTCCTGGCGTGGATCTCGCCGCCGAGCAGGCGGGCGATCTCGCGGCAGATGGACAGGCCGAGGCCGGTGCCGCCGTACTTGCGGCTGGTGGTGCCGTCGGCCTGGCGGAACGCCTCGAAGATCATTTCGAGCTTCTCCGGCGCGATGCCGATGCCGGTGTCCACCACCGAGAACGACAGGATCTCGTCGTTGTCGCGCAGAGTGCGGTCGATGTACGGCACGCCGTCGTCCGCGCGGCTGATGTTCAGCCGCACCTCGCCCTTCGGGGTGAACTTGACGGCGTTGGACAGCAGGTTGCGCAGCACCTGCTGCAGGCGCTGCTCGTCGGTGTGCAGGTTCTCGGGCACCGCGGGGTCGACCTCGACGGTGAACGACAGGCCCTTGTCCTGCGCGAGCGGCGCGAACGTCGCCTCGACGTACTCCACCAGCTTGGGCAGCGAGAGCTGCTGCGGGTGGATGTCCATGCGGCCCGCCTCGACCTTGGACAGGTCCAGGATGTCGTTGATGAGCTGGAGCAGCGCCGAACCGGCGCCGTGGATGGTGCGGGCGAACTCCACCTGCTTGGCGGTGAGGTTGCCCTCGGCGTTCTCCGACAGCAGCTTGGCCAGCACCAGCAGGCTGTTCAGCGGGGTGCGCAGCTCGTGGGACATGTTCGCGAGGAACTCGGTCTTGTAGCGGGAGGACACCGCGAGCTGCTCGGCGCGCTCCTCCAGGGTGCGGCGGGCCTGCTCGATCTGGAAGTTCTGGATCTCGATGGCGCGGTTCTGCTTGGCCAGCAGCGCCGCCTTGTCCTCCAGCTCGGCGTTGGACCGGCGCAGCTCCTCCTGCTGGCGCTGCAGCTCGTCGGAGCGCTCGCGCAGCTCGGTGGTGAGCCGCTGGGACTCGGTGAGCAGGCCCTCGGTGCGGGAGTTGGCGATGATGGTGTTCATCGTCACGCCGATGGTCTCGACGAGCTGGTTGAGGAAGGCCAGGTGGGCCTCCCCGAACTGGCTGAAGGAGGCCAGCTCGAGCACGCCGAGCACCTGCTTCTCGAACAGGACCGGCAGCACGACGATCTGCGCGGGCGTCGACCGGCTCAGCCCGGACTCGATGGTGAGGTAGGCGGCGGGCACGTCGTCCAGCACGATCGGCCGGCCCTCGGAGGCCGCCTGGCCCACGATGCCCTGCCCGAACTTGAAGCTCTGCCGGGCGCTGCGCCCCGGTCGCACGCCGTACCCGGCGATCAGCGTGAGCTCGTCGTCGGCCGGGCTCTCGACCATGTAGAAGGCGCCGTAGCGGGCCGAGACCAGCGGGGTGAGCTCGGTCATGATGAGCTTGGCGACCTCCATGAGATCGCGGTGACCCTGCATCAGGCGCGAGACGCGGGCCAGGTTGCTCTTGAGCCAGTCTTGCTCCTGGTTGGCCTTGGTGGTGGCGACCAGGTTGGACACCATCGTGTTGATGTTGTCCTTCAGGTCGGCCAGCTCGCCCTGCGCCTCGACGGTGATCGAGCGGGTCAGGTCGCCGCGGGCGACCGCGCTGGTGACCTCGGCGATGGCCCGCACCTGCGTGCTGAGGCTGCTGGCCAGCTCGTTCACGCTCTCGGTGAGCTGCTTCCAGGTGCCCTGGACGCCCTCGACGCGGGCCTGGCCGCCGAGCTGGCCCTCCGAGGCCACCTCGCGGGCCACGCGGGTGACCTCGGAGGCGAACGACGAGAGCTGGTCGACCATGCGGTTGATGGTCGTCTTCAGGACGAGGATCTCGCCCTGGGCGTCCACGTCGATCTTCCTGGACAGGTCGCCCCTGGCGACCGCCGTGGTGACCTCGCCGATGTTGCGCACCTGGTAGGTCAGGTTGGTGGCCATGGAGTTGACGTTGTCGGTGAGGTCCTTCCAGACGCCCGACACCCCGCGCACGCGGGCCTGGCCGCCGAGCTGGCCCATGGTGCCGACCTCGCGGGCCACCCGGGTCACCTCGTCGGCGAACAGCGAAAGCTGGTCCACCATCGTGTTGACGGTGTCCTTGAGCTGCAGGATCTCGCCCTGCGCGTCCACGGTGATCTTCTTGGACAGGTTGCCCTGGACCACGGCGGTGGAGACGGCGGCGATCTGCCGCACCTGGGAGGTCAGGTTGTTGGCCATGAAGTTGACGTTGTCGGTGAGGTCCTTCCAGACCCCGGACACGCCGTGCACCTGCGCCTGGCCGCCGAGCTGGCCCTCCGAGCCCACCTCGCGGGCCACGCGGCTCACCTCGGAGGCGACCGAGGAGAGCTGGTCGACCATGGTGTTGATCGTGGACTTGAGCTCCAGGATCTCGCCCTGGGCGTCCACGTCGATCTTCTTGGACAGGTCGCCGCCGGCCACGGCCTTGGTGACCTGGGCGATGTTGCGCACCTGGTAGGTGAGGTTGTTGGCCATGGAGTTGACGTTGTCGGTGAGGTCCTTCCAGACCCCCGAGACGCCCTTGACCTCGGCGCGCCCGCCGAGCTGGCCCTCGGTGCCGACCGCACGGGCAACCCGGGTGACTTCATCGGCGAACAGCGAAAGCTGGTCGACCATCGTGTTCAGGGTCGTCTTCAGCTCGAGGATCTCGCCGCGCGCGTCGGCGGTGATCTTCTTGGACAGGTCGCCCTGGGCGACCGCCGTGGCCACGGTGGCGATGCCGCGCACCTGGCTGGTCAGGTTGCTCGCCATGACGTTGACGTTGTCGGTGAGGTCCTTCCAGACGCCCGACACGCCGCGCACGCGCGCCTGGCCGCCCAGCTCGCCTTCGGTGCCGACCTCGCGGGCGACCCGGGTGACCTCCTCGGCGAAGGCCGAGAGCTGGTCGACCATGGTGTTGACGGTGTTCTTGAGCTCCAGCATCTCGCCGACGGCGTCGACGGTGACCTTGCGGCTCAGGTCGCCCCGGGCGACGGCGGTGGTCACCACGGCGATGTCGCGCACCTGGGCGGAGACCCTGCTGGACATGGTGTTGACGGCCTCGGTGAGGTCGCGCCAGCTTCCGGACATGCCGCGGAGGTTCGCCCGGCCGCCGAGCTGGCCTTCCGAGCCGACCTCGCGCGCGACGCGGGTCACCTCGGAGCTGAACAGGGAGAGCTGGTCGACCATGCCGTTGATCGCCTTGCCGAGGCGCCGCACCTCGCCCTTGGCCGTGCGCCCGATCTCCAGGCGCTGGGACAGGTCACCCTGGGCGACGGCGTCCAGCACGTCGGCGGCGCTGCTCACCGGGCCCACGAGCGCGTCGATCAGGTCGTTGACCGAATGGACGCTCTCGGCCCACAGTCCGACGCCGGGGCCGGGGACCAGGCGGACGGTGGAACGCCCTTCCTTGACGACCTCGCGGCTCACGCGGATCAGCTCGTTGGCCAGATGCTCGCGGCGATCGGCCACCTCGTTCAGCAACAGCCTGGTCTCGCTGAGGATGCCGGGGGCTGCGAAGGGGACCCGTTTCCTGAAGTCGCCGTCGCGCCAGGACATCAGCGTTTCCAGGAACGGCCGGAGATCGGACTCGGTGTACGACCGCTCCGAACCGGCTCCCACGGTCGGGGTACCCTTCATGAAGCCTCCTTCACGCTGTTCGGGCGGGATGCGGAGTAGTGCCAGTCTGGCATGAAGGACGCTGTGCGGTCGCCCTGTCGATCGACCGCGTGTGACAGCCGACTGTGGTAAGCACGGTGTAATGACAAGTTCTTCCCGGGGTGTGCTGGCCGCGTCTTTCGCGCCCGGCAGGACGGCCCTACCCTCAGCCGCGCGGTTCACCCGCGAGGTCATGACCGCCTGGGCGGCCGCGCCCATCAGCATGGAGGCCGAGCGGCTGACCGGAGAGCTCGTCTCCGAAATCGGCGATGTCCCTTTTGAGATTGTATGGGTCCATCAGGGAGATTCACTCCAGATAGAGGTGCGAGAGAAGGAGGCCGGAGAGGTTCCGGTGGTCCCTCCGTCCAGCTCCGTCGCGGTCTGGGGGGTCAGCTTCTCCGGCGCGCACCGCACCCGCTGGGCCCGCATAGCCCTGCCCGGCGCCGGCGACGCCTCCCGCCCGGTGGCCGACTGGACCGGCAAGCGCACCTCGCAGGGGCCCGGCTGGCTGGGGTTCCTCGCCGACGCCAGCGACCTGCTCGCCGGGACGCTCGACCCCGACATGGTCCCCGCCCTGATCGCCCAGATCGTGGTGCCGCGGCTGGCCACCTGGTGCGCCGTCTACACCACCGGCACCGACGGGGGGCCGCTCGACCTGGCCTACCTGTGGCACGCCGACGAGGCCCGCATCGACGGCCTGCGCGAGGAGCTCGACGAGGTCACCGTCCCCTCGGTGGACAACCTCACCCCGGTGCCGATCCAGCTCGGTGACTGGCAGTCACTGGCCTTCCCGCTGGTCGCGCGCGGGCGCAGCCTCGGCATGATGTGCCTGGGCCGCGCGGGCCGCTTCCCCGACGACGTCGCCCAGCTCGCCGAGGACCTCGGCCGGCGCGCCGCGCTCGCGATGGACAACGCGCGCCTTTACGCCCAGCAGGCCGACGCCAACCGGGCCCTCCAGCGCAGCCTCCTGCCGCCCGGCACCCCCGCCGAGACCCCCGGCCTGGACTACTCGGTGGTGTACGAGCCGGCGGGCGAGAACAACGAGGTCGGCGGCGACTTCTACGACCTGTACGCCGTCGGCGAGGGCACCTGGCGGTTCGCCATCGGCGACGTCTGCGGCACCGGCCCGCAGGCCGCGGCCGTCACCGGGTTGGCCCGGCACACGCTGCGCCTGCTGGCCCGCGAGGGGTACGACGTGGCCTCGGTGGTCTCGCGGCTCAACCGGGCCATCCTGGAGGAGGGCGAGCGGGCCAGGTTCCTGACCCTGCTGCACGGCGAGATCCGCCGCACCCCCGACGGCCTGGACCTCTCGCTCATCTCCGCCGGGCACCCCGAGGCGCTGCGGCTGCGGCCGAGCGGCGTCGTGGAGAGCGTGGTCACCTCCCAGTCGCTGCTCGGCGTCTTCCCCGAGGCCGAGTTCGTCGCCGACCAGGTGCACCTCGGGCCCGGCGACGTCCTGCTCGGCGTCACCGACGGCGTCACCGAACGCCGCTCGGGCGGCCGGCTGCTGGACGACGACGGCGGGCTGTCCAAGCTGCTGGCCGAATGCGCCGAGCTGTCCGCCCGCGCCGTCGCCGAGCGCATCCGCCGCGCCGTCCAGGATTTCGCCATCGAACCCAGCGCCGACGACCTCGCCATCCTGGTTCTCAGAGCCGTGTGATCCGGCCTCGCCGCGCCCGGCGGGCTCGGGGAGCCTTCGAGGCGGCGCCCTTCGTCGTCGTCCGGGCGGTCAGGAGGAGGCGGCGGGGTCGGGCTGGGGGATGCCGAGGTGTTTGCAGGCGAAGTCGATCTGGGCGGCCATCTGGCGGATGCGCTCCTCGATGACCAGGCTGGCGTGGCCGGCCGGGTAGCGGTAGACCTCGTGCTCGTGGCCCCGCTCATCCAGCTTGTCCAGGTACTTCTCGATCTGCCCGATCGGTGAGCGCGGGTCGTTCTCGCCCGCCAGCACCAGCAGCGGCGCCTGGAGCGCGTCCAGGTAGGTGATCGGGGACGACGCCGCGTACAGCTCGGGCACCTCCTGCGGTGAGCCGCCGAACAGCGCCCGGTGGTAGGCGCGCAGGCCCTCGGTCTCGTCGCTGTAGGCCGCCGCGTGGTCGGTGATCGGCACGGCGGCGATGCCGGCCGCCCACCACTTGGGCTGGGTGGCCAGGCCGAGCAGCGTGAGGTAGCCGCCCCAGGAGGCGCCGGCGAGCACCATGCGGTCCGGGTCGGCCACGCCGTGGCTCACGGCCCACTCGCGGACGGCCGCCACGTCGGCCAGTTCGATGTGTCCCACGTCGCCGCGCAGCGCGTCCCGCCACGCCGAGCCGTAGCCGGTGGAGCCGCGGTAGTTGACCCGCACGACGGCGAAGCCGACGTCGACCCAGGCGGCGACGTTCGGCATGAAGGAGTCGTCGTCCTGCGCCGCCGGGCCGCCGTGCAGCAGGAACACCGTGGGGTAGGGCGGGTTGCCGATGGTCGGGCGCGAGACCAGGGCGTGGATGCGCCCGCCCGGCCCGTCCACGTGGACGTCCTCCAGCGGCACGGACGGCGGGGCCGAGGGCCCCGACTGGTTCATGACGACGTGGCCGTCGCTGGCCCTGATGATCGGGGGCCGCGCCGCGCTCGACCAGGAGTACTCGACCGTGCCGTCGGGCCGGGGCATCGCGTCGTGGATCACGCCGTGCGGCGTCTTGATCTCCGTCAGGTGGCCGCCGCCGAGGTCGTAGCGGTACAGCTCGGTGCGGGCGCGGTCGTTGTGGCCGATCAGCACCGCCCGCCCGTCGTGGTACCAGTCGGCGGTGATCTCGCCGGGCACGCGCAGCCAGATCTCGCGCTGCTCGCCGGTCACCGGGTCCCACACCAGCGGCTCGCGGCGTCCGCGCCGCTCGTGCAGGGCGAGGATGCGCCGGTCGGCCATGGTGGGGGCGAACCGCACGCCGGAGAAGCCCTTGCCCGGCCCGTCGTGCAGGTCGCCGGCGAGGTGCCCGTTCGGCCGCAGCACGCGCAGGGCGGGGTGGCGGGAGTCACCGTGCTCGCTGTGGCTCACGGCGATGAGCGAGCCGTCGAGCGAGATCCCGGCGACCTGCGCGAACTCGCGGGACTCGTAGATCATCCTCGGCTTCTCGTCGCTGCCGACCCGGACGTGGAACACCTGGAAGCCGTGGCGGCTGCTGCGGCCGACGGCGGCGGTGCCGACGGCCGACAGGGCGAGGCCGGTCGGGTGCCCCGGGGCGAGGTCGGGGTGCGCGGGCAGCTCGGGGCCGCCGGTGAACGGCTGGCGCATCCAGATGCCGAACTCGTCGCCGTAGGTGTCGGAGAACCACCAGATCCACTGGCCGGTCGGGTCGATGGCGGCGTGCGAGGTGCCGCGCGGGCGGCTGGTGACCTGGCGTGTGGCCCCGTTCGAGCGGTCCCAGGCGTGGATCTCCCACACGCCGGAGATGTTGCAGCGGTACACGGCGCGGGCCGGGGCCAGCCGTGCCCAGGTGGGCAGGGTCATACGTGCCGCGCGGAACCTGGCCTGCCAGCGTTCCTCGGCCTTCATGGGCGTGCCCCTCCCTCACGCTCTCCCGGACCGGGATCGGCGGGTTGCCGTTAAGTATGTCGCTTCTGTACGGAAGATGGCCTACAAAGTTAGGGAAATTCGTAATTCGAATGTGCCTAGGCGATCTTACGGAACAGAGAGATCCGGCACGACATCTGCACGGTCACCGGGTCCGGCAGGCGAAGGATTTCCCGTCGGAGCGCCTGCGCGTCGGTGTGCCAGGCGCTCGGGCCCATGCCGGCCACGGTCTCGACGGCCTGGTGGTCCAGCCGCATCGCGGCCTCCTCGACGAACGTCCCCGCCTCGGCGAAGCGGCCCGCGAGCGCCTCCCCGACGCGCCGCTCCTTGTCGTCGTCCACCGACAGCAGGCCGAGTTCCTCCACCAGCGGCGCCAGGTGCCGCGAGGTCGGGGTGACCACGGCCAGCGTGCCGCCGGGGCGCAGCACGCGGGCGAACTCCGGGCCGTTGCGCGGCGCGAACACGTTCAGCAGCACGTCCGCGCAGGCGTCCCTGACCGGCAGGGGGCGCCACACGTCCGCCACCACCGCGCCGATGCGGGGGTGGGCCCGGGCGGCGCGCTTCAGCGCGTGCTTGGAGACGTCCAGCGCGATGCCCGTGTCCGCGGGGCTCATCACCTCGGCCAGGTAGTGGCCGGTGCCCGCCCCGGCGTCCAGGATCACCGCGGGCCCGCCGCCCGGGACGGGGCGCACGAGCTCGCGCAGGCGGCGGGCCAGCGGGGCGAAGTGACCCGCGCCGAGGAACGCCGCCCGCGCCGCGACCATGGGCGGCGTGTCGGCCGTACCCGGCGCCGCCGAGCCGGTGAGCAGGCTCACATACCCCTGCTTGGCGACGTCGTAGGCGTGCCCCTGCCCGCACCGCACCACACCGCCGGCCAGGGCGAGATCGCCCCGGCAGACCGGGCACAGCAGGTACGGGATGACGTCGGCGAGCATTCCCCCATCATCCCCGAATGCCGGAACCGCCCCGTTCGCTCATTCCCGAATGCCCGAACCGGCCCGTCCGCTCATCCCGAGTGCCCGAACCGGCCCGTCCGCCCGGCTCGTCCTTCACCGATGGCCCGAGAACGCGGCCCGCCTCCCACCGGCCGCCGGTGAGGCCCGGCTCGCCCGTCACCGGCGGCCGGTCCGCCCGCGGGCCGCCCGTACGCGCACCGCGATGCCGTCGAGCAGGCTGAGCAGCCCGAACTCGAAGAGGCTGTCCAGGTCCAGCTCGACCCCCGGGGACCGCAGAATCCGCGAGAAGGCCGGGAACTCCCCGGAGGAGAGGAGCCCGGCGAAGGCGGGGGCCTGCGCCGCCATCCACTCGTCGTCGGTGACCCCGCTCTCCTGCCGCGCCTGCGCCTCCCCTTCGAGGTTGACGGCCACGCCGTGCACGTAGCTGTACACGGTGACCACCAGGTGCAGGAGCTCGTTCGGCCGCAACCCCAGACCGGTGAGGCCCTGCACCACCCACTCGGTGCCCGCGAGCGCGTTGTGCGACATCAGGGGACGGGTGAACGACTGCACCTGGGCGAGCCAGCAATGCCGGCGGTACATCGCCCAGTGCTGCCGGGCGACCAGCTCCAGCCGCTCGCGCCAGGTGCGGGCGGAGGGAACGGGCGTGAACTCCGCGCCGAACACGGTGTCGGCCATCAGCAGGACGAGCTCGTCCTTGCCCTGGACGTGCCGGTACAGCGACATGGTGGGCACGCCGAGGGCGGCGGCGGCCCTGCGCATCGACAGGGCGGCGATGCCCTCGGCGTCGGCGATCTCGATGGCGGTGCGGACCAGGCGCGCGCGGGCCGGGTCCCGCCCGTCGTCCGCCGCCGCGGGCTCGCGGTGGCGCACGGGAACAGGCTCGGGGACGCGCACCACGGTGCCGATGCCCGGCATCGGCTGCACGAGCCCCTCCTGGCGGAGCGTCGCGAGGACCTTGGTGGCGGTCGCCATGGCCACGCCCCACTCGCCGGTGATCTGCCGGGTCGAGGGCACCCGGTCTCCGGCGCGCAGCTCGCCGGAGGTGATGCGGCGCCGGATCTCGCGGACGATCCGGGCGTACGGCGGCTCCGGTCGTGTCCCGGGACGGTCCACGGGGGCTCCTTCCGCTGGGCGCGGCGCGCGGGGGGCGTCGCCGAGCGTACTAGTGCACCAGGAACGCCCGCTGTCCGCCGACCGGCGGGCGCCGCCGGTGGTGGACAGGCGATTCCCGGTGTGTCCGAGGTGTGCCGGTCTCCTGACGCACTAGTGCTCATGAGGACATCGTCGCAGTTCATTGCGTCAGTACACCGTACAAACTACCTTGCTCGCATCGGCCCGTACACCGTACATACATCCCCCGACATGGCCGAGGAGGCTGTGATGAACCGAAGTGTCCTGATCAACGGTGCGAGCATCGCCGGGCCGGCGCTGGCCTTCTGGCTGCGCCGCCACGGGTTCGAGCCGGTCGTCGTGGAACGGGCTCCGGCGTTCAGGGAGGGCGGTCACGCGATCGACCTGCGCGGGGTCGCCCACGAGGTGGTCAGGCGGATGGACCTGTCGGCCGAGGTCCGGCGGGCGAGCATCGGCACGCGCGGCATGTCGTTCGTCGACGCCTCGGGCAGGCCGCGGGCGAGCATGCCCGTGGAGCTCCTCGGCGGCGAAGGCGCGGTCGGCGAGATCGAGATCCTGCGCGGCGACCTGTCGCGGGTGCTGTACGACGCCACCCGCGGCGACACCGAGTACATCTTCGGTGACCACGTCACCGCGCTCGCCGACGACGGAGACGGAGTCGAGGTGAGGTTCGCCGGCGGCGGCAGGCGCCGGTTCGGCCTGGTGGTCGGCGCGGACGGCATCCACTCGGCGATCCGTGCGCTCGTCTTCGGGCAGGAGGCCGGGTTCGCCCGCCATCTCGGCTCCTACACCTCCTACTTCACCATCCCCTACCCCGTGGCCCACGATCGGTGGGACCGCTACCACACCCCGCTCGGCGGCCGCGCGGTGGCCATCCGGCCCACTGCCCGTCCGGACGAGGCCAAGGCGCTGTTCGGCTTCACCTCGCCGCCGCTGTCCTACGACCGGTACGACGCCGACCGGCAGAAGAAGATCATCGCCGACCGGTTCGCGGACGTCGGCTGGGAGGTCCCCCGGCTGCTGGAGGCCATGTGGGAGGCCCAGGACTTCTACTTCGACACCATCGGCCAGATCCACATGGACCGCTGGTCCAGCGGCCGGACCGTCCTGCTGGGCGACGCGGCGTACTGCCCCTCGGCCCTCAGCGGCCTCGGCACCAGCCTGGCCCTGGTGGGCGCGTACGTGCTCGCGGGCGAGCTGGCCGCCGCCGGCGGCGACCACCGCGCCGGGTTCGCCGGGTACGAGCGCGAGATGCGCGGGTATGTCACGGCGTCCCAGGCGCGGGCCAATGGCGGCGAGACGGGCTTTCTGTTCCCCAAGACGAAGGCGCACGTTCTGATGCGCGACATGATGCTCAGATCGCTGCCCTACCTGCCGTGGCGGGGCCTGATCGTCAAGCGCCTCCAGCAGGCCGACGCCATCACGCTCAAGGACTACCCGAGCTGACGGCGCCGGCCGTGGCAGGGGCTCAGGCGGGGACGGAGGCCACGCCGGGGGCGAGGAACGGGCGGCCGTTGACCGCGGCGGATACGCCGGTCCTGTCCAGGTACGGCGTGATGCCGCCGGTGTGGAACGGCCACCCGGCCCCGAGGATCATGCACAGGTCGATGTCCTCGGCCGCCGCGACGATCCCCTCGTCCAGCATCAGGCGGATCTCCTCGGCCAGCGCCCGCAGCGCGCGGTCGCGCACCTGCTCCGCGTCCGGTCCGGACGCCCCCGACGCCTCGAAGATCTGCCGCGCCTCCGGGTCGATGGAGAAGTCCGGGGCGTAGACGCCCGGCTTGCCGGCCTTGACGAGCGTCGCCAGGTTGGCCGAGACCCCGTACCGGCCGGGGAACGCCTCGTGCAGCGTCTCGGCGACGTGCAGGGCGACCGCCGGGCCCACGAGCTGGAGCAGCGTGAACGGCGTCATCGGCAGCCCGAGCTCGTCCAGCGCGTGGTCGGCGACCTCGATCGGGGTGCCCTCGTCCACGGCGCCGATGACCTCGCCCATGAAGCGGGTCAGCAGCCGGTTCACCACGAACGCCGGGGCGTCCTTGACCAGGACGCTGGACTTGCGCAGCGCCTTGCCGACCGCGAAGGCCGTGGCCAGCGAGGCGTCGTCGGTCCTGTCCGCCCGGACGATCTCCAGCAGCGGCAGTACGGCGACGGGGTTGAAGAAGTGGAAGCCGACCACCCGCTCGGGGTGGCGCAACCCGGCCGCCATCGCCGAGATCGACAGCGAGGAGGTGTTGGTGGCCAGCACGCATTCAGGGGAGACCACGGCCTCCACCTCGGCGAAGACCTGCTTCTTCACCGCCAGGTCCTCGAAGACGGCCTCGATGACGAAGTCGGCGTCGGCGAAGGCGTCCTTGGTCAGCGAGCCGGTGACCAGCCCCTTCAGCCGGTTGGCCTGGTCGCCGGTGATCCTCCGCTTGCCGAGCAGCTTGTCCACCTCGGCGTGGACGTAGCCGACGCCCTTGTCCAGGCGGGCCTGGTCGAGGTCGGTGAGGACGACCGGCACCTCGAGGCGGCGGGCGAACAGCAGGGCGAGCTGCGAGGCCATCAGGCCCGCGCCGACCACGCCCACCTTGGTGACCTTGCGGGCCAGCGCCTTGTCCGGGGCGCCCGCGGGCCGTTTGGCCCGCCGCTGTACCAGGTCGAAGGAGTACAGCCCGGCGCGCAGCTCGTCGCCCATCAGCAGGTCGGCCAGCGCGTCGGTCTCGGCCTGGAAGCCGGCGTCGCGGCCGGCCGTGCGTGCCTGCTCCACCAGGTCCAGCGCCCGGTACGGGGCGGGCGAGGCGCCGCGCAGCTTGAGGTCCACGAGCGTCCTGGCGCCTGCGACCGCGGCCTTCCACCCCTCGGCGTCCTCGGTGAACGGGTGGCGGGCGACGGCGGTCTCGCCGGTGAGCACGCGCGCGGCCCAGCGCAGCGACTCCTCCAGGAAGTCGGCCGGCTCGAAGACCGCGTCGGCGACGCCCAGCTTGAACGCCTCGGTCCCCTTGACCATCCGGTTCTGGGACAGCGGGTTCTCGATGATCAGCTTGAGCGCGTTCGCCGGGCCGATGAGGCGGGGGAGCAGCTGCGTGCCGCCCCAGCCCGGCACCAGGCCGAGGAAGCACTCGGGCAGCGCGACCGCGGGGACGCCGGAGGAGATCGTCCGGTAGGTGCAGTGCAGCGCCACCTCCAGGCCGCCGCCCATGGCCGCCCCGTTCACGAACGCGAACGAGGGCACCTCCATCTCGCCGAGCCGGCGGAACACCTCGTGCCCGAGCCGGCCGAGCGCCTCGGCCTGCTCCCGGCCGCGTACCAGGGCCGCGCCCTTGAGGTCGGCGCCGACGGCGAAGATGAACGGCTTGCCGGTGAGGCCGACCGCCGCGATGTCGGTGCGGTCGCAGATGGCGTCCAGGGCCTTGTCCAGCTCGGCCAGGCCGCGCGGGCCGAAGGTGTTCGGCTTGGTGTGGTCGAAGCCGTTGTCCAGGGTGATCAGGGCCATGGTGCCCGCGCCGCCCGGGAGCCGCACGTCGCGGACCAGGGCGTGGGTGACGACCTCGTCGTCGAAGATGCCGGTGATATCGGTGACGCCGCTCACTTGCCGCCCTCCCAGGCGAGGTTCTCCCAGACGACCGTTCCGCCCATGCCCATGCCGACGCACATCGTCGTCAGGCCGTAGCGCACCCCCGGGTTCTCGCCGAACTCGCGGGCGAGCTGCGTCATGAGTCGCACGCCGGAGGAGGCGAGGGGGTGGCCGAAGGCGATCGCGCCGCCGTAGGGGTTGACGCGCGGATCGTCGTCGGCGATGCCGAAGTGCGACAGGAAGGCCAGCACCTGCACGGCGAAGGCCTCGTTGATCTCGATGAGGCCGATGTCGCCGATGGACAGCCCGGCCAGGCGCAGCGCGCGCTCGGTGGAGGGGATGGGCCCGACGCCCATCACCTCGGGGTCGACCCCGGCGAAGGCGTAGGAGACCAGCCGCATCTTCGGGGTGAGACCGAGCTCGGCGGCGGTGTCCGCGGCGGCGATGATGCCGCCGGTGGCGCCGTCGTTCAGGCCCGCCGAGTTGCCGGCGGTCACGTGGCCGTGCGCGCGGAAGGGCGTCTTCAGCGCCGCCAGGCCCTGCATGGTGGTTCCGGGCCGCGGCGGCTCGTCCTCGGTGGCCAGGCCCCAGCCTTCCGCGGCCTTGCGGGTCGCCATCGGCACCAGGTCGGGCTGGATCTTGCCATTGGCGTACGCCTTGGCCACCTTCTCCTGGGAGGCGACCGCGTAGGCGTCGGCGCGCCCCTTGTCGATCTCGGGGTAGCGGTCGTGCAGATTCTCGGCGGTCATGCCCATGATCAGGGCGGAGCCGTCGACGAGCTTCTCGGCCATGAAGCGCGGGTTGGGGTCGACGCCCTCGCCCATCGGGTGGCGGCCCATGTGCTCGACGCCGCCGGCGATGGCGACGTCGTAGGCGCCGAAGGCGATGCCGCCCGCGACGGTGGTGACGGCGGTCATCGCGCCGGCGCACATGCGGTCGATGGCGTATCCGGGCACCGACTTGGGCAGCCCGGCCAGGACGGCGGCCGAGCGGCCGATGGTCAGGCCCTGGTCGCCGATCTGGGTGGTGGCCGCGATGGCGACCTCGTCGACGCGCTCGGGCGGCAGTTGCGGGTTGCGCCGCATCAGTTCGCGGATGACGCGGACGATCAGGTCGTCCGCCCGGGTCTCGGCGTACAGGCCCTTGGGGCCCGACCGGCCGAAAGGTGTGCGCACGCCGTCGACGAACACGACGTCACGGGACGAAGGCACGGCTGCTCCTCGCTGCTGGATGGCTTCCGCCTACATGCTACTCGCGAGTAACATGATGCCACGGCTCTTCATTCCCCTTACCCCGGGGTCAGGCGATGCCCGCGAGAATGGTGCGCACCAGCCCCGCGGTGAAGTCCTCCACGCTCTTCGGCGAGCCCTCCTCGCCCATGAACAGTCGCAGGAAGGCCCGCTGGTAACAGGCGCCGAGCAACAGCGCCGCCGCCGAGCCGGTGTCGGCGTCGGCGCGCAGGCGGCCGTTCTCCCGAAGGACGCCCAGATACCCGGCCACCGCGGTCAGCGGCTTGTGCGGACCGGCGTTCAGCTTGCGCAGCTCCTCCCGGTGCCGCTCCAGCAGGGCCGGCTCGGCGAACAGCGAGGAGCCGATCGGCATGCTCGCCTCGTAGAACAGCGTCGCCGCCCGGGCGATCTCGACGAGGCACTCCTCGGTCGTGCGCCCGCCGGGGTCGGCGGACAGCCGCTCGATCAGCGACCCGAGCGCGGGCAGCCGCTCGCTCAGGACGGCGATGAACATCTCCTCCTTGCCGGTGAAGTGCCGGTAGAGAGCCGCCTCGGAGATCCCGGCCTCGCGGGCGATCTCCTTGGTGGTGACGCGGGCCAGACCCACCGTGCGCATGAGGTGCTCGGCGGAGTCGAGGATGCGCTCACGGGTGCGGGCGCCGGCGGCCGTGCGCGGCTGGGGCATCGGGTGGCGGGCCTCTCGGTCGGTGCGGCTTTTGGCTGCCTATGGAAGGGGTACTCATCCTATGATGTGAGTGAGTACTCACCAACCTTTGGGGGACGTCTCATGAAGCTCACCGTTTTCGGCGCCACCGGGCGCACCGGCCGGGAGGTCGTCAGGCAGGCGCTGGACGCCGGGCACCAGGTCACCGCCGTCGTCCGCGACCCCGCCCGCCTTCCCATCAGCCACGGCGCGCTCGAGGTGATCACGGCGGAGGTGACCTCGCCGGACGCGCTGCGCCCCGTGCTGGCGGGCCGCGACGCCGCGATCTCCGCGCTCGGCCCGAACGGCAGGAAGGACGTGGGCATCGCCTCCAGGGCGCTGACCTCCATCGTCCGCGCCATGGAAGGCGGCGACGCCCGCAGGCTCGTCACCCTCAGCGCCGTCCCGGTCGGCCCGATCCCCGACGGCGAGCCGCTCATCTACCGCGCCGTGGTCCTGCCCCTCATCCAGCGCGTCTTCCGCGACGGGTACGCCGACCTGCGCGCGATGGAGGACGAGGTACGGCGCAGCTCGCTCGAATGGACGGTCGTCAGGCCGCCGAGGCTGACCGACAGACCGCCGACCGGCAAGTACCGTCGCGTCGTCGGCGGCAACGTGGCACGCGGCCACACCATCTCCCGGGCCGACCTCGCCCACGCGCTGCTCGACTGCCTGGACGACCCGGCCACCGTCAAACAGGCCGTCGGCGTCGCCAACTGAGGTCAGGTCCGCCGACCCGCTCTGTCGCGTCAGGTCGAGCTCACCTGGCGCAGGAAGGCGGCGTTGGAGGGCGTCTCGCGCAGGCGGCCGAGCAGCGCGCCCAGGGCCTGCTCGCGATCGAGGCCCGACAGCGCGCGCCGCAGCTTCCACACGACCTCGCGCTCCTCGGCCGTCAGGAGCAGCTCCTCGCGCCGAGTGCCGGAGGCGGCCACGTCGACGGCGGGGAACAGGCGCTGCTCGGCGAGCGCTCGGCTCAGCCGCAGCTCCAGGTTGCCCGTTCCCTTGAACTCCTCGTAGAAGAAGTCGTCCATCCGCGAGCCGGTCTCGGCCAGCGCGGTGGCGAGGATGGTCAGCGAACCGCCCTCGCGGGTGGCCCGGGCGGCGCCGAACAGGCGTTTGGGCAGGTGGACGGCCTGCGCGTCCACCCCGCCCGTGAGCGTCTTGCCGCCGCTCGGCGCGATGACGTTGTAGGCGCGGCCGAGGCGGGTCAGCGAGTCGAGCAGGACCACGACGTCGGTCCCGCGCTCGACCAGCCGCTTGGCCCGCTCGACCGCCAGTTCGGCGATCAGTGTGTGGTCGCGCTCCGGCCGGTCGAACGTCGAGGCGACCACCTCGCCGCGCACCGACTCGCGGAAGTCGGTGACCTCCTCGGGCCGCTCGCCGACCAGGACGACCATGAGGTGGGCGCCGGGATGGTTACGGGTGACGGCGTCCGCGATGGCCTTGAGCACCATCGTCTTGCCGGCCTTGGGCGGCGCGACGATCAGGCCGCGCTGCCCCTTGCCGACGGGCGTCAGCAGGTCGACCAGCCGGGTGACCGGCGAGCCGGTCTCCAGGGCCAGGCGCTCGTGCGGGTGGACGGGGGTCATGGCGGCGAAGTGCGGCCGGGCACGTCCGGGCTCCTCGCCGTCCACGGAGACGATCCGCACGTCCCGGTCACGCGGGCCGCGGGCGAGGGCCGTCACCAGGTCGCCGGGGCGCAGGCCGAGCTCCCTGACCCGGGCCGGGGGCAGGTGGACGTCCTGGTCGCCGGGGAGGTGGCCGCCGACGCGGATGTACGCCGCCTTGTCGCGGACGTCGAGCAGGCCGCGGACCTCGGTGAGGGGCCCGGTCTCGTCCTGCGGGGCCGCGGCGGGGCCGGCGGGGTCGGCCTGGCGCCGGCGGGTCCTTCTGGGAGGCGCCTTCGCGGGCGCCGGGGCTTCGATGGTCGCTGTCATGGTGGTTCCTTGCTGGTGGGCCGGAATCCCGGCCGGCTGATGGGAGAGGCGCGGAGAAGATCGCGGAAGGCGGCGGCCGTGCGCCCGGACGTGCCCGGACGTGCCCGGACGTGCGGCGGCACGCCGCGCCGGGTACGGCGACGGCCATGACGGCGGTGTCGGGCCGTCCCCGGCGGTGTCCGCCGCGACGGCGGCGTCGGCCGTGACCGGCGGTTTCCGCCGCAACGGTGGTTCGGCTGTGACCGCGGGTGACCGGGGTGTCGACCGGCGACCAGGTTGGAGGCCGAGCCGGGCCGGAAACGGTGGTGCCCGGCCCTCGTCGTGACTTGTCAGTACTTGTCAGTACTTGCCGGATTACCGCGACCTGTCGGCTGTATCGGCCGAGCGGACGACCGCACGGTGACGCACGTGCCCACAGCGGTCGCGGTGGTGGTGGCGAGATCCGCATGAGTTCGGCCGCGTGAGGCGACCGGCTGCGAGATGCCTGCCTCGAACGGGGCGGCGAGAAGGTGAACGGCTCATACCGGCGGGGAAGGAAGACATCCCACCTGGAGAGCCACGTTCACCATAACATCACCGCACCGCCTCCGCGCAAGCCCCGCCGTCCCGTTCCGTGTGGGCACCGCCGTCCCCTCCGCGCAAGCCCTGCTGTCCCGTTCCGTGGGGGCGCCGCCGTCCTTGCGCCGGGATCACGCGATCGCCATCCCATGGGTCCCGAGACCGTGCCAAGCTGGGGCCCGCGGCCGATCTGTCTCTGGCGGCCGAACGTGTCGAGGCGTCCAGTTCAGGAGAGCGCGCGATGGCGTACGAGCCGATGATGGTCTCCGGGGTGGAGGTCGTGCCGCTGCGGGACGCCGTGGGCCCCATGGGCGGTGACCTGCGCCATGCGCCCGGCGCGAACTTCGTCGGCGGCTCGCCCGAGCACCGCGCCGCGCTCACCGCGGGCGAGTGGATATTGCACTTCCGCTGCTACCTGCTGCGCCCGCGCGGCGGCCGCACGATCCTGGTGGACGCGGGGCTGGGCGGGCGTGACTCGCCCGCGTCCGCTTGGGCGCCGGTGCCGGGGCGGCTGGTGGACGAGCTCGCCGCCGTGGGCGTGGCCCCGGCGGAGGTGGACACCGTCGTGCTCACCCACCTGCACAGCGACCACGCCTCAGGGGCGGTGACCGACGGCGTCGCGACCTTCCCCAACGCCCGGCACGTCGTCCAGCGCGCCGAGATCGACTGGATCGAGGGCGCGGGGCCGAACGCCATTCTTGAACGCGTGCTGCGCCCGCTGACCGGGCTGGTCGACGCGGTCGAAGGCGAGGCCGAGGTGGCCCCGGGCGTGCGGGTGCTCCTGGCCCCCGGCCACACGCCCGGCCACCAGGTGGTCGAGATCGGGCCGCTCACGCTGACGGGCGACGTGTTCCTGCATCCGACGCAGCTCGCCGACCCCGCGATCGTCTACCGGCACGACGACGACCCGGCGAAGGCCGTCGCGACGCGGCGGCAGGTGCTGAGCAGGGCCCGCGCCCGCGGCGGCCTCATCGGCACCGCCCACTTCCCCGAGTCGTTCAGCCCTCTCCCCGACCCCCCGGCCGCCGCCGGCCCGCAGGCCCAGACGGATACCGCCGCCCAGGCCAGGCGTCACGTCGATCAGTGAGATGGTCGCGGTGACGACCACCGTCCGCGACCGGTGACAGGGGAGGCCACGCGGCCGTCCCCCCTTCTGCTCGGGCGGGGTCCACGGGCAGCCGGTAGATCAGCGGAGATACGGTCGAGGTCATGGTCGCGCTTCCGCCCGAGGAGTTCTACGCCGGGCTCAACAAGACCCTGGCCGGCGCCGGGGCGTTCATCACCGACGCGCAGGACAGGGTGCTGCTGGTCAAGCCCAACTACCGCGACCACTGGCTCTGGCCCGGGGGGCACGTGGACGAGGGCGAGACCCCCGACCAGGCGTGCGCCCGCGAGCTGGCCGAGGAGCTCGGCCTCACCGTCCCGGTCGGCCGCCTGCTCGGCGTGCACTGGGTGCCCCCGTTCGGCGACCGGCCCCTCCCGCTGGTGCACTTCCTGTTCGACTGCGGCCACCTGCCGGACGCCGACCGCCTCGTCCTGCAGGAGGAGGAACTGGACGCCTGCGGCTTCTTCGACCCCACGGAGGCGCGGGCCCTCATGCCCGCCTACCTCATCCGCCGCCTCCACGCCGCCCTGGAAGCCCGACACCGGTCCACCTCCTTCTACCTCACCGGCGGCTCCCCCGCCTTCACCCCCTGACCCGCGTTAGTGGTGCCAGGCTCAGAGAACCTGAACGACCTTGGCACGCAGCGCGGGCGTGCAGGTGGGAGTCTCGATGGTTTCCTGGGCCGGCCTGCTCATCTCGTCGCCGGTGACGTCGATGGCTCCCGTCGCGGGGTCCTGCCCACCGAAGATTCTGTAGGACACGGTGAAGGTCTTGTCTTCCGGCAACGGGCTCCCCGTGTATGCGAGCTGGGCACGGTAGGTGACTATGGCGCCGGCCGTACCGAAGCACTCACTTTTGATCACCTTGATCGTGACCCTGAACTCGCTCGGCTTGGGTGTGTGGTCCGCCGTAGGCTCCGCGCTCGTCTGCTCGGAAGCGGGCTTGTTGTCGGAGGCAGGCGCGTCCGCTGCCACGGTGCTGGGCTTGCCGGAGGAACCGGCCGCGCCGATACCGACGCCACCGATGCAGCCGACCGCAAGCCCCCCGACCAGGGCAAGAGCGACGATCAAGCCACTGAATCCCTTCTTCGGCGGCCATTGCGGCTGTTGGAACTGTGGAGCCTGCTGGGTGTGGTACGGGTGGGTCATCGTCTGACTCCAGGGATGGCTGGCTGTGTCGTCTCCGTGGACGGGTGCCGTCCCCTGGCGGGTTACTGCGGCTGTGGGGTGGATACCAGATCGTGACCGATCGTGAGGGCTTGGATACAAATTGTCGCGAATTGTCCGCTGGCTGCTGAACCGGGCAGAGCAGCAAGCTGTGTGCGAGGGCTGCCGCCGCGACGCGGCGATCAGTGGTGCTGCGCCGGCACGTTCTTTGCCGTCACACGATTGGAGGGCGGCCTGCCTTGGTCAATCGGACCACGGTTACCCAAGACATCGGCTTGCGTTCTCCGTGTCCTCCGGTGAAGCCCTCGCGTAGTCCGGCGAACCATACGGCGAGGCTCTTGCGGCATCGGATGCGAACGACGCTGACGAGCGTCCAGGTGGCGAGGTAAACGGGGATCAGCGGGGCGGGCAGGCGCCGGTAGGCGAGCCAGACGCGGTTACGGGCGACCAGTCGGTGGTACTCGGCGTGCCGGGTTGGCGAGGTGGCCGGGTGATGGATGACGATGCCGGGCGCGTACCAGCCGGTGCGGCCCAGGTCCCACAAGCGCCATGCCAGGTCAACGCCTTCGTGAAATAGAAAGAAGTGGCCGGGCCAGCCGCCGGCGGCCTCGTAGTCGGCGCGGCGGATGAGGACGACGCCCTCGGCCATGACGGTGATGGTTCCGGGGCGGGCGACGGCACTGGCACGCAGACGCGGCACCCAGCGGCGCATGGTGACTCCGTTGCCGGGGTCGGCGATGCGCGGCTGGATGTACGCGGCCTCGGGGTGACGGCGAGCCTGGGCAACGAGCCGTGCGAGGGTATCAGGGGAAGGGAGTACGGCGTCGTTGTCGAGGAAGAACAGGTACTCGCCGGCGTCGGGTCCGGCGAGCGCGTCAGCACCGACGTTGCGGCCCTGGGGGATGCCGACGTTGAGGGGCAGGGTGACTGCCTGCGCGCACTCGGGCACGTAGTCGGGTTCGACGCCGTTGCCCACGATGACCACTCGTAGCTGTATGCCGTCCTGGGCGAGCAGGGACGCCATCGCCGCGCGGAACGCGGCGGGCCGATCGTTCATGGTGAGGACCACCACGTCTACGGTCGGTTTCATCATGTCTCCGAGTGGTCACGCAGTGTTCTCTTGGCCGTAACCGACTCACCCTAGCGCCGTGCACGGATGGTGTCCTCGAAATCGACGCCGAGGGTCGCATACTTGTTGACCTGCGGGTTTATCGGTCGCGACGAGGTGTGGGGTGCCGAGCCTGTGTGACAGCCGACGCGGACCAGCACCCGAGGTCAGTGATCCCAGGGGTCCCGGATAGCGGTGATGACGCGCTTGAAGGACCATCACGACGATGAGGGGACGTCACGAACCGTCGACGGCTGTTTCAATTGGCCGCGAGCGCGGGAGTCGGGGCTCTCGGACTCCCCGATTCGGTCCGCCGGTTGCCGCACTTGTCGCTGGACGCACACCGCAGCATCGGGGACTGGGATGTCACCGTCGCCGATCATCTGCACGCGTTGCGAACACGTCCACCGGCAGAGGTCGTCGAGCACCTCAGATGGCGCACGGCCCCTGGACCGCCGAACCGGCCCTATTCGTGCCGAACGTCTGACCGGCGGAACAGCACGTCGGGGGTGCGCTGCGACGGCCCCCTGAGTGAGATCACGGCCCAGGGAGCCGTCGAGTGAGCGTGCGGGTCAGCGCAGGTAGAGGGCGGGTTGGGGTGGGGTGGACATGCCGTTGCCGATGAAGAAACTCGGGTGGGGGGGCTGGTTGTAGGCGGTGTTCTGCCAGGCGACGGCTTCGCGGTACTGGATGTCGTGCATCAGGGTGAAGATGCGCCGGTCGGTCACCGTGGTGGTCGCGTAGATGCGCAGGGCGCGGTCGTCGCTGGTCGGCCAGACGATCTCCTCGCGCCAGTCGCCGAACAGGTCCGCCGACAGCGAGGGCGTCGCCTTGGTGCCGTTGTTGGAGTGCACGCCGGAGGCCGTGAGCAGCCGCGTCGAGCCGCTGGTGCCGTACTTGTCCACCTGGGTCTGGTCGAGCAGCTCGCGGATCGGGTCGGCGTCCCACCAGGCCAGGAAGTTCATCGAGGACGGTTTGGCGCCGATGTTGGCGCCCTTGGTGTTGCGCAGCCCGTCGGCCTTGGCCGACCAGGACTCCGCTCCGGCGCTGCCGGACCAGATGTCGTCGGACACGCCGCGCCCGTTGTCGCCGTTCGCCGGAGTCGTCCACAGCACCTGGCCGGTGCGCGCGTCGGCCATCCACGAGCTCGGCTTGCTGGAATCCTCATCCACCTTGAAGACCTCAAGGCCGGAACGCGAGGGGTCCAGGTCTCCGACGTGCAAGGCGTCGCCGTGGCCGTTGCCGGTGTTCCACAACGGGGAGCCGTTGTCGTTGATCGCCATCGCGCCGAACACGATCTCGTCCCTGCCGTCGCCGTCCACGTCGGCGATGGAGAGGTTGTGGTTGCCCTGGCCGGTGTACTGCGAACCCGCGGAGTTGGAGTCGAAGGTCCACCGCTTGGTCAGCGCGCCGCTGCGGAAGTCCCACGCCGCGATCACCGTGCGCGTGTAGTAGCCGCGCGACATGATCAGGCTGGGCCGGGTGCCGTCCAGGTAGGCCGTGGCGGCGAGGAACCGGTCGACCCGGTTGCCGTAGCTGTCGCCCCAGGAGGACACGGTGCCGCGCGGCGGGTCGTAGTTCACCGTCGACATGGCCTTGCCGGTCTGCCCGTTGAACATCGTCAGGTATTCCGGCCCCGACAGCACGTAACCCGAGGAGTTGCGGTAGTCGGCGCCGGAGTTGCCGATGACGACGCCGGTGCCGTCCTTGGTCGCGTCGGCGGTCTTCATGGCCACCTCGGCCTTGCCGTCGCCGTCGTAGTCGTACACCTGGAACTGCGTGTAGTGCGCCCCGGCGCGGATGTTGCGGCCCAGGTCGATGCGCCACAGACGGGTGCCGTTGAGCTTGTAGGCATCGACGAACACGTTGCCGGTGTAGCCGGACTGGGAGTTGTCCTTGGCGTTGGAGGGGTCCCACTTCAGGACGAACTCGTACTGGCCGTCGCCGTCCAGGTCGCCCACGCTGGCGTCGTTGGCGCTGTAGGTGTAGGCGACCCCGTCAGGGGTGGTGCCCCCGGACGGCGGCGAGATCGGCACGTCGAGGTAGGCGCCGCCGGTGAAGCGCAGGGAGCTCTCCGAGGCGGCCTGCTCGGCGCCGTCGACCACCGGCCGCACGGTGTAGCTCGCGTCGGCCGCCGCGCCGTTGTCCAGGTAGTTCGTGGACCCGGTGATCGGCGAGGAGTTCAGCTTGGTCGAGCCGCGGTAGAGGTTGAAGGCGACGCCTGAGGGGTCGGTGCCGAGCATCCGCCAGGAGACCAGGTTGCCGCTGCCGGACCGCACGCTGACCAGGCCCCGGTTCAGCCGCTCCGCCTGGCGCGCGTTCGCGGGCGTCGGGGTCGGCGTCGGGGTGGGGGAGGGCGTGGGGGTCGGGGTGACGGTCGGAGTCGGCGTCGGTGTGGGCGTCACGGTCGGGGTCGGGGTGGGGGTCGGCGTCGGGCCGGTCGTTCCGGTGCAGGTCACCCCGTTGAGGGTGAACGACGCCGGAGCAGGGTTGCTGGAGTTGTTCCACGAGGCGTTGAAGCCGAAGGAGGCGCTCGCGCCGGTCGCCAGCGCGGCGTTGTAGCCGGCGTCCGCGGCGGTCACCTGCGCGCCGCTCTGGGTCACGGTGGCGTTCCACGCCTGGCTGACCTGCTGGCCGGCGGTGAATCCCCACACCAGCCGCCAGCCGTCGATCGCGTCGCCGAGGTTGGTCACGGTGACGTTGCCGGTGAAGCCGCCCGTCCACTGTGAGGCCACCGCGTAGTCGACCCGGCAGCCGGCGGCGGCCTGGGCCGCGACGGTCGTCGCCGTCCCGGTCGCCGCGACCGTGGCGGTCGCCGCCGCCAGGATCACCAGCCGGCGGACCGGCGATCTCGCGAAGTAGCGCATGACTCTCCTCTTCGTGCGGAGCGCCGGGCACCGAACCGTGCGTTGAAACGATTCGATGGCCGGCGCGTCGACATACCCGCGAGGCCTGACCTTCCGTCGCGACTGATTCGCTCGAAACTAAGCCGAGCCGGACGCGCCGCGCCATCGCCGCTCGCCGGTCCCCGCCACGGTGCCGAGAGGGCCTGGCGCGGACGGCCGCGCTCACCTGAGCCGATCCGCTCCGGCGACATCGCCGCCCGGGCGGGGCGGGCTGAAACTTCCACGAGACGGCGGCGCCCGCCCTACGAGGGTCGTCGGCCACCCCACCGGTTGCCGGCTCGTCGTTCAGGACGCGGGCGCCAGGTCCGCGTTCAGGACGCCGGTCGGCTGGTGGCTTGCAACAGTTCGCGCTCGAACCAGGCGATGGTGCGGCGCAGGCCGGTGATCGCGTCCACCGTCGGGCGCCAGCCGAGCCTGGAGACGGCGAGGGAGGTGTCCGGGCGGCGCACGGCAGGGTCGTCCACGGGCCGGTCGACGAACGTGATCGGCGAGGACGAGCCGGTCAGGTCCCTGATCGTCGTGGCGAGCCGGAGCATGGACATCTCGGAGGGGTTGCCGATGTTGACCGGTCCGGCGAAGTCGCTGTCGGCCAGGGTGAGGACGCCGTCCACGGTGTCGTCCACGTAGCAGATCGACCGCGTCTGGCTCCCGTCCCCGGTGACCGTGATCGGCTCGCCGTGGAGGGCCTGGCGGACAAAAGTGGGGATGGCGCGGCCGTCGTGGGGCCGCATGCGGGGGCCGTAGGTGTTGAAGATGCGCACGATGGCGGTGTCCACGCCGTGGGACTGGCGGTAGGCCGTGGTGAGCGACTCGGCGAAGCGTTTGGCCTCGTCGTACACGCTGCGCGGGCCGACCGGGTTGACGTTGCCCCAGTACGTCTCGCGTTGCGGGTGTTCCAGAGGGTCGCCGTACACCTCGCTGGTGGAGGCCAGCACGAACCGGGCGCCCTTCTCCCGGGCGAGGCCGAGGGCGTGCAGGGTGCCGAGGCTGCCCACCTTCAGCGTGGCGATCGGGTGGCGCAGGTAGTCGGTCGGGGACGCCGCCGAGGCGAAGTGCAGCACCAGGTCCACCTCGCCCGGCACGTGGACGTAGCCGGTCAGGTCGCACTCGACCAGGCGGAACCTCGGCCGGCCGATCAGGTGGTCCACGTTGGCGGGAGACCCGGTGAGGAAGTTGTCCATGCAGATGACCGTTGCGCCCTCGGCCACCAGCCGCTCGCACAGGTGGGAGCCGAGGAACCCCGCGCCCCCGGTCACGACGACCCGGTGTGCTCTCATCGCACGCTCACCTCCAGCAGGTCCGCGACGGCGTCGAGCACGGCACCGACGCCGATCTCCGCCAGGCCGGGATCGGGCCGGCTCCCGTGCGGGTCCCCGTGCCGTCCCGCCCACAGCGCGACATGACGGCCGGTGGGCGGCGGGCCCCACTGCGCGGGCGCCACCGGGCCGAACAGCACCACCGACGGCGTCGCGAAGGCCGTCGCCAGATGCGCGACGCCGGTGTCCCCGCACACGACCATCCGCGCTCCGGCGACCAGCCGCGCGAGGCCGCGCAGGTCCGTGTGGCCGGCCAGGACGCGTCCGGCGGGAAGGCCGGCCAGCGTGCCGACGCGGACGGCGAGGGGGTGTTCGGCGGCGGTCCCGGTGACGACCACGTGGTGCCCGGCGCGTTCGAGCGCCGCGGCGACCTCGGCGAACCGCTCCGCCGGCCAGCGCCGCGCCCCCGACGCCGCGCCCGGATGCACCACCACCCCGCCCCACGCCCCGGCCTCCGAGGCATCCGCCCCGAGTTCGTCGAGGTCCGCCCCTAGGCCATCGAAACCCGCCCCAAGCCCGTCGGGGTTCTCTCCGGACCCATCCAGGTCGGCTACGGGCCCGTCGAGGTCCTCAGCGGGGCGGTCCGGCCGGCCCTGGAGGGCGTCCGGGTCGAGCAGGAGGTCGGCCGGGTCGGCGGCGATGCCGTACCAGCGCAGCAGCGCGCACCACCGGTCCACCTCGTGCATGCTCTGCCGCCACGGCGGGCCCTCCAAACAGGGAAACTCCAGGTGAGCGTGGGTGAGCAGCCGTCCGGGACGGGTGCGGAACAGCGCGGCGGTGCTCTCGGGCCCGCGCCCGTGCAGGTTCACCGCGACGTCCGGACGGCACAGCGGCACCGGCGCCGGTCCCGGGACGTCCAGCAGCTCGTCCACGGCGCCGATCAGCGGCACCAGGCCGGCCAGCGCGGCGGGCGCCGCCAGGACGAGGCGGTGCCCGGGGTAGGCCCGCCGCAGCCCGCGCAGCGCGGGAACCGCGGTGAGCAGGTCGCCGAGTCCCAGCGCGCGCAGGACCAGCAGTACGGGCCACTCGCCGGACGCGGGGTGCCCACCGGGCGCCGACGGGGCGGGGCGTTCGCCGGACACCCCGCAAGGGGGCCGCTCGCTGGACGTCGTGCGGGCGGGACGCTCATCGGAGGCCGGGCGGGGCGTGCGGTTCACGGCCATGACGGCTCGGTCGACGGGCAGACCACCAGCTCGCGCAGCTCGCATCCGGGAGGCTGGCCGAGCGCGAACACCACGGCGGCGGCCACGTCCTCGGGCTGGTTGAGCCGGGCGTCCGGGCCGGGACGGTACCGCTCTTCCCTGCCGTCGAAGAAGCGCGTGCGCATGCCACCCGGCACCAGCAGCGTGACGCCGACCCGGCCGGCCAGCTCGGCGGCCAGCGCCCGGGTGAAGCCGACGACGCCGAACTTGGCGGCGCAGTACGCCGTCGCGTCCCCCACCGCCCGCAGGCCGAGCGTCGAGGCGCAGGTGACGACGCGGCCCGCCGAGCGCTCCAGGTACGGCAGGGCGGCGCGCACCACCGAGGCGGTGCCGAGCAGGTTGACGCCGATCACCCGCTCCCACTCGGCGGGGGGGACCTGCGCCAGCGGGCCGCACCGGTCGATGCCGGCGGCCGTCACCACTCCGTCCAGGCCGCCCGCCCGCTCGGCCAGCTCGGTCACGGCGGCATGGACCCGGTCGCGGTCGGCGACGTCGGCCAGGACGTGGTCGACGCCGTTCTCGGGCACGCCGACGTCGATCACCAGCGGCCGCCCGCCCGCCTTGGCGACCGCGTCGGCCGTGGCCTTCCCCAGGCCGGACGCTCCGCCGGTGATCAGGATGTTCCCCACCATGTTCGCTTCTCCTCGCTGCAGAACGGGGGGCCGGTCGTGCGCCGGGGACGTCGGTGTGCCAGGTGCCAGGTGCCAGGTGCCAGGTGCCAGGTGCCAGGTGCCTGATGCCAAGTGCCTGGTGCTGAGTGCCTGGTGCTGAGTGCCCGGCGCCGGGTGCCGCTGGTGTGCGGGTGCCGGATGTCGGTATGTCGGTATGTCGGTACCGGTACCGGGGTACCGCTTACACCACCTCCTGGGCGGCGGCGATGAGCCCGGTGGTGGAGTGGCCGGGCACCGTGGGCAGGACGACGACCTCGCCTCCGGCCTGCCGCACCGCTTGGGCCTCGGGGAGCTCCTGCCCGGTGTAGTCGCCGCCCTTGACCCACACCTCCGGCCGCAGCCGGTCGATGAGCAGGCACGGGGTTTCCTGCTCGAACACCACCACCGCGTCGACGCAGCCGAGGGCACGCAGGATCTCCACCCGGTCGCGCTCGGCGACGACCGGCCGGCCCGCCCCCTTGAGGCGGCGGACGGACTCGTCGGAGTTGACGCACACGATCAGCGCGTCGCCGAGCGCCCTGGCCTGCCGTAGCAGGCTGACGTGGCCCGCGTGCAGCAGGTCGAAACAGCCGCCCGTGGCGATCAGCCGCCCGCCCGTCGCGCGCACCATGGCCGCCAGCTCGAACGCCGTGCGGGGCCGGTCGTCCAGCGCCGCGCGCGTCCGGTCGGCCCGCGCCGGCGCCGGCAGGCGGATGGCCGCGGCGCCGCCGGCGGCGACGAACCGGGTCGCCTCTGTGACCGCCATCGTCACCGCCTCCTGCACCGACGCGCCGTCGCGCAGCGCCAGCGCCGCCGAGGCGGCGAAGCGGTCGCCGGCGCCGCACGTGTCGCCGCCCGTGATCGGCATGGGCGGCGGCACCCGCAGCGTCCGGCCGGCGCGGGTGCACAGGACGGCTCCCTCCGCGCCGCGCGTGACGGCGACCGCCTCGGCGTGCAGCTCGCGGACCAGGTGGCGGGCGGCCTGCTCGACACCGGTGCACGGCCGCCCGTACAGCACCGCGGCCTCGGGCTCGCTCGGCGTGACCAGCGCGCAGCCGGGCACCGGCGGGAAGCCCGCGGGGTGCGGGTCCCAGACGAGCGGCGCGGTGCGGCGGTTGAGCAGATCGCGCACGGTGTCGGCGGCGCCGCGCCCGTAGTCGGACACCAGCACCGCGCCCGCGCCGCGCAGCGCCCGGGCCGCCCGGTCGCCCTCGGGGCCGCGCCAGGCCCGGCCGTCCCCGGTGTCGACCCGCAGCAGCGTCTGGCCGCGGGCGCGGATCCGCGTCTTGCGGGACGTCGTCCCGCGCAGCGGCAGGCGCACGACCTCGGCGAATCCGGCGAGCAGGGCGCTCAGGCGCTCCCCGGAGGCGTCCTCGCCGAGCGCGGTGACCAGCACCACCTCCGCGCCCTCGCGGGCGGCGAGCAGCGCGGCGAGTCCGGCGCCTCCGGGACGGCGGTGCTCGGTGCGCCCGCGGACCACCGGGACCGGCGCGTCGGGGCAGAGCCGTTCGGCGTCGCCCTCGATGTCCACGTCGAGCAGCGAGTCGCCGACGACGACGATCGGGCCTCCCCTCATCCGCGTCCCCTCTCACCCGTTCCGCGAACCGTCCGTCCCCGACCGTCCCGCTGGTCCCGCTGGTCCCGCCGGCCCTGCACGTTCCGCCGGTTCCGCTCGTCCGGCGGGACCTTCCTGTCTTGCCCGTTCTGTCTGTTGAGCGGTGTGGAGGAAGCCCGGTCGGCGGAGGTGTGCTCGTCCCGCAGCGAGGCGTCGAACGCGTCGCAGAGCAGGTGGATCACCGCGAGGTGGACCTCCTGGACGGTCGCGCAGTCCTGCGAGGGCACCGCCACCGTCCCGTCGCAGCGCGCGGCCAGGGGGTTCGGGGCGCGCCCGGTCAGGGCCCAGGTGATGAGCCCGCACTCCCGGGCGGCCTCGGCGGCGGCGAGCACGTTCTGGCTGGTCCCGCTGGTCGACAGGCACAGCAGGACGTCCCCGGCGCGGCCGTGCGCGCGCACCTGCCGGGCGTACACCTCCTCGGCGCCGAAGTCGTTGGCGATCGCCGTGGCGGAGGAGGTGTCGGCGTGCAGCGGGATCGCCGCGTACGGGCGCCTGTCGGTGCGGAAGCGGCCGACCAGCTCGGCCGTCAGGTGCTGCGCCTCGGCCGCCGAGCCGCCGTTTCCGCAGGCCAGCAGCCTGCCGCCGCCGGCCAGCACCGCGGCCAGCGTGCGGCCCCAGGCGCGGACCCTCGGGGTGTCGGCGTCCACCGCCGACAGCGCGGCGCTCAGCCGGGAGAAGTGCGGGTGCATGGCTGTCAACCTCCCGCCGCGGCGAGCCGGTCCAGGCGGTCGCCGATCAGGCTGCGGTACACCGACTCGGTCTGCGCCGCCACCCGTGGCCAGCCGTATCTGGACCGGGCGCGGCGCACGCCGGCGTCGGCCATCGAGGCCCGCACGTCGGGCCGGGCGAGCAGGTCGCGCAGCACTCCGGCCAGCGCGCGGGGCCGGCGTGGCGGCACGAGCGCGCCGCACCCGGACACCGTGTCCAGGTGGCCGCCGACCGCCGAGGCGACCACGGGAACCCCGCAGGCCATGGCCTCCACCGGCACCATGCCGAACGGCTCGTACCACGGCACGGTGACCACGGCGAGCGCCGATCTCATGAGGGCGGGGACGTCCGCGCGGGCGACGCTGCCGATCAGCCGGACCCGGCCGGACAGCCCGGACGCTGCGACCAGCCGGGACAGTCGCGTCGACTCCTCGTCGCCGGGGTCGCCGCCCGCGATGGTGAGATGCGCCCCGGGCACGTGCGCCAGCGCCTCGATGATCGTCTCGACCCCTTTGCGCGGGACCAGCCGGCCGATGCTGAGGATCCGCGCGACCCCGTCCAGTCGCGGACGGCGCCCGTCCGCGTCGGCCGGGTGCTGCAGCGGCGCGTCGGGGTGGAACAGCGCGAGGTCCACGCCGCAGGGGACGACCGTGACCCGCTCGACCGGCACGTCCATCGCCGCCAGCTCGCTGACCTCGTCGGTGCAGGTGGCGACGACGGCGGCGGCCCGCCGTCCGATGTCGCGCTCGACGGCGAGGCGGCTGGGAGGGCTGGTGTCGGCCGCGCCCTGCCAGCGCCGTTTGACCGTGCCGAGGGCGTGGAAGGTCTGGACGACCGGGACGCGGAGCTTCTCGGCCGCCGTCAGGGCCGCCAGCCCGCTCATCCAGAAGTGCGCGTGCGCGACGTCCGGCCGCGCGGCCCGCCAGCGCCGCGCGAGATGGGCGGCGAAGGCGGGCATGTGCGGTAGCAGCTCGTCCTTGGGGAGCGGCTCGGGCGGCCCGGCGGGCACGTGCTCGACCGTCACCCCCGGGGACATCGTCACCGTGAGAGGTTCGTGCCCGGCGACGCGCCGGGTGTACACGGTGACCTCGTGGCCGAGCCCGGCCAGGGCCGCGGCCAGGCCGGCGACGTGGACGTTCTGGCCGCCCGCGTCGACGCCTCCCACGGCGGCGAGCGGGTTGGCGTGCTCGGACACCAGGGCGATCCTCATCGCGCCCCCTCGGGGACGCCGCCCGGGCCGCCGTCGCCGAGACCGGGATCGTCCGACCCGGGGACCTCCGGGCGGTGAGATTCCGGGCGGTGAGCCTTCGGGCCGTGAGCCTCGGGGCGGTGAGCTTCCGGGCGGTGAGATTTCGGGCGCTGAGCCTTCGAGCTGTGAGCCTCCGGCGGGACCGTCCGGAGCGGCAGGATGGCCCCGCCCTGCCCTGCGCCGCCTCGCCCCGCGCCGTCTCCCTGGGCGGCGACGAGGGCGAGCACCGTGCCGACGACCTGCTCGCTGGTCACCGACGACAGGCACGGGTGCCCGGCGACCGGGCACGCGCGCGCCCGGCTGCCACGGCACGGCGCGTTCTGGTCGCCGAGCAGGACGACCGGCACGCGGTACGGCGCCCAGCGCGCGGCCGGCACGACCGGGGCGAACAGGCTGACCACCGGGGTGCCGACGGCCGCCGCCAGGTGGGCGGGCCCGGTGTTGGCCACCACGGCCGCCGAGGCCCCGGCGAGCACGGCCGCGAGCTCGGGGAAGGTCGTCACGCCGCCGAGGTCGCTGCCGTAGGCGCCGGCGACCTGCGCGGTGAGCGCCTGCTCGTCCGGATCGCCGGTCACGACCACCCGCACTCCGGCGAGGACCAGGTCGCGCACCGTCCGGGCGTGGTGCTCGGCGGGCCAGGCCCGCGCGGGCGCCGAGGTCCCCGGGTGGACGACCACGTACCCGGGCGGTCCGGTGAACTGGTGCACCGAGGGCAGCGGCCGGCGTACCGCGAGCGCTCCGTCGTCGCCGGGGGGCAGCTCGAACCCGGCGGCCCGGACGAGGCCGAGCATGCGTTCGGCCTCGGGCACGTCCACGGTCTCGTCCACGATGTGCCGCACGTCGAGCAGCGACCCGGGGTAGTCCTCGCTGATCGCGGCGATGCGCGGCACGCCCGCCAGACGGAGCAGCAGCGCGAGCGGCAGCGACGACTGGTGGAAGGAGGTCAGCACGACGGCCATCTCCGGTGCGGCCTTCTCCACCAGGGAGGTCAGCCGGTCCACGTGCGAGCGGCTCAGCGGCAGCGGCTCGGGATCGATCCACGGCGCCCGCCATTCCAGCACCCGGTGCACTCCCGGCAGGAGCTGGGCGGCGGCGCCGCCGTTCGGGCCGGTGAGCAGCACGACCTCGCGGGCCGAGGCCGCGATCGCACGGATGGCGGGGCCGGCCAGCAGCACGTCCCCGGCGTTGTCCAGCCGCGCCACGAGCACGGTGCCGGGCCCGTTCACCGGCGCGCCCGCAGTTCGCCGCGCAGGCGGTGCACGCAGGCGACCGGAGGGATGATCACGCTGGTCACGGCCATGCGCAGCACCTCCTCGGGGGTACGGGGGCCGGGCGCGAGCCGCGTCCAGGCGAACTCGGCGGTCAGCGCGAGCCAGGCCAGCCCGGCCGCGGAGCCGAGCGTGGCCAGGCGGCGAGAGGCGAACGCGGACGGGCTGTGGGCGCCGGAGCCGAGCGCGGACGGGCCGTGGTGGGCGCCAGAGCCGAACGCATACGGGGTGTGGTGGGCGCCAGAGCCGAACGCAGACAGGGCGTGGTGGGCGCCGGAGCCGAGTGCGGGGAGGCTGTGGTGGGCGCGGGAGCCGCCGCGCGTCCCGCGGCCGCCGGTCGCCATCAGGGCGCACGCCAGCAGGCCGAGAGCGGTGGTCAGCGCGTGCAGGGCGAGGCGGCCGGGGACGTCGTCGACGGCCGCCCGCCAGCCCGCCCCGTGCAACCGCCGCATCAGCGCGTCGTCGGCGTTGCCGCGCTGGGCGCGGACGCTGGCCCAGAACCCGTCGTCGCGCACGGGGTGCAGGGTGACGCGCCGGCCTTTGGCGAGCCCGTACCCGGCCTTGAGCAGCCGCAGCGCGATGTCGGCGTCCTCGCGGTAGGCGTGCGGGAAGCGTTCGTCGAAGCCGCCGACGCGGTCGAGCGCCGACCTGCGGTAGGCCATGTCGGCCGTCGCCCAGGCGGCTCCGGCGAGCGCGGCGGTGTTGCGCTCGGCGTCGGTGGGCCGCCGTCCGCTCGGCAGGTCGACGCGCAGGCGTCCCTGCGAGCCGGCGACGTCGCCGGGAAGGTCGGCCAGGTCGGCGGCGAGCGCGTCGCGCCAGCCGGGGCGCGGCACGACGTCGTCGTCCAGGAAGGCGACCCACGGCGTGGTGGCCGCCCGCCAGCCCGCGTTCCTCGCGGCGGCGGGCCCGCGCCCGCCGGTGCGCAGCACCTGGACGTGGCCGGGCACCTTGAGCGCCGGGGAGAAGCGCGGCCGGTCGTCCACCACGATGGTCGGCACGTCCGCGTCCAGCGCGTCGAGGACCCGCCGCAGGCTCCGCCGGCCGATGGTGGGGATCACGACGGTGATCATGAGCGGAGCACCTCCCCACGGCGCACCAGGTAGGGGCCGATGGCGAGTACGTCGACCGGGGCGGAGCCGAAGCACTCCAGCGCGTCGCGCGGGTCGTCCACGATGGGACGGCCGGCGGTGTTCAGGCTGGTGTTGACCACGACGGGCAGTCCGGTGCGGGCCTGGAACGCCTCCAGCAGGCGCGCGAGCAACGGCTCGGCGCCGTGGTCCACGGTCTGCACCCGTGCCGTGCCGTCCACGTGGACGACGGCGGGGATGCGGTCGCGCCATTCGGGGCGCACGTCGTGGACGAACAGCATGTAAGGGCTGGGCAGCGGTCCGCGCTCGAAGATCTCGTGGGCGCGGTCGGCGAGGACCATGGGGGCGATGGGGCGGAACTGTTCGCGGCCTTTGACGGCATTCAGCCGCTCGGTGTTGCCGGGTCGTCCTGGGTGGGCGAGCAGTGAGCGGCGGCCGAGGGCGCGCGGGCCGTACTCCGAGCGGCCCTGGAACCAGGCCACGATGCGGTCGGCGGCCAGCTCGGCGGCCACCGCGTCGCCGAGGTCCTCGGGCCGCGTATAGGGCACTCCCGCGGAGGTCAGCCAGGCCGCGAGCTCGTCGTCGGTCCACTCGCGGCCGAGGTCGGTGCCCGTCATCGGGACGACGGCGTCGCCGTGCAGGTGTGCCAGGTGCAGCGCGCCGCCGAGCGCGGTGCCGGAGTCCCCGGCGGCGGGCTGGACCCAGATGTCCTGGAACGGGCCCTCGGTCAGCAGCCGGGTGTTGGCCACGCAGTTCAGCGCCACCCCGCCGGCCATGGTCAGGTACCGCTCGCCGGTCCGCTCGTGCAGCCACCGGGCCAGCTCCAGCAGCACCTCCTCCAGCCGCGCCTGCACACTGGCCGCCAGATCGGCATGGTCGGCGGTCCACGACTCGCCCCGCCGCAGCGCCTTGGCGTACTGGCCCCAGTCCACCGCCTCCACCCGGAACCCCCCGTCCCCGGTGGTGTAGACGCGCTCGCGCAGCTCACCCAGATGACGCGGCTCACCGTAGGAGGCCAGCGCCATCACCTTGTACTCATCACTCGACCGCAGGAACCCCAGATGCTCGGTGACCTCCTCGTACATCAACCCGAGCGAGTGGGGGAGCTGCTGGGCGGCCAGGACGGCCAGGTCGCCGCCGCGGTAGTGGCCGGCCAGGTGCGACACCGCCTCACCCCGCCCGTCGCACACCAGCACCGCCGAATCACGATAGGGCGCGGCCAACCCGGCCGAGGCGGCGTGCGCGACGTGATGCGGGACGAACCGCACCTGCGCGGTGTCCAGACCGGGCAGCGCGGTGGCCAGGAACGCCGGAGCGCGGCGCGCGTAGGTGGTGCGCAGGCCCTCCCAGCAGACCTCGGCCGTCGGGTCGGGCGGCATCGCCGCGTCCCAGGCGAGCCCGGGAGCCGCGGCCGGCGGGCCGAATCCGGCGGGCGACTGCTGGTCCAGGCGCACGAGCTCGGGATCGTAGGAGTAGGCGACGCCGTCCAGGTCCTCGGGGCGCAGGCCCGCCTGGCTCAGGCACCACGCGGCGGCCTGCTCGGGGAGCTCCCAGGCCGAGAAGGGCACGGGACGTTTGCCATGTTTGCGGCGGCTGAACCGTTCTTCCTCCGCCGCCGCGACGACCTCTCCGTCCACGACCAAGGCCGCTGCCGGATCATGAAATATGGCGTTGATCCCCAGAAACCGCATCGGCATACCTCCGTAGGGCCGCGAGTGGTCTGGTTACCGAGCGAAGCGGCTCTCAAACGCGCCTTTGCGCATACGTCGAGGTAGAAAGGTGTGAATCTTGAGCTTTGTCACTATGTGTAGCGAGAATCGGGCTTTTGTCGCTACGGGCGGGCGGCGTCGCGACCGGCCTCGGAGGGCGTCACCTGGCGGCTCGGGGAAACGTTTCCACCACCCCGTCGATCACCCTCGACGCGCATGTGGCTACGGCATTCTCCATGGCGGATGCAGACGTCCCAGCATGTGTCGGCGCGCTGTTCCGACCGGCGACCGCGACCGCCCCGGCCGCCGGGCGTCCTGTGCCGGTCAGCCCTGGCTGCGGGCGGGCGTGGTGGTGCCGTACACCCGCTTCGCGTGCGACGCGTACGCCCGCGGGGCCATGATCGGCATCAGCAGTCGCGCCACCAGGGGAGCCTCGGCGAGAACGTTCTTGATGACCTGCGGGTCCCCCTCGTACATGGCCATGCCGAAGGCCAGCGGGAGCCGCTTCTTCGGCAGATCCTCCATGCTGTGCTTGCCGAGCTCCTGCCATTCGGAGGCCGTGACGTACTTCTCGGCCAGGGGGAGGATGTGCTTCTCCTCCAGCGCCATGTGCTCGACCAGCGCGGCGTCGAGCCGGTCGAGGGCGCTTGCCAGCACCTCGCGGTCGTGCGCGGAAGCCTCGCGGCGCCAGGCGGTCAGCCCCGCCATGACCTCTTCGTTCGTCCGGTCGATCACCTCGTGCTGGCTCTCCATCCGGTGCACGACCGGGGCGACCTCCGTGCTCCCGCGCTCCAGCAGCTTCGGCCACAGCAGCGCGTCCTCTCCACCATGGTGCGCGTGAAGAATGGTGCAGAGAAGGCCGAGATGGTCGCTGACCGTCTCGCATCTGGCCTTGTCGCCCGCCGTGACGCCACGCACGAGGGCGGGCGCGAGACCGAACTCGCGGCGCAGCGAGATGTGCGCCATGTACATGTCACGGACGTCGGCCATCGGGCCTTCGACGGATGTCACCTGTTCCCCCGGACTTCCCCGTAGCCGGTGGGCCACGCGTACCGAGGCGGTCCACAGGCGCGCCGGCTACGGCAGTGCTTGAAATTTCAATCGACATTAACAGGGGGATATGACGAAAAAGTTACCCACAAGTGCGGTGACCGCATACGTTCACCGGGCGCCGCTCTCCACCCGGGCCATGCCGGCGCCGTCCTACGGCGGGGACCCGGTGACCCGCTCGCCATACGAGGCGGATGCGCTTGCTTCACGTCTCGACGTCCCCGCGGAGCCCGGCCCGCTGCCACGACGGCCGGGTTCCCTCCCGCCTCGGTGCGGTGGTCAAGGTGAGGATTCCCAGGACGGTGGCCGTCAGGGCGCTGAGGACGGCGCCCGTCTGCTCGCCGGCGGTCGCGGCGAGGCTGGTGAGCGCGGCGCCGGCGAAGGTCAGCGTCCGCAGCACCGCCGTCCGTCTCCGTACCACCGGGCGGATCATCGTCGCCAGCACCCCGGCGAGCAGGCTGCCCCACACGATGGCCGCGACGTATTCGTCGCCCGCCTCCATGCGGCTCAGCGCCTGCCGCACCTGCGGCGAGCCCGCGTTGAGCGGAACGATGTTCGGCATCCGCTCAGGGAACAGCAGCCACGCCGCGTCGCCGAGGACGGTCACGACCGCGCACCCGACGGCGCCGGCGCAGAGCACGGCCATGAACACCTGCGCGGTGTCACCGGTGCGCCGGGCGACCGCGAACATCGCCGCCGCCAGGGCGCCCACGAGCGTCAACGCCGGCCAGAGATCCTGCCCTGGCAAGGCGTCGGCCAGCGGCGGCATGACGCGTTCGAAGGGGATGAGCGCGAAGCCCGCCGCCCCGGCGACCACACCCGCCGCCGTCCCGTACGCGAGCGCCGCCGGCCGCGCGGCCGACCCGCGGGCGGTGGCCGCCAGCATCACGGCGGTATAGAGGACCAGCATGATCATGCTGAGCGGGATGTGCAGCTCGGGCCGCAGGTACTGCGGGCCCCGAAGGTCCCTGACGGCGACCAGCAGGTACGCCACCGCCACGGCGTAACCGGCGGTTCGGATCACCCGCGCCGTCGGCGAGCTCGCCACCGGCCCGAACAGGCCCGGCCTGCCGCCCAGCCAGGCCAGCGCGGCGAGAACCAGCGTCAGCGTGACGACGAGCACCCGGGCGCCGGGGTAGACGATGCCGGCCGCCAGCACCGCGGCCACCGCGGCCGCCGTGCCTCCCAGATGGCCCAGAGCGCGCTGCGCCGAAGGCTGGACCAGGGCGGCCCGGACGCAGCCGAGCGCGAAGCGCAGGCGCGCCCCACCGCCGTCGACCTGCTCCAGTTCGCCCCGCATGGCGGCACCCCACTCCCGCCGCGTCGCGGGCAGCAGCCACACGGCGAACGCGAGCAGGCGTCCCGCCGCGTCCCGGGACGGCCGCCGGTTCACCACGCGCTCCGCAGTTCGCCGCTGACGCGGCTCGCCGGCGCCTCGGCCGCGGCCCTGGCCATCTCCAGCCCGGCGCCGGTCAGGCGGTACAGATGCCTGGGCGGACGGCCCGCTGGGGGGTCGGACTCCCATGCCGTCTCCAGCATCCCCCGGTCGGACAGCCGCATGAGGATGGGGTAGAGGGAACCGGCCTTGAGGCCGACCTGCCGTCCCAGCTCATAGCCGTACCGCCACTCGGACGGGTCGGCGGCGAGGGCGGACAGCACGGCGACGGTCTGCGGGGAAGGACGTCGGGCTCGGATCACCCGGGTAACTCTACCTATATAGACTTATTCGGCAAGGGCGTGACCGGATGTGGACACGCGGCCTTCACACCTCCGCAGTACTGATCGGCCCGGCACCACCTTCACGGCATCCGGCCCGGACACCGCCTTCCCGACGTCCAGCCCGGCACTGCTTCGTGGCATCCCGCCCGGACACTGCCCATGTGGCGTCCGGCCCGGCGTCGCCGCCGTGGCGGTGGTCATCCGGTCCGGCGGCGCCGTCGCCGCAGGACGGTGACGACGACGGGCCATGGCAGGCCGCAGGCGGCGGTGACCGCCGCGCACATCGCGAGCGACAGCGGGGTCAGGTACGCCAGCGCCAGAAAGATCAGCGGGACCAGCACCAGGCCGTCGAGCACCGGATGGGCCTTCGACCACGCGGTGACCTCCTCGAAGAACAGCGGGACGAACGTCAGCGCCCCGTACACCACCGCCGCGAGGACGCCGACCGCCAGGCCGTGCTTCTCACCCAGGCTGATGGCCAGGTAGACGTCCACCGGGACCAGCAGCAGCCCCAGCCACCAGGGCGGCATCCGCCCGTCGAGTGCGCGCCGCACGGACGACGCGGACGGTACGGGATGTTCGGACGTGGTCATGAGTGCCTCCTCTGACGTCCCCTGCGAACGGACGGCACGCGTTCACCCACACCGCCCCGCCTCCCCCAGTGAACGGCGCGCCGCTTGCAATCGCCTTGCAACGCCCCCGAAGGCGTCGTTGACCGGGGCGATGAACGGCACCGCGTCCTGGTGTCGAGGCACCGGCGGAGACGAGATGCCGAGGTTGACCTCGAGCGGTGCCCGCATGGGGCACCGGCTTCATCGGTCGGCTGCCGTCGTCACAAAGCGCTGTGGCCGGGCGAGCACGGCAGCGGCTCCGCTGAAATCCGCCAGTCTGGTGGCCAGTGTGCGCTCGGCCAGGCGTGAGGGCAGAGCGGCGTTGAACTTCAGTCCCGCCACCGCCTTGGCATCGGGTTCGGGCAGGCACAACGAGTCGGCGGCATCGCGTACCGCCTCCGCCCAGATCTGGGGGGTCACATCGGTGCGGAGGCGCAGCCAGGCATCGGTGACCTGCTGTTTGGGGTCGGTGATCGATGCGAGCGTGCTCCGCAGCGTCATGTTGGCGCGATATCCGGCCCAGGTCCACCACCGGACGTCATCCTCACGGACGATCACCGTACCGCCGGGGTGGACGACGTCGATGTGCGCGTCCCGGGCGAGGGACAGGTTCTCGCGGGCGCGCCGGGTGAGCCGTACCGGGGGATCGGCGCCCAGGAGCACCTCACGCATGGCCTGGGTGAGCTGGAAGGACCCGGGCTGAGAGCGGATCCCCGACTGCCAGCGGGCCTTCCCCCCGTGCTCGGCCTCTTCGACATGGCATCGACGGCGTTTCCAGTCGACCCAGGTCACCCGCCAGCTCCGGCCCGCCAGCAGGAGCAGGCGGGGACCCTCCTGGCGATCGGTGAGCAGCGACGGGTCGGTACGGCCGATCTCCGCGCGGCCGTGCAGGACGGTGAACTGCGGCGCGGCTGTGAAGACCGTGGTGAGTTCCATGAAGTGACGCCGCCCGAAGGCCGCCTCGGCGGCAGGGCCGATGAACAGCATCCCGTCCTCCGTGTCGAGATACCCGGCGGAGACGAGATGCTTCAAGATCGGCGTTGCCGCGGGGCCGAACGGGGGGAGGCCGGGCCACCATTCCGGCCATACGTGGTCGCCGACCCGGTGCTCTTGCAGGCACAGCGCGAGAAGCTGCTGCGCGACGATGTGCCGCGGTTCGGGCGGAGGCATGACCGGTTCGACCCAGTGCCGGCCCCAAAGGAGCAGGAGCCCGGCGGCCTGGACGAGCCCTCCCGGGTCGAGGGCGAGGAACAGGCAGTTGCGGGTGGAGCCGGGCCGCCGTCCGGTGCGGCCGACGCGCTGAAGGAACGAGGCCACCGTACCGGGCGCGTTGATCTGGATCACGCGGTCGAGGTCTCCGACGTCGATGCCCAGTTCCAGGGTCGAGGTGGCGACGATCACGCAGTCTCGCTCTTCGCTGAAGGCACGCTCGGCCCGTCGTCGTTCCTCGGCCGACAGTGAGGCGTGCGAGAGGAAGGTGGTCACGCCCAGGGCGCGCAGGCGTGCGCCCAACTCCTCGACGAGCCGGCGGGAGTCGCAGAAGACCAGCCGTTTCTCGCCGCGGTGCAGGCCGGCGACGACTTTGGCCGCGTTGGCGGTCGATCCCACATAGTCCAGTTCGATGTCACCCGGGGGTGGCTGGTCCGGTGTCCGGTCCAGTGATCCTTCAGGTGGTGGGGACGAGTCGGGGGCGATGATCCGCGCCGCCCGTGCGCCCCGGCTCGACCCCTGCAGCCAGGTGAGGAGATCGGCGGGGTTGCCCACGGTCGCGGACAGGCCCACCCGCTGGATCGGCCGCCCTGCCACCCGGGTCAGTCGTTCGAGCACGCAGAGGAGGTGCCAGCCGCGGTCGTCTCCGGCGAAAGCATGGATCTCGTCCACGACGACGACCCTGATCCCGGCGAAGAAGACATTGTGCTCCACCTTCGTGCTGACCAGCATCGACTCCAGGGATTCCGGCGTCGTGAGCAGGATGTCGGGCGGATCGCGCAGGATCGCGGCACGCGCGGCGGAGCCGACGTCGCCGTGCCAGAGGGCGACGCGACGCCCCAGCCATCCGGCGTACCGTTCGAGCCGGGGGAGCAGGTTGTTCAGCAGTGCCTTGATCGGGCACACGTAGACGATCGAGACGCCGGTCCAGCGGCGATGCGCCATGGCCGACAGCAGGGGGAACATCGCGGCCTCTGTCTTACCGCCGGCGGTCGGCGCGAGGAGAACGGCATCCTCTCCAGAGGTGAGTGGGCGCAGGGCCTGCCGCTGCAGGGGGCGCAGGGACGGCCAGCCCAGCGTGTTGACGATGTGGTGGGCCAGCGTCGGGTGCAGAAGCTCCAGGTCGCTCACAGTTCGAGTTCCACGGCGTCCGCCGAGTTCAGCGGTGCGTCCGCGGCGCCACCCCGTCGTCGGGTCGTGGCGTTGCGCTCCACCGCCGTCAGCTCGGCGGGGGCGAACGTGAGCCGGTAGTGCTCGCGGGGGACGAAGTCCTCGAACTGGTCGACCCGGTCCATGACGTCGACCAGCTTGCGCAGGAACAGCCGTGGCGCGACGCCGACCAGTTCGCCCAGCTCTCCGCTCACCTCCCGAGCGAGTTCGGTGATGTAGGCGTCATCGACCATCGAGGTGACGCGCTGGGACGACGCCGACCCGTTCGCGTAGAGGTCTCTGACCTTGCCGCCCAGCTCGGTCAGCGAGGCGAGGGTGAAGCCCGGCAAGCGGATCTGGATGGCCCGGGGGTTGTCGAACCGCGGGTCGGGAAGAAAGTCGGTGGCCAGCCGCTGCGCGAGCGGCGCGAGACGCTGCACACCCTGCGGCCCCTCGAAGAAGGCCGGTGTTCCGGTGATCAGCAGGTAAAGCCCGGGGAAGCGGCCTGAGTGGATTTCGTCGATGAGCTGGCGAAGCGAGTTGAGCGCCTTGTCACGCGCGTCCGAGCGCACCCGTTGCAGGGTTTCGACCTCGTCCAGGACGAGCACCAGGCCGGGATGGCCGGAGTCGCGTAGCACGGTCAGCAGCCCTTGGAGGAACCCGAGGGCGCCGAAGTGGTCGAGGTCACCCCGCACACCGGCGGCGCGCCGGGCGGCGGCAGCCACGTTCGGCTGCCCGCCGAGCCAGGCCATGATGGCCTCCGCGGTCGTCGGGTCTCCGGTGGTGGACGCCTCACGGTAGCCGCGCAGCGCCGCCGCGAAGGTCGGCGCGGATCGGCTCACCTCGCTCAGGCGCTCTTCCAGCAACGTGGCGACGGCCTGCCCGAGGGTCGCGGGCTCGGCTCCCGCGGCGAGCGCGTCCTCCTCCAGCACGTAGAACCAGGCGTCGGCGATGGGCCGCAGGGCGCTCGGCGGGTAGCTGGCCGTGCAGAGACGCTCGGTGAGCCGCCGGTACACGGTTTCCAGACGATGCAGGGGCGTCTCGTTCTCCGACACCTGGATCTCCGCCACCGCCATGCCTCTGCGCTTGGCCGTTTCGGCCAGCCAGCGGGTGAAGAAGGTCTTCCCTGAGCCGTATTCGCCTCTGACCGCCTTGAACACCGACGCGCCGGACGCGAGCGCGTCCAGTTCCTCGCCGATGGTCTGCTCGAACCGGTCGAGGCCGACGGCCAGCAGATCGAGACCCGCCTGCGGCACCGCGCCCTGCCGGAGCGCGTCGAGGACCTCACGCCGTCGGGCCGCGCTCGCGGGCACGCCGGAGATCATCGCCCCTGCCCTTGAGTCTTGTCCGCCCTGTCCGAGCCGGACGGCCGGGCGCCCGCGGAGCCGGCCCCCGGCCCAGGTCGCCGTGGGGCAGGCCGTAGCCCGAACTGCTCGCGCAACAGGTGCGGGTCCAGGCGTACGCTCCGGCCGTTGTCGGTGATCGAGAGCACGGGATAGTTGTCGACGTTGAGCATGCGCTGCAGCGTGGCCACGAAGCCCGCGGCCCGCACGGCGTGCTCTCCGGCGCTGTCGGCGACGACGGGCAGCGGCAGCGGGCCGCCCGCGTCCAGCAGTGCCAGCAGCACCGACTGGATCTTCGGCTTCGCGATCTTGCGTGGCATCATCTGATGCTGGGCGGCGAAGAGCTCACTCGCGAGCAGATCGGTGACCAGGACCTCGTTCGGGTTCGTGACGGCCGGCGCCGGCGGCGCGGCGTCGAACAGCGCCGGCGCGGTCTCTCCGTCGAACAACGTCGGCGGGGGGACGGCCTCGACCGGCTTCTTCCCCCTAGCCCGAGACCTGGCCGGTGCCGGTGATGGCTCGTCGGCGACGGGCGGGCGGGCGTCGAGCGACCACCATTCCGGACGCTGGTCGGGGAGCGCCCGCCACCCCTCGGGCACCGAGGAGCCCAGCGGCAGGAAGGCCAGCAGCGGGATGGTCACCTCGGCGAGGGAGGCCCCGCCGTGGTACCCGGCCTTGCTGGGCAGGTAGCGGAGCGAGGGATCCCACAGGGCGACGAGCCGGCCGCCCGCGACCCGGGGACCGGACAGCTCCACCTCTCCCTCGCCGGGTGGGCGTCCGGCCTCGCGGTGACGGGCGGAGCCGGCGTCGGCGTCGGCGCGAAGCGTGCCGTCGCGTTCCAGCACGTGCCCGTGGTCGCTGGTCAGGATGACCGCCCTGCCTTGGAGACGGGCATAGTGCAGCAAGGTGCGCAGGATGCCGATGTCGGCGATCGCCCACACGTCGTCCACCCGGCCCCTGCCTTTGTCGAGGCTGTCGTCGATGGCGTTCAGCACCACGCCCACGTGCACCGACGCGTCCTCCAGCGCCGCGGTCAGCTCGTCGCCCAGTGAACGGCCGGCGTCACCCGCCAGGCTGTCCTTGTGGAAGAGCCTCACCGTGCGCCCCCGCCAGAACGGGTGGTTCTCGAACGCCTTGCGCTCATCGGCGGCGCCGCCGGTGGTGAGGCGCGCGGCGAACAGGCTGGCCCGGGACACCCGGGTGACCGTGGGGATCGCGGCGACCACCGCCCGCCGCCGTGGCCGGCCGGCGTCGGGCAGCGGGTCGTACTCCTCCCAGTGCTGCCGGCGGAGCTCCTCGGCCAGTTCGGCGGCGACCGCGGTGCTCATCCCGTCGAGGACGACGAACAGCACCGGCCGCAGCCCTTCCGGATCGTCACCGCGGGCGACGAGCGGGGAGACGACCCGGGGCAGCACGGCGTCCACGGTGAGCAGATCGCCGGGACCGGTGGCGGTCCACGCGGCGAGCTTGGCGGCGAACGCCCGGTTCAGATCGCGCCCTCGGTCGCGGACGAGATCGTGCAGCTTCTCGTACGCCTCCTTGAGCGTTTCGTTGTGCGGTTCGCCGACCCAGACGTCGTCGCGGGCGCGGTCGACCCATCCCCACTCGTCCACCTGCGCCTGCACGGCCGTGCCCACGCCGCTGACCAGCGCCACGGCGTCGAACGGGCGCACCAGCCACTGGAGGAGCCGCCGAGCCATCTCGGCTCGGCGCACTCGATGGGCCTGCGCCGGGGCCAGCGTGTGGGCACGCAGCTCGGCGACGGCGCCGGCCAGGTCGGTCAGGCTCTCCGGTGACCGCTGCCTGATCGCGGTCTTGAGCGTGGCCGCGACCTCGTCGATGCGGTCCTCGAACCCGGAGGGCAGCAGATCGCTGTGGCGGGCCGCCGGTCGTGCGCCGAACTGCACGACGAGTTCCTCCGCGCGGTCGAGGACGGCCTGGGCCAGGCGGCTCTCGCCGACCGAAGCGCCCTCGCGCAACAGGCGGGTCAGGGTGTTCTCGGCGTCGGAGGCGAAGGCGCGGATGGTCGCGTCCGTGACCGTGGCCGGGGACCCTGCCTGCCTGGACGTGAGGGCGGAGATGTAGGCGAGCACGCCTCCCTGCGAGCGCTGTGCGACCTGCTCCGCGGCCGGCGCCCACAGCGCGCCGCACAGGACGCCGAGCGCCAAGGCGTCCTCCGCCCGGCCGCCGTCGGCCAGACGGAACACGACATCCGGCGTGCTGCCGGCGATCTCCGTCAGCCATCGGCGCAGGCCCGACCGTTCGCCGTCACGCAAAGCGCCGAACGCTTCCACCGCGGCAGGGTCGGTGCTCCAGACCAGCAGAGCGCCGGCGTTCAGTTCGTCGGCCCCGATGCCGAGCCGCTCCAGGCGCAGGCGACGCGCGGCGAGCTGTCTGAGCGCGGTCTCCCGGGTCAGCATCGCTCCGGCCAGCCGTGGCCATCCTCCGGGCGGCATCGCGTCGATCAGCGCCTCCGCAGCCCAGCTCTCGGCGAGGAGCCGCGGGTCGGTCTGCTGGGCGCCGAAGCTCTCCTCGACGAGCAGCCACGGCTCGACCACGAAGACCCGCTGCCGGATCACCCTGCTGAGCAGCCCGACCCCGAGCGCGCTCTCTTCGGCGTCGGTGAGCACGACGAGCACGGCGTCGTCATCGCGCTCCAGGTGGACGGTGACCTGTTCGATCACCGCCAGCGGCGACACGGCCGCCACGATGCGGACCGGCCGCCCGTGCAGCACGGTCTCCTCAGGACCGGCCCACACCGGCTCGGCTCGGATGAGCAACGCCCGCTGGTCGCTCTTGGCGTACTTGCGCAGCAGCCGGGCGACCTCCTGTTCCAGGGCGGCGGTCGCGACGGGCAGGGGCCGGGGCGGGGCGGGGATCGTGCTCACGAACGGGGGACCGATCGCATGGAGATCTCGACGGCGGCCTGGGGGTCGGCCTTGGCCAGCTCACGCGCGTGGGCCAGCAGATCGGACAATTTACGCTCCAGGTCGGAGTCGGGCGCGGGAAGCGTCCGGGCCTCGTCGAGCAGCCGCGTCAGGCTCTCCTCCAGCAGGGACACCGGCCCCTGGTACACGACCTTCGCCGTCGCCGGTGGCCGTGAAGGTGGTGTCACCGCGTCGCGGAGCAGCCTGGACGCGGCCGAGGCGGCCTTCGCCAGCGCCGGAACCAGGGGGAGGGTCAACTCATCGGCCAACGCGACCTGCCGCAGCTCGCCGAGGATGAGCCCGGCCCGCGTGCGATGCGGCTCGGGCAGGTCGGCGATCAGCGCGAAGCTGTCCCAGCGCGCGGCCCGTAACGCGGCCACGACCGTCGCCGCGCTCTTGATGCTCGTGCCCGCCCGCTCGGGCGCCTCGCCGACGTCGGCGGTGGCGAGCCGCTCGATGATCTCCAGCTTGGCGTGCTGTGAGGTGAGGCCGTCGAGCAGGTCGGCGGCCAGGCGCGCGGTCCGCAGCCGGCCGTCCTTCGCCTCCAGGTGCAGGCCCAGCATGTCATGGTGGTTCTCCAACTCGGCGACGAGCTGGTGGGCGGCGTCGCGGAAGCGGCGCGCGTCGTCGGAGAGCGCCCGGGCGAACAGGCCGGCCAGCCGTGCCCGGCGGGCGGCGGGTGGGTTCTGGCCGAACAGGTCCATCGCGCGCCGGCGTGCGGCCTCCCACACCTCCTCGCTCGGGGGCTTCTGCTCGCGCAGGGCCATGTCGTCCCGGATCTGCGTGAGCTCGGGGTTGACCGGGCCGCCGTGCTGGACCCACGCCCGGTCGGTCTGCTCGGCGAAGCAGGCGATCACCAGGTGGACGACCAGCCGGTCCATCCCGCGCGCGTCGGGCCGGCCGTCGGCGCCGTTGATCCAGCCGGCCAGCGCGGGGACCTTCAGGTCGCCGTCGACGCCGTCCTGAGCCACGCATTGGTGGATGTGGCGCCGCCAGTGGGTGCCGAGGACGAAGGCGGCCTCGTGCATCTCGCCGAGCAGCAGAGGGTTGGCGATGCGGCGCATGGTGGCCCGGTGCGGCCGGTCGACCTCCACCCGGCCGTCGGGTGACTCGACGGCCTTGCGCACGTAGTCGAGCACCAGCCTGGCGTCACCCGGCTTGACGACGGCGGTGGCGCCCGCACCGTCCGGGTCGAAGTCGGGATGTGCGGGGAACTGGCTGGTCATCATCTGGCCGGCCAGCCGATGCATGGCCTCCGCCAGAGAGGCGCCCGAAGGCAGGCGCGGGTGCAGTTCCTCCGACAGCGACAGCAGATGATCGTCGAAGCCGGTGACGACGTCGCCCTGTTGCTTGATCGTCAGCCCGTACGCCTGGCGCAGGGTGTCGGTCAGCCTGCCCTGCAGGACGTCCCGCTGGCCGCTGAGCGTCTGGCGCGCGCGGTGCCGGTCGGTCGGGCCGAGGTCCTTGGCGAGTTCTTCGAACCGCTGGCCGTGCAGCGCGTATTCGATGGTCACGAGCTTGCGCAGGTCCTGGGTGCGCTCGGTGGACAGCGAGGCGGGCACCCAGCAGAGCGTGCGGTCGCGAAAGCCCTTCGCGAACATCATCTGGACGCGGTTGCGGTCGTCGGCAGGGGTGTAGTCACCCTCGTCGAAGGGGTAGTCGATGATGAGCCGCCAGCTCGCGGGGCCGGCCGGATGGAAGACGTCGTCGCGCAGGTCGTCGTGGTCGCGGATGTTGCCGAAGACGACCTCCACCGAGCGTCTGCTGCCGCGCCAGGCGAAGTCGTACCGGTCGCCGCCGTACTCACCGGTCTCGGTGACGCCCAGTTCCTTGTAGAGCAGCTTCCTGACGAGGTTCTTGCGGGTGCCGGCGGTGTCGGCCCCCGCGTTGCGGGCGTTCTCCAGGATGGAGTCGACGTCGATGCCGACGAGTTCCAGGCCGACGCCCGGGTCGTCGCCCTTGGTGAACTTGATCTCGTTGAACTGGCCGGCCCACTCTTCGACCTTGCGGGCGACCTGTCCGACCTCGCCTCCGGGGATGGGGCTGGTGACGCTGCCGTGGTTGAGCGCGGCCAGGCGGCCGGCGGTGAGGTTGTGCAGCGCCGGGACGGTGGGCGCGAGCGCGGACAACAGCAGCGTCTTGATCAGCCGGTCGTCGCCGGTGAAGGCCCGGACCCGGGCCACCAGCCGCGCGTCGGACGCCTCACCGCGCCGCACCCGGCTGATCTCCTCTTCGGTGAGGTCTCCGTACCGGGACAACAGGTGCGGGCGGAGCTTGGTGTCGTAGAGCTTCTGCGCGGCCTCGAACTCGACCTTGAGCTTCTGCGTGAACGGCTCGTCACCGCCCTCGGCGATCACGTCGTAAAGGTCGCCGAGGGGGATCAGCTCGCCCAGGCGCAGGTCGTCGCGGCGGCGGATCAGGATGCGCCGCATGAGCTTCAGCGCGGTGCGGGAGCGTTGGAGGGCGCTGGAGATGTGCACCAGCGTGTCCATGAAGGCCGGGCTGAACGGATAGGTCTTGCGGAACGCCTCGATGTCGGCGCCGGTCGCGTCGCCGGTGCCGAGCAGGGTGTCCCACACCTCGCGCCGCACCTTCCCGGTCTGGTCGAAGGCACGGGCGATCGCGGCCTCGGCCGTGGAGTCCTTGGGGGTGAGCAGCCGTTGCCGGGTGATCTCTGGAAGGTTGCGGTCTTCCAAGGTGATCGTGTCGAAACGTCCCTTGGCGAGGTCCAGCGTGTCCTGGAACCCCAGCTCGACGGCGCCGATCACCTCCTGGCCGACCAGCTCGCGCAGGTCGCGCTGGCGGGCGATGAGGCTGATCACCGGTACAGGCCGGGTCGCGTCGCCCGATTCGACGAAGTTGGTGATTTTCTGGACCTCGCGGGCCACGAACTTGGAGTCGCCCACCGAGTTGGCGAGCCAGAGGATGAGCTCGTCGAGGAAGAGGATGAGGGCGTCGTAGCCGAGGTCCTTGGCGTGCCGGCTGAGCTCCCACAGGCCGCGGTCGAGGGAGACGTACCCTTCGGCGTCCTCTTTGGCGTTGGTGAAGAAGCCCCGGTTCCAGGTCTGCAGCAGGTCGTTCACCAGGCGGCGCCGAAGCGTGTCTCCGGGGGTGAGGGCGACGGGGTGGTCGGTGTCGCCGTCGGCGGCGTCCGCGTGGGACCCGGCGAACGCGGCGTCGAGCTTCTCGGGCGTCCAGAACGCCGCTGTGTCGCCCCATTCGTCGGGCTCCGCGGGCCCGTCGCCGCCGGGGAGCCCGCGGATGAACGCCTGGTCGCCGATCTGGGCACGGAGATGGCGCGCCTGTTCGAGCAGGGCGTCGGTGCGGTGGACGGCCGGGATGGGCGAGCCTGGTTCGAGGGCGCGGACGTAGTCGACGTACCGGCCGAGGACGCGGTGCTCCAGGGACTTGGCGTCCAGGAGATGGAACGGTACAAGGAGGAAGCGCCTGCCGACCAGCCAGTCGTGCCTGGCCAGCAGGCCGGCGAACTCCTTGCGCTCGCGCGCGGCCTTCTCGCCGCGCAGCAGGGCGTGCAGCACCGCCATGAAGTGCGACTTTCCTGCGCCGAACGACCCGTGCAGGTATGCGGCTTTGGAGCCGTTCCCGGTCACCGCCGCTTTGATCAGCCCGAGCGCCCGGTCGTAGTTCGCGACGAGGTCGTCGGTGATGACGTAGTCGCGAAGTGTCGACTCGGCGTCTGTCACTCCCTCGGCGAGCTTGAGCACGAAATCGCTGTCGCTCATCTCCTCGGGGATGTCGATGAACTCCCGGAGTAACGGCTGCTGGCCCGGCGTCGTCATGACCCTCACTTGTTTGACCTGCGGCAGGAACATTGTTGAGCTCATCAAGGTAGCCGTGCGGCCACGTCATATGGAAGTGGGGCCGGAATGCTGCACTGGGAGATTTAGTAGCGAATGAGTGTTTTGTCGGGTTCATTGAAGCTAAGTATCACGAATATTCGACGTCCCGCCCGCTCGCCGACTCCTTGATCCCGTACAGTTGCCAACGCCCGTTCACGCGGTTTCTTCACAGAGACGAGGGTAGAGGGCTGGCAGGGAAGGGGACGGCGGTCCTATGTTGCTGAGTTTCCGCGTGGCCAACCATCGATCGCTACGCAGTGAGCAACAGTTGCTGCTCACCCCCGGCCTCAGTGCCGATGGTCCGGCTGACGTCGACGGGAAAGCCGCTCGGGTGCTCGGCATCTTCGGCCCCAATGCCTCGGGCAAGTCCAATGTCATCGACGCCATGCTCTACATGCGCGACCTTGTGCAAGGCTCTCTGCGTGAGAGTGAACCCGGTGCCGGGATCCAACGTCACCCTTTCGCTCTGGCGCACGCCGCGCGCGAGATCCCATCCACCTACGCGATCGATCTCCTTCTTGAAGGAGTCAGGCACACGTACGGCTTCTCTGTGGACGACGAGCAGGTGGTCGAAGAGTGGATGTACAGCTATCCGCAGAAGCAGAAACATACGATTTTTCACCGCACTGAGGACGTGTACTCCTACGGCGATCATTCTCCGGATTCCATGCGACAGGTGGAGGGGATCACGGAGTCGAACGTTCTGTTCCTGTCCGTGGCCGCGCGGTCGAAGCAGGGACTCGTCCGGCCGGTCTACGACTGGTTCGCCGGTGTGCTCGACCGAAGGCCCGCGACGGGACGCCCATCGTATGGCGCCGGGCTGACCGTGGCGGCCCTTGGGCGTCGGGGCTACATCGAACGACTCACGGCACTCCTGCGGGCCGCGGACACGGGTATCGAAACGGCCGAGGTGATCACGGAGACGGACGCCGAGCTGGCGAAACGAGTCGCCGACTTGGAACTGGACGGCCGGTACCTTGTGAAACCTCGCAAGTATCTGGTCTTCAGACACAGAGGCGAGACGGGCGCGTTCTCCCTGAGGCTCGAAGACCAGTCTCTCGGGACGCGCGCTCTCTACGAGATCGGCATACCCGTCTTCCGGGCATTGGACCTGGGACTTCCTCTCATCGTGGACGAGCTGGACTCTAGTCTGCATCCTTATCTGTCGGCGCAGCTCATCCGTCTGTTCAGTGACCGGTCCACCAATCCCCACGATGCTCAACTGATCTTCACCAGCCATGACGTGACGTTGCTCGGCCGTATTCAGGGTGAAGAGGTACTCGACCGCGACCATATTTGGTTCACCGAGAAGAACGAATATGGCGAGACCGAATTGTTCTCATTGTCAGAGTTCGAGCCCCGCCGGGACGAGAACCGGGCGCGGAGATACCTCGCCGGACGCTATGGTGCTGTCCCGATCGTCGATGACGATCTCTTTGCCGCGGCTCTGGCAACGCGTGGGGAAAGGGACGATGGTTCCTCGGGAGCGCAAGACCGGGAAGGTCAGCACTGAGACAGATCTGAAGCGGAACAGGCGTGGAGTCCGGACGGAACGTTCCAGCTTTCTGATCCTGTGCGAGGGAAAGACCGAGAAAGACTACTTCACGGGCATGAGATCTCGGCATGGCCCGAATCTCGCGGTGAACATCCCGAAGGGCGGCCACCGGGCTGTGGTGCGGGAAGCGGCCAAGTGTGTATCCGACGAGTACGACGCCGTCTGGTGCGTGGTCGACACCGAGTTGGACCAATCGCTTACGAGAGAGATGGTGCGGGCGGCGGAGAACTGCGAGGTCCGCCTCGCCCTGTCGACTCCGTGCTTCGAGTTATGGCTGCTCCTGCACCATGTCGACCACGGGAAACCGTTCCAGTCCGCCGAGAGTGCCAAGAAGCTGCTCAAAGACGTCGTGCCCACGTGGAGTGAGGGCGCGACGAAGTACGCCGACTTCGCGCATGGGGTGGAGACCGCCTGCCGGCGGGCGCGTAAGCTCCACCCCGATGACGATGATCCACTGAAGAATCCCTCGACGAGCGTCTGGCGACTCGTCGAGAGCCTGCGATGCGGAGCCGCGTCCAAGTGATGACGGCTGCCTGGCCGGTCATCGTTGTGGTGGCCGGTCCGTAACTCCGTCAACTGGGCGAGTGAGGAGATCTGTGATGGGCGTGGAGCCGGGTTCGGTCGCCACCGGAGTGGTGGTCGAGTGGAGTGACGAAGAGGGCTGGGGCTACCTCCGGTCCGCAGATCTTCCCGGCGACGTTTTCGCCCACTTTTCCATGATCGTGGGAGAGGGATACCGATCACTCCGTCCCGGACAGCCGGTCCGGTTCACCTGGGAGCGGGCCCGGCAGGACGGCTTCGACTTCCGCACGATCGAGATCTTCACAGGGGATGACCTGAAGTCGGGTCGGCCGGGCGCGGCCGGCGGGCGTCGTGATGACGGAGGCGCGTACACCAGCCACCTGCGGATCGATTTCGACCAGTAGGCGCAGTGGTGAGTGTCAGCCGGCGTGGGAGGTGTCCGCCGCCGGGGCGGTCAGATGCCAGCGGCACCAGACCGTCTTGCCTTTGCCCCTCTCGTCGGGGAACGGGGTGACGCCGCTGTCGTCGGCGAGAGCGTCGACGATGGTGAGACCGCGACCGTGGACGGCCTCGACGTCGAGGTCCAGGTGGCGGGGCAGTTCGGGGCCGTGGTCGGTCACGCGGACGCACAGGGCGCGGGTGCCGAGCCACAGGGACAACCGGACCGGAGGCTTGCCGTAGGAGACGGCGTTCGCGAGCAACTCCCCGACGGCTAGAACGACATCATCGGCGAGTTCGGGCAGCGCCCAGGCGATGAGGGTCTCCTTGACCGCGCGGCGCGCCTCGCCGATCATCGACAGGTCGTCGGTCAGGTCCCAGCAGGCGGTACGCAGACCGCCATCCCGCGTCGGTGGCATCGGTGCTCCGTGAGGTGTCGGACGGCTCGGGGGAGCCGGGTGGGTGGGGCGGCGCACACGGTCTGCCGCCGCTGGAGTGCTGAAGCGGCCGGGGGCGGGGTGGTAAAGGACCGCCCGTTCGGCCTCGCGCATCAGGTCGCGCAACTCGTCGGCTGTGCCCGCCTGTAAGACCAGGGGAGCGGGCAACGGCCAGGTGGCGACGGCGTGGAACCGCCGGGAGCCGACGCCGTACCAGATCGCCCAGACGGGCTCCATCTGGTCCAACTGCTGAGCGGCCGCCCGCTCGGGCGCGTCCCAGCGCCGCGAGGGGGCAAGCGAGGGCGCCACCCCCGGCCGGTGCCGGCCGCGCGCCGGTGCCGGGGTGGCCGCGTCCCCGCTCACGCCTCCGCCCCCCTGCGCCGCCCATGCCGCCCATCTCGTGCGCCTGGCGCGGCCGGAGGCTGCGGCCTGATCGGCGTGCCGCCGCCCGCCGTTCGTGTCGGCTGCGGTCTGATCGGCGTGCCGCCGCCGCCGGCCGTTCGTGTCGGCTCCGGCCTCCGGTGCCGCCCAGACCCTCCGGCGACGGTGCCGTGCGGGAGGGTGAGCGGTCGGACGTCCGGCGGCACGAGTGGGCGTACGGGCCGCCGAGGGACGGGCGGGCCCGTCAGGCCGAGACGCCGCCGTGCCGCCATCCGGGCCTGGATCTGCGCGGTGGTCGGCTGTTCCCACTCATGACGTGGACGGTGGGGAAGGCTCGCGGCCTCGTGGGCGTACGGCGGGTGCCCGCACCAGCGGCAGCCGAGCGGCATCGGCGGCTCGTCAGCGTGCCAGCGGACACGGATCACGCGGATCCCCCTGCTGGGAGGGCACCCTCGACTAGGGTTCTGCATCGGATCGGACCTCCGTCGTCCGGTCAAGGGGCTTGCCCGGCCTCCACTGCCGAGGCGAGCCCCGCTTCATTTACGGGCTGTCCAGCCACAGGCCGGTTTCGGCCTTCGGGGGTTCCGCGCTCAGCGAGCCGATCACTGAACCGGAGTGGGGCACGAGCGCGGCCTCTCCCCGCGCTCAGGGCTTGATAGTGCGCTGTCCACGAACGTTCACCGGCTCGGGCGCCGTAGCAGGCGCCGGCATCGCCGTACCACGACCCGCCGACCCGGCGCCGATCACTGCGGCACGTGGCCGCCGGGGGTGGAGAGCCGCGTCCGGTGAACGTATGTGGTCACCGCACTGGATCGGCGAGGGTACGGCGGGACGTGGGTCGACGAATCCGGCGTCGTCCTACGGCGGGTAACCGGCCCCGAGCCCGTACAGCGGCTTACTGGGTACGGCTTGCCAAATAGTGACAAATCTGTGTCCCGCTGGCAGGCTGCCTATCTGCGGGCAATAGCGCCGCATTGAGCTCGCGAGCTCCAATTCCCACCTCCATATCCGGACAAGTCTGTCTATTTGCTTTGCTTGCGCTCAGGCCCTGTGTATGTGTGTGAGCGCCATGCTGTGATGGCGTCCCGGTTTTACCGAAGCACTTCACAGCTTGCTCCTAAGTGGCTACTTTTTGCAGTCGAGTGGTTGGTACAACCTGGAGACACTTTTCGTGTTAGCCACAGTCCAAGCGCTGTACGACCGCTGTACGACCGCTGCCGAATGGAGGAGGGAATGCCCGCGCCCGCCGAGCTTCACCCCAACGCCAGTCCTCTCGCCTTCTTTGGCTCTGAGCTGCGCAGATACCGGCAAAGAGTCGCTATGTCCCAGGAGGATCTAGCGGACAAAATCAACTTCAGCGCCAGCTTGGTCGGCTTCGTTGAGCGAGCCAAGCGCTTCCCGAGTCGTGACTTCGTAGAGCGCTGCGATGAAGCGCTACTAGTGAACGGTGACCTGATCCGTCTCTGGCCGCTTCTCACACGGGAAGCGAGTCCACCGTGGTTCCATGGCTGGCTGGATGTCGAACAGCAAGCACACACGATTCGCACATGGCAACCCCTGGTCGTCCCAGGATTGCTCCAGATCGAGGAGTATGCTCGCGCGGTCATTCGCGGCGAACCGCATATATCCGAGGATGAGGTGACCAAGAAGCTAGAAGCTCGTATGGAGCGTCAAGCGATCTTGGCGCGCCACACGCCGCCCGTACTGTGGGTGGTGATCGACGAATGCGTTCTACTGCGCCCGATCGGTGGTCGAACAGTTATGCGAGGGCAATTGGAGAGGCTCCTAGAGGCAGTGGAGTCCCCGCGGATCAGCATCCAGGTGGTGCCTATGGTGCTGGGCGGCACCACCGGGATAGCTGGGGGCTTTGTCATCGCCCAACTTCCGGGACGCTCGGACACGGTGTATATCGAGTCCGCGACGCATGGGCACGTTACGAATCGCGCAGAAGAGGTCGAAGCCATCCACAACAGGTACGACACCATACGGATCGAAGCACATCCCCAGCATGTCTCCATCGAGCGGATCAGAGAGGCGATAAAGGCATGGAGTTGAGCGAAGAACTCCGGACGGCAGCATGGCGCAAGGCCACGAGGAGCGCTTCCAACGGGGGTGACTGCCTGGAGGTGGCGCCGTTGTCTGGGGGGCGGGTCGGGTTGCGGGATACCGAGGCTCCGGAGCGGGCGCCGTTCGTGGTGAGCGCGAGCGTGTGGGACGCCTTCATCGACGGCGCCAAGAAGGGCGAGTTCGACTTCTGACGCCAGGCGCCCGGTGACGGTCCCGCGCCGGGCCCTGCCGTCAGGTCGTCGCCGATGACGGATCGGTGGCGCGGACGATCGGGTGTCTACCGGCCGCCCGGCTTCCCCGCCGGGTGGCCGCCCAGCAGCGAGGCCAGCGCCAGGACCATCAAGGCGACGGACAGGCCGAGCGCGGCGTACCAGCCGTGCGACAGGGTGATGCGGAAGGTCATGCCCATGCCGCGTGCCTCGGAGACCGAGAGCAGCCCGAAGTTCGGATGCCTGCTGTGCAGGTCGTCCTGGCGCAGCAGGACGGCGACGACCGAGGCCACCGCCAACGCGCCCGGGATCGTGGCCCACACGGTGGCCCGGCTGCGGGTGAACCCGTCCACGATCACGAGGGTCAGCGCGAGCACGGCCATGATCAGCGTGCCGATGCCCCAGGTGGTGGCGAGTCCTGACACGTCCGCGAGGGACGTGGTGATGGTGAGGGGCTTCTGCAGCACGCCGACGCTCGCCCACGGCAGGAACGTCGCTCCGGCGAGGCCCGCGGCGGCGACCCCGGTCGCGGCGGTGACCACACGGCGCAGAACGGAGCCCTTCTGCGACGGCGTCAAGGTGGCGGTCGCGGAGGAGTCGGCCGTCCCCGCTCGGGCGCCCTCGGCGAGCAGGGTTTTGGACGCCACCGGCGCGCCCTGGCCTCCGAGCAGGGCCAGCAGCACGTCGCGCGCGGTGGGCCGGCGAGCCGGGTCCTTGGCCAGGCACGCGGCCACCAGACCGCGCATCGGCCCGCTCAGGCCTCGAAGGTCCGGCTCCTCGTGCAGGATCCGGTGCATCACCGCGGGGATGGAATCGTTGCCGAACGGCAGTACGCCGGTCGCGGCGTAGGAGAGGGTGCACGCCCAGGCCCAGACGTCGGCCGGCGGCCCGGCCACGGCGCCGCCGAGTTGCTCGGGCGCCATGGACACCGGGGTGCCGACGACCGCGCTCGTCAGCGTGCCGGTGGCCTCCAGCGCGCGGGCGATTCCGAAGTCGATGACCCGCGGCCCGTCGGCGCCCATGATGACGTTGGCCGCCTTGAAGTCGCGATGAACGACGCCCGCCTCGTGGATGGCGGCCAGAGCGGTCACCGTCGCGATGGCGAGCCTGTCCAGCGCGGGTCCCGCTGGGGCGTTCCCCGCCGTGATCACCTGGGCCAGCGAGGGACCTTCGACGAACTCGCTGACGATGTACGGCCGGTCGCCCTGCACCTCGGCGTCCAGCACCCGGGCCGTGCAGAAGGCCGCGACCCGTCCGGCGTGCGCCAGTTCGGCGGCGAAACGCGCCCGCGCGGCGGCGTCGTCACTGAAACGGGCATGGAGCACCTTGACGGCCACGGGCCGGCCGTCCGGAGCCTCGCCGCGGTAGACGGCCCCCTGGCCGCCCTCGCCCAGCAAGCCGAGTATCCGGTACACGCCGACCCGCGGCGGGTCCCCAGGTCTGAGCGGTCGCATGTCGGTGACGCACCTCCCCGGCTTGGGCGCAGGAGAGTTTACCGCTCCTTGATCCAGGAGCGCCCACGGCGGCCCGGGCGGACGGCGCACGGTGGGCTCGCCGTGTGATCAAGGCACCTGGGGAACTACGGCTCAGCGCTGGGTGACGATCTTCTGCCAGGTGTGGATGGTGCGCTTGTAGGGCTCGGGCATGCGCAGGGCGGGCACGTCGTCGTAGGCGAACAGCCCGAGCTTCTTGTGCTCGTTCGAGCTGCGCACCTCTTCGTCTCCGTTGTAGGTGGTTCCGTAGCTCACGATGAAGCTGTGCCGCAGTTTGGTGATCTCGTACACCCAGGTGTCGATGATCTCTTCGACGCTGACCGTGAGGTGCAACTCCTCGAAGACCTCACGGCAGACGCATACCTCTGGCGTCTCACCGACTTCGAGTTTCCCGCCCGGCAGTTCCCACTCATCCCGTTCATTCATGAGCAGCGGGATCTGCCCGCCCATGTCGATCACCAGTTTCACCGAGATCGGCAGTTGGTACTCGTAGTACCCGGGGTTCCGCTCGACAAGGTACTCGGGCATGCCATCACTACGGAGGCGGTCAGGGCCGTCCATGTTCATCTCCTGCTCTCGCTGTCCAACAGAATGGCCGCCACATCGTCAGCGCTCTTGAATTTCTCACCTGGCAGGCCAGCCGAAGATGCCTCGTGCCGCCTGATCAGCCGGGTGACGCCCTCCAGGCCGGCATGGCGCGCATAGCGGCCGAGCTCCTGCCAGTCGGGGAACAGCCGGTAGTCGTCAACGGCTCGGGCGAATCCGTCCGTGCAGATCAAAACCGTCTCAGCGAGCTGCAGCGGCATGGTGTGCCGATGGACGTGGAAAACTCCCGCCGGATGCCCTGAGAAGACCGATTCCGGATGGACGCCTGTGATGTACTCCATGCGCCGGGAGAACATGGCGGCCACGATCTCTTCCTTCGTCTGCCGGGCAGACCTCGACTGCCGCACGGCTCGTGCTTCACGTCGATCGAAGAAATCGGTGCTGACCTGTTGTTCCACGAGGTCTCCCGCGTAGGCCACCAGCACGGCGTCACCGATGCGGCCCAGCTCCACAGAACCGTCGTCGAAGACCGCCAGCCCGATCGAGCAGCAGGGATGATGACGCAGGCCGGAGGGAGCGACAGAGGCCAGCTCGGCGCGAACCGTCTCACCGAGCCGGTCGAAGACATCGGCGACCTTCGTGAACTTGTTCAGTGCGCCCAGCTCGCGCAGACCGCGGTCCACCACGTCCACCAGCCACTGGACATTCGAGCTGCCGGGGAGGGTTCGTTCGTTGGTGAAGTCGGTCGCGCCGTCGATGACCCACCCCAGATTCCCCGACGAGCCGGCTCTGTCCTCGGTCGGCTTCGTGCGCGAGCCAGGGCTCCCGGTGATGTCGAGCACCTTCACTGTGGTGTCACCGTCCGAAGATGTGCGGGATCAAGATGAGAGCGAGACCCGCTGCGAAGCCGACCAGAACGCGCCAGAGTGACCGCGCCGCCATCAGGGAGAACGCCGAGAACACGATGACGACCGCTCCGGCCATCACCTCGATGAGCAGAACTCCGTCCGAAGGCTTGCTCTGGCTCGCGATGTTCGCCCCGGCCGCGATCAGAGCGACCACAGCCGCGAGCAGCCCCAGAAGCTGTAGTTGCTGGTTCTTGAACTCGGTCAGCTCTCGCTTGTTGCTCTCTTGCATCTCGTGCCATCGCGCCTGCTGCTCCATCATGTCGATGCGCATGCGTGTGGTCTGATATTGCATCAGCCGCCGGTGGTAATCGCGGGCCTGGCGAGGCTCCAGCTCTATCGCCCGGGTCACGGATATGCGAGCCGAGTCGAATTCACGGCGAAGTGCGAGAATGCGCGCCTTTGTCTCGTGATAATGTGCGATCCTCCCGTTAGTGGATGTTATGGCCGAGTCTGCACAACGCTCGGCCTCTTCAAGGTCTTTGGCCGTCGGAGATTCCTCTCTCCGCTCAAGGTACTCTGCCATGAAGGCGGCCAGTTGATGCACGACCCCGGCGACATCCGGCATGTCCCGTGCCGCCCGGCGAGAATATTCGACGGCTTTCCGGAGGCTGGCCACATCGCCCCGATTGCGCTCGATTATGGCCAGGAAAGTGGGAAAATAGGGCTCTTTGCCGAAAAGCTTGGTATGAGCCACGACGGTGTGCTCGTACTCGCTGTGACGTTCCTCTCTGCGCAGGCGGAGCAGTACGCCGTACAGCGCGCAGAAGCGGATGGAGTGGTCGACCCGAGGCAGCCCCAAGATGCCGCGCAGCGTCTCCTCCGGGTCGGGGATCTGTTCGACGACCTGGCGGATGGCCTGCGGGAACTCCGCGGAAGTCTGTCCGGGAAGGGCCTGCAGGTGCTGGATCACCTGGCTGTACTGCCGAGAATTGCGCACCCTCAACCTCTGGTCTCGTCGGAGCCATACTCCGCCGGTAATCGGAAGCCTTCGTTCAGATAGGCGTACTCGGACGACCGGGTCACGGTGGCCAGGAGCCTCACCGCCCTGCGATCCCCGATGAACGCTCTGCGGCCGTGCAGCATCCGCAGGTTGTGGATCAGATAGCCCTGGCCGTGGACGAAGGCATGGTCGGCGGGTGCCGGCAACGTGCGGAGCAGACGCAGCAGAGGCTTGGCCGCGAGCGTCGCCGCATGAGGACGAGCCAGCGCGTCGCTCCGGTACCTGATCCGCCAGAGGTCGGAGTCGCCGCTGAACTTGATGACGGGCAGCCACGGGTGCCCCGGAGCCAGGAGCACGACGTTGCCGGCGTCGGCGAGCAGCCTCTTCTCCTTGGCCTCGCGGATGGCGCGGGCGCCGTCCAGAAGGAGTGACTGGCCTCCCTGGCAGGCGTGTTCGACAGAGAGGCAGCCCACTATGGTCGGCTGCGCTCTGGTGTGAGCCCGGTCGGTGTGCAGTGGCAGAGGCTCTCTTGTGAAACCTCTGCCGTTCTTTTCGCCGCTTGTATCGGTGGGCTCGATGATGGTGATGCCAGGGCTGTTCTCGTGAGGGTGTGGATACGGTTCGGTCCAATCGTACAAAAAGGACCTGACCTCTTCTACGGTGGCTTGATCGAGTAATAGGACGCCGGTTTCGGCGAGTCTCTCTCTGGCCTCCGCGCTGCCGAGTCGCCTCCCGTCGGGCGTCAACAGTCTCATGTCGCACCCTTCGCCATGGAAGAGAGCCGGATTGGCAGGGTCCAGGTCAAGTAGACCCCATATTCCGCTGCCTTCTCCAGAGCGGCGAGGTAATAAGGGATGCATTGTCAGTTATGCGCTCCGGCGGGTCCGGCTGGTTTTCGGAGGACGCCAGGCGGTGAGGTCGTCGTCGCCGAGATTGAGCCGGTCGCGGGTCTGGTTCAGGAAGCCTTCGTAGACGTCCGCCGGGGTGCCGCTGTAGTGCGGGTCGAAGTCGTCGTGCCACTGACGGACCCACGGCAGCACCTCGCGGAGCCCGGCCAGCAGAGGGGCCAGCCGGTCCGCCTGCCAGCCGTGGTTCTGCTCCCGATCGACGATGGCCGTAGCGAGGGCCTGGGCCTGCTCGCGGTGGTCCCAGCCCGCCCAGCCCAGCAGCAGCGTGGGGTCGCCGTCCCGGCTCGCATGGGGGTAGGAGATGAACCGCTCCTTGGCGACGTCCAGCTTGCCGCGGTTACGCCAGTACGAGTTCTTCAGGAAGTCGCCGGAGCCGTACTTGGGTGGCACCGGGATCGCGTTACGGATCCTCTCGACCTCCGCCTCCAACGCGCGGTACCTGGCGTCCAGCTCGGCCCACTCGTCGAAAGCGTGCTTGGCCGCCGTCTCGTCTCCCGACTTCTGCGCGGCCTCGGCGATCTTCCGCTGCTGGTCGGCCGCCTCCTTGGCGGCGTCCGCGACGGACTGCGCGGCGTCCTCGTGACGCTGCCGGTCCCAGACGTCCTCCCAGTCGGCGCGCTTGTCCAGGCCGGAGTCCTTGTAGCGGAGCTGAGCCAGGTAGGGGACGTGCTCGTCCGCCACCAGCTCGGCAACGACCTTGTCCAGCTCCTTGCCAGGGGCGTACAGCTCGGCGACCGACACGAAGTCGGCGTCCGGCCGCAGCAGGTCCGCGAGCTGTGCCGTGCTGAGCATCCGCGGCTGGTCCGGAATCCCGTCCACATCGTGGAACCACAACTCCCGCGCCTCACACCGATCCAGCAACCAACTGCGGAGCGCCTTCGCTTGGAGCGAATCCCAGCCTTCCGTGGCCCAGCGCCGCTTGTACTCCGGCCGCTCGATGAGGCCGATGTTCCGATCGGTCTCGATGAGAGCGATGCGCCTCTCCACCACGGCCTTGTACTCGGGCGCCCAGTGCTCCGGCAACTCGGTGATCGGCGTGGAGCCATGCCGAGCGAACCACTGCGTCTCAACCTCGCCCCGCGCCATCCTCCGCGCCAACACGATCTCGAACGCCCGCTCCCCCAGCCTCAACTCCGGCACAACCTCCACCGGCGCCGTCAGCTCCTCATCCAACAGGCCATAAAGCGAATAAACCTCCCAGTCCAACTCCTCTTGCAGAGTGATCATCTGCAGTCGAAGAGAATGCCACTCGTTACGGACTAGTCTCAGCCCTTCATGATTGGGTACTATCTGCGCTTTCATGTTACTGGGGCTTACTGACAAGAGCTGCTGTGCAATTTCGGCCATGTATGAGCCTCTATTGAGCGGCAGCTTAGCTGGGAGAGGGAAGCTGCGGAGCTTAGTTCCTGTGAACTCGTAAAAACGTTCCCATTCTTGAGACTTGAAGCCTTCGTTGACGCCTTGGCTTCCTTTATCGTGACTTACCTGCTTGAGCCAGAAGCATGCTGTAGAGCTGTTTAGTATGGCTGTGAGCTCTAGATGCTGGTCGCGGATGGCGCGAGTGCGGAGCTTGATGACCGGTGCGTGACGATTGAATACTCTCTTCTCGCCGCTGAAGACAAAATGATTATGTGTTGCTACGGTAGAGAAAGCGATCAGCTCTGGTGTGTCAAGTTTGCTTCGGTAGAGTTCCCTGTATTCATACCAGGCAATCTGCTCGATATTTTCGATTGCCACACTGAAGCGCTTGCGCCTCTGTAGGCTGCGTCGGTTGGGCCAAAACCACTTTAGTAAGCTCGTCGTAAGCGACAAGGTCTCCAGGTTGTTGGTGTATGGCCAGACAGTTAGTGTGTTTTCGCTGATCGTGTAGTCGCGAACTTCATCTCCTTCTATGATGGTACTTGTGGGTAAGTCCGGAAATCTCTTCTTGAAGTGCCCGGGGACTAGGAATGCTTCATCATCGCCTGTGGTAGTGGCGACCCCCGTAGCAGCCTTAGTCTCGAGCCGCTGAACTGCTCCGGATTCGATCGACTCCTTGGCTTCGGCGGCTCCTCCGCCCGCGAGGCTCCAAGGGTAGGTGGCTAGCTTTCGCCGGGGAATATCACTTACGCTGAGCCAAACGCTACTCGATCCAGGCTTGTTAACTTGGCTGGTAATTGCTTGCCATACATGACCCTGGCTTGGATCCTGTGGAGGTCCAGGCTCGCCTCGGATGCCTAGGACCGCACGTATTGTAGGAGCTCTCTTCCATCTCTTGTTCTTCCCGAAAAGCACGATAGTTGGAGTACCGTGGCCGGGAATGTATGCTCCGGATGTATCAATTACGTGGCTTAGCTCAATATCGTGGGCAAGGTACTGTTCAATGAACTTCCTACCGAACTCCCGCTTCATGAATGAATTGGCGGTAATTTGCCCAACATATCCAGCGTTACGGCCATCTTCGTCAGATGTGCAGGCAAGTTCGAAGAAACGCTGAGCGAATGGGATTGAAAGCGCGTACTGGCCCGAGCAGGCGTCGTACAGCTCCCGATAAAGATCGTTGAGCTTCTTGTCCTTAACGGTGATATATGGCGGGTTCCCAACTACGACATGATAGGTGCCGGTTGTGAGGATTCTAGGAAAGCTGTGGACATCCTCGGTGTCGTAGGCGAATTCGGCGAGTTCATCCCTGGGGGTGGGCTCGACCGGTTCTTCTGATTGGGCGAAGAGGTCGCCTTGTTCGTTGGGAGTTGTGAACAGGGCGCCTTGGTCGGTGGCTCCTCTGAGGACGGCGGCTTCGGATTCCATGCCTGGGATGGCCAGTTGGCGGGCTTTGATTAGGGAGTCGCCGATGGCGAGGTTGAGGGGGAACTCGTAGGGCTTGGCCTCGTCCAGCGTGGTGAAGCCGGAGGCTTTCAGGGCCGCGATGAACAGGCGGAAGCGGGCGATCGCGATGGCGAACGGGTTCAGGTCGACGCCGTGGACCGATTTGAGGGCGAGCCTGACCAGCTCGCGGGCGTCGCGGGTGGGAGCGTGCCGTACCCACTCGGCCAGCAGCCGGTGGAAGGCGCCCAGGACGAAGTGGCCGGAGCCGCACGTCGGGTCGATCATGCGGAGCTCTTCGTGACCGAACTCGGCGATGGCCGGGGTGAGGGTGTAGTCCAGGATGAACTCCTCGACGAACTCCGGCGTCTGCAGCAGCGCGTACGTCTTGCGCGCCGCCTCGGAGAGATCCTGGTACAGGTCGCCGAGAAAACGGGTGTCCCAGTCATCTGACACGAAGTCGTGGACGAGCCGCCCGTCCTCGCCGCGCCGCCGCCAGAAGGCGATCAGTTCCTTCGCGGCGTCGTGCGAGACGGGGATCTGGTACAGCGGGTTGTGCTTGCGGTCGAACAGCAGCGCGCCCGCCTGGGAGCCGCCGATCTCGCCGAACGCCGCGAGCAGCCACCCCCGGTCCGTCTCGGCCGGGTTGACCCGGAAGAACTCCTCCTGCGCCTCCTCGGCGAGCACCATGCGCTCGGTGGAGGGGCCGGCGAGGTAGGGCGAGGTCAGCAGCCCGTTGTCCTCGCAGAAACGGACGAACACCGTGCCGAGCACCCACGCCGCCGCGGCCTGGGTCACCCGCTCGTCGCGCCAGGCGGTCCAGGTGGCGGCCGTGCGTCCGAGTTTGAACGCCAGGTCGTACTCGGCGTGCAGCCGGTCGCGGACTTTGCGCGCCGGGGCGGCGGCGCCGTTCGAGGCGGTGATCTCGGTGGCCGTCTCCGCCTGACCGCGAAGGTCCTTCTCCAGCGCCTTGACCTGCTTCTGGAGGTCGGCCAGCAGTGCCTTGCGGTCGATCACGACGCTCGCGCTCCACTTCGGTGCTCGTTGGCCACCCAGGCGTCAGGCAGCTTGATCCACTCGTTGGGCAACTGGGCGGGGGTCAGCGCCCCGTCCAGGCTCGGCGAGCGGCCGGGATCGGTCATCGGGCACAACAGCCAGACCGGCGCGCCGCCGCCCCTCGCCTGTTCGGCGAGGCGGCGCAGGAGGTTCAGCCCGTCGTAGCGGGCCAGCGGAGCGGCGTCGTGCAGCAGCAGCGGACCACCGGAGCGTTCCGCCTCGACGCGGGGGCCGATGAGCGTCCACGCCTCCCGGGCGTACTCGGCGAGCTTCAGCGCACCGCGGCTGCCCGGTTCGGCGAGGTCGGCCCCGAGGATCGTCTCCCACTTCGGCAGCGGCCGGGGGTCGATCAGCTCATGCAGCGCCGCGACGAACAGCGCCGACACGTTGACCGGGCGGACGCCGAAGCGCGTGGCCAGCTCGCGCCGTGCCCGTTCGTAGCGGGCCATGCCGACGGTCAGGGCGCGGAAACCGCCCCGCCGGGCCGACACCAGCCGCTCCTCGGCGCGGAGCGCCTCGGCCAGTTCAGGGGTCGCCGCCGTCCACCGCGAGGCGCTGCTGCGGGTCGACCGGCGGCGGATGACCGTGCCGGACACCGAGTCCGGGGACTGCGGGCGGACGTACCGGCCGTCCCGCCACCTGACGTCGAAGCCGGCGTCCCGCAGCAGCGTGTCCAGCCGGGGATGGCCGGGCAGGGGGGCCAGAGCGGGGAAGCGGGCCCGTACCCGCTCGTGAACCTGCTCGGGACGCAGGCCGCCCGGCCCTCCGCCGGGCGCGAACGGGACCACGCCCGCCTGGGTGAGCCGCAGCGCCCGCACCGGGTCCAGGTCACGCGGGTAGATCTCCAGCCGGGAGGTGGCCGCCGCCCGCTGCGAGGCGGCGGCGGCGAGCTGGACCAGGCGCCGGTCCTCCAGCGCCGGCGCCTGCTCGGGGACGGCCACCGCGCGCAGTTCGCGCAGCACGGTGGCCGAGGTGGGCAGCACCTCCTGGGCGGCGAGCCGATCGGCGGCCTTGCCCAGGGCGTCGGCGTAGTCGAGCAGCGCTGGAGCGGCCGGGGTGTCGGGCGAGTCGTCCGCGCCGACCTCCAGCGCGACCATGAGCAGGTCGCCATGGCGGCGCAGCAGGAGCCGCGGCTCCTCCGGCTCCTGCACGATCGGGTCCACCTCCGCCGCCGCCCGTACGGCCGCCAGGGCCAGGGCACGGCGCAGCCGCGGGTCGGTGCGGCGGGAGCCACGCGCGGCGAGCACGGCGTCGGCCAGCTCGCCCACCGCCATGACCCGGCCGCTCTCGGCGAGAAGGCGGAGGATCTCGGCGCGGACACTGTGCACCACCCGCTCGGCGTGCCATCGGGCGCGCTGCCGGCTCAGCACCTGGGCGACCCGGCCGGGTGTGACGCCGACGGTCGCGGCGACGACGGGCTGTTGGGGCCAGGGCGGCAGGCCGGGCAGTGCACCGCTCGCGTCGGGAAGCCCCAGCAGCAGCCGCGTCGCCTCCACCTCGTTGGCGTTGCGGTCGTTGCTGTGCCGGTCGGGCACCAGCAGGGCGGCGATCGTGTCCAGTCCGATGCGCGCGTGGGCGGCCGCGTCGTCTCCGCGGGTCGCCGACGCGGCCTCCTCTCGGGCGGCGGCCTTCTCCCCTGAGGTGATCGGCTCGCTCTCGTCGAGCCTGAGCCTCCAGTCGCGGATGCGGCGCTGCAGTTCCTGACGCGTCTTGGCGCCGAGCCCGGGAAGGCTCATGAGGGTCTTGGAGGGCAGGGCGAGCAGGTCGCCGACGGTCGTCGCGCCCAGCCGGTGCGCGGTCGACACCGCCCGCGGGCTCAGGCCGGCCGTCTCAAGGACGGTGGTGCGGGTGGCGGAAAGGGCGGCGGCGTCGCGCGCCTCCTCGGCGGTGACGTCCTCGGCGGGCAGGTCGCCCGGATGCCCGGAAGGCACCGGGGGCGAGGCGTCCGAGCGGCGGAACACCTGCAGCCAGGCGTTGCGCATGTCCTTCAACGACTCGAACCGCCGGCGCGCGTCGCGGTGCAGCGCGCGGAGGAAGAACTCGACCAGCCCGTCTCGTACGGCAGGGTCGAACGCTTCGGCGGCCAGCGTCGGCGGCCCTTCCGTGTACCGGGGCTCGGTCGCGCCGTCCCCCCACACCGGAAGCTCTCCGGAGGCCATCTCGTGCAGGGTCACCGCCAGGGCGTACCGCTCGGCGTGCGCGTCGTACACGGTGCGTCTCGCCGTGCCGAGGAACGGGTCCAGGTAGTGGGGCGTGCCCGCCTCGATCTCTTTGACCGAGATGCCGGCCAGCGAGAAGTCGAACAGGACGAGCTGGCGCGTCCGGTTGGGCCGGACCCTGATCGCGATGTTGTCGGGTTTGATGTCGCGGTGGGTGACGCCCTCGCCCTCCAGGAAGTCCACCGCGCCGAACAGGTAGTCGCTGTAGGTCTCCAGCTCGTCCGGCGTCAGTGCGCCCTGCTCGCGGATCTTCCGGGCGACGGTGTGCTCCCCGGCGTGCTCCAGCACGATGCAGGTGCGCCCGCCCACGCGGATCGGCTCCGGGCGGATCAGCTTGATGACCCGCGAGTCGTCACGCAGATCGCGCAGGACCGACGCCTCGTGGTCCAGCCGCGCGGCCTTCTCGTCCGACAGGGCGACCTTGAGCACCTCGAACCTGCCGGTCTGCAGGTTCTCCACGAGCAGGGCACGGGAAGTGGAGCCGGTGCCGAGGCGCTTCTCGACCCGCCACTCGTCGTCGAGGGTGTCACCCGGCCGGGCGTCCAGCGGGTCGAGCTCGTCGTCGCGGTCGCCGGCCGGGTGGACCGTCTCGGGGGCGGTCGCCTCCTCCTCGACGAGCTCCAGCATCTCCAGGAACTCCGCCACGCTGGTGAGCCGCTGCGTCGGCACCGGAGCGGTGGCCGCCTGGACCAGCTCGTCCATGAACTCGGTCACCGAGTCGGCGACCGTGGAGGGGCGCAGGCCGTTCTCCTTGGACAGGCGGGCCAGCAGCTCGGCGCGCCGGTCGCCGGGGGGTTGTCCCGTGAGGAGCAGATAGGAGAGAGTGCCGAGGCCGAACACGTCGAGCGCCACGGGGTCGGGGCTCGGCGCGTTGAGCTCAGGGGCGAGGTACGCCTGGGCGGAGGCCTCCATGTGGTGGCCGGCATGGCTGCTGGAGCTCATCCGCAGGGCGGTGCCGTCGGTGTCCTCCCCGCGCGTGGCGGCCTGCCAGTCGCTGATCTGGAGCTGAGGGTTGAGCCAGCCCTGCTCGGGAGCTCCCTTCGGTGCCCGGCTCGGGGTGACCAGCACGCTGCGCGCGGACAGAGCACGGTGGTGCAGGTGCCTGCGGTGCGCGTAGGACACCGCCTCGGCGAGCTGGCGGATCAGCCCCAGCCGGGTCAGCAGGTCGAGCCGGCCGCCGTACTCGCCGACGTAGTGGTCCAGGCGCATGGCGCGAGGGTCATGCCGGAAGATCAGCGCGGGGCCCGCCTCGTGCTGCTCCATGGTGTCCACGCGCACGATGCCGGGGTGGCTGATGCCGTGCAGGGCCAGCACCTCGCGGCGGGCGGCGCGGCCGATGCTGGCCCGCATGTCCTCATCGGCGTTCCGCTCGACCAGGTAGATGCGAATGCGGCGCTTCTCGGCCGGGATCTGGTTGTGCGCGGCCAGATGGTCTTCCCAGGTGGGGCCGACGTCGAAGGGCCGCGGTTCGAGCTCCCAGGCGCCCACCTGGAGATGGGAACGGCTCTTGGCGATGCCCACCGTGCGCAGCCATCCGTCGAGCCGGCGGGAGAACTCGGGAGTGATGCGGTTGCGCTGGTCCTGGGGGGCCGGCAGGAGGAGGTCGGACAGCACACGCGGCAACCGGCCGTTCTCCGGGCCGTACACGCCGTTGCGGTGATGGTCGGGCAGGTCGACGTCGAGCGAGGGCACCGACAGGAAGACGGCGGCGTGGATGTAGGGAATGCGCCCTCGATGCCCCGCCGCCCGCTGTAAGAGCGATTTGAGCTGCTTTGCCTTGGAATCGGCGAGATGTAGTGGATTGTCGAAATAGCGAGTATTGCTGCCGGTGGTCTGCACCCAGTTGGCGCCGCTGGCGCTCAGCCGGCCGTGCAGACTCTTGATCTCTATCAGGAAAAGGCCGCCGGGTGCGGCCACGAACAGATCGACCTCGCGGACATGGCCGGTGTTGGCGGTGAAGGTGAAATTCGACCAGGCGCGATAAGGCTCGGCGTCAGGCAGGGCCGTGCGCACGTGCTCCAGGGCTTCGCGCTCATGCTGGTACTGGGAAGGCGTGATCGTGGTCCAACGGCCTTCGCGCACGTCCGGATCTCCAGTGCAGTGGGGGGCTGCTGCGTGGTTTCCGGGCCAGAATAGGTCGCTGACTGGAAGGTTCGCGAGCGCTCCGATAACGGGCGGCTCACAATGGCTTCATTGTCAGAAATGTCCACGGCATCTATGGCTCGGCCCATTGCGGTAACGGCGGGGCGTCTCTGCCGTCGTCGAGTGCGATGCGTGATCCGGTCGCGCGGGCCATAAGGGGCGCGTCCAACGGTCGCGACCGCGAGCGTGGGGGACGCCTTCGCCGACGGCGCCGAGAAGGGCGGGATGGACTTCTGGCGGGAGGTCAGCTTGGGCTTTGGGCGGTGTGGATGCCGGCGGTGAGGAGGGGGTGTGTCCGGGGGAGGTCGTGGAGTTGGTCGCGCATCAGGCGCAGGCCGAGGGCGAGTGCCGCCGGGGGCACGCCGCGCGCTTTGAGGATGTCCCGGGTCCAGGCGACGAAGTCGGTGAACAGCGGGACGTCGTCCACGTACAGCGCGGCGGCGAGGAAGTCGGTGAGGTGGCCGAGATCGTCGGCGGTGGCCTCCCGCTGCCGCTCGTCGTAGGAGGCCATCGGCGGATGGGCCTCGGTGAGCGCGCGCATCGTGCGGGCGATCAGGTCGGCCCGGCCCGCCACGAGCCGGGCGTAGTCGGGGGAGGGCGGTCGCGGCGGGCCGCCGGGGGACGCGGCGGGGAAGGACGGCAGCAGCCCGGCCTCCAGCAGGTCGGCGGCGGCGTCCGCCGTCGGGGCCCAGCCGTCCGCGCCGAGCGCACTGGCGAAACGTCCGTCCGCCCCGAAACCCGCTCCGCCCGCGAGGACCGGGACGCCGGCTGCCTGGCAGGCGGTGATGGTCGCGTGCGCCCGGGGCAGCCGTGTGGTCAGCGTGCAGCTCACCGCCACCGCGTCCGGGCCGGTCTGGTGCAGGTGGGTGACCAGGTGGGGCGCGGGGACGCTCGCGCCGAGGAAGTCCACCCGCCAGCCGCGCAGCCGCAGCACCTCGGCCAGCAGCCGGGTGGCGAGCTGGTGGTACTCGCCGTCGGCGCAGGCGACGGCGACCCGGCCGAACCGGGGCGTGGGGCGCACGCGGGTGGCGATGGCGGCGACGGCCCGCTCGGTGACGGCCGTGGCCGCGTGCTCGCGGGCCACCGACCACTGGTCCGCCGCCCACAGCTCGCCCACCCGGCGCTGCGCGGGAGCGATGAGCTCCAGGAGCACCCGTTCGGCGGGCACGCCGTCGTCCAGCAGCGCCAGCACCAGGTCGACGGCGCCGTACTCGTCCGCCTCGCCGATGTGCTTCAGATAACGCTCGACGGCTGTGCTGAGGTCGGTGACCAGGGCGAGGTCGGTCATCTGTGCCTTTCGGGGAGGGGGCGGGCGCGGATGGCGAGCAGGGCGCGGTCGTCCTTGTCGCCGTGGGACGTCCAGGCGGTGGTGACCTCTTCGAGTCGTTGCACGACGGCCGAGATGGGCATGCCGGCGCACGTGGCGAGGGCCTCCTTCAGCCGGTTCGTCCCGTACAGCTCGGTGCCGGCGGGGCCGCCGGACGCCTCGGTGATGCCGTCGGTGTAGAGCAGGCACAGCTCGCCCGGGGCCAGTTCGACGGTGACCGGGCGGAGGTCGAGGTGGTCGTCGATGCCGAGCATGGAGCCCGAGGCGCTGACCTCCTCCACGCTGCCGTCGGCCCGCAGGATCAGCGGTTCCGGGTGTCCGGCCACGGCCACGTCGATCAGCAGGCGTCCCGCGCGGCCGGGGCGCAGCCGGGCCAGCACGAGCGTGGCGTAGGCGTCGGACGCCGGAGTGGCCAGCAGGGTCTGGTTGATCAGCGCGATCAGCCGTTCCGGCCGGTTCTCCACCAGCAGGAGCGTGCGCAGGCAGTGACGGATCCGCCCGGCCAGCACGGCGGCGCGGGCGCCCTTCCCGCAGACGTCCCCCAGGACGACCAGCGGCGCGTCCTCTCCCATACCCACGCGAGCTGGGACATCCAGCCGGACGGCGTAGGGGGCGTCCTGCCGGTCCACGCTCTGGGGCATGCCGGACCTGTCCAGGCCGTATGGGGCGCCGGGGCGGCGCTTGTCGTGGGGGACGCCGGGTCGGCCGGGGCTTGGGCGGCATACGTCGTAGAAGTCGCCGCCGATCAGCTCCGTCTGCTGCGAGGGGCGCAGCGATCCGGCGAGCTCGGCCTCGTCGAGAACGGGCAGCTCCGGCGGCAGCAGGTCCTCGGTGAGGATCGCGTTGGTGGCGCTCTGCTCCTGGTACAGCAGGGCGGAGGCGAGGGCGGCGCCGGCGCGGACGGCGAACGCGCGCACCAGGCTCTCGGCCGCCGCGTCGAAGGGCGGAGCGCCCTCGCGGCGGGCGAGGACCAGGACGCCGGCGGCCGTGCCGTTGCCGGGCAGCGGGGTCATCAGCAAGTGTCCCGCCCGGCCGAAACCCTCGGGCAGCAGCCACCCGGGCGCCCGGGCCGCGTCGATCCGGAGGTGGGGCATGGCCGCGTACCCGTACAGCGCGTCGGTCAGCTCCGGCAGCTCGGCGACGGACCGTACCTCGCCCTCCCGCACGGTGGATCCCCACGCCGTGGCGCGCAGCCAGGAGTGGGACCGGCGATGGTCGGGGAGAAGCAGCACCGTGGCGGCGTCGGCGAGGAACGACGCGGCGAGCTCGGCCGTGGCGCGGGCGCAGCGGCGCGTGTTGAGCGAGCCGGACAGCCGGTGGCCCGCCTCGACGAGGAACTCCGCGCGCTCGTGCGCGTGCGAGACCGGACGGAACTCCGCGCGCTCGTTCGCGGGTGAGAGCGGGCGGGCGCCGGCCGGGACCTCTCCGGCGACCTCCGACAGGAACCACGCCTGATGGGCCGGGCCGACCATCTCTCGGCGCACCCGGACCGTGCGCCCGCCGTGGACGGTGAGACGGCTCACGCCGATGGGCGTGGCCGGGTCGAAGGGGCATGCGGCGGTGGCGGCGGAGGATGTGGGGAGGCCGGGTATCGCGTCCGGGACGATGCGGACGGCGGCGGCGTTGGCCAGCAGAACGCGCCCGTCCGCGTCGCAGAGCACGACGCCCTCGCCCGAGGCCTCCAGGAGGGCACGCATCAGCGTGGCGTCCGGAGTCATGGCCGGTGCCGGCAGGAGGTCGGTGCGGTGATGGGCGGGAAGTTCGCTGGTGGCGCCGGAGATGTCACCGGTCGGTCGTGCTCGTGACATCACGAGGCCTTCCACATTGGGTGCAACCAGCCTACCTACCGACTTATCCGGTAAAGCCTGCCCGTGCCGATCGCGCATAGCGGTCCGGCGATCACAGGTGCCGTCGTAGCCCTCGGGAATACCTGGAATGGGGCTAGGGGCGCCGCGATTTCCACCACTGCGGGGGGATCCTGACCAGCCCTTGGACGACCGCCGCCGCGCCGGCGCCGGGGGTCAGGAAGTGTTCGGGCGCGAGCGACGACGGCGGGCGCAGCAGCAGCCGGACGGAGCCCACGAGCAGCACCAGCCATCCGACGATCATCACAAGCTGCCGCAGCAGGCAGGCCATGTGCCCGAGCAGGCTCGACGTCTGCCCGAGCAGGCCGCTGGCGGCGCTGACCACCGTGGAGGCGTCCTCCAGCCTCCGTGCCACTCTGGGTCGTCTCGATCTGACCACGTGGCCCACCTCCCACCAAAGGATCTTTGAATCCCTTCGGAGGGGCTCGCTAGCGCAAGCAATATCAACCGGCTCGCCCGCCCGCAACGCGAGCCGCGCACAGTGGGCAACTCTTCGAAATCGTGTTCGATTACATCCGGTCCCTTTGCCGGGCCGAGCGGGATTCCTGCCCTCGCGACAGGTGTGGCGCACCGCTCCCCCCGAGATGCCGCCGCGGTGTGGTTCAGGGCTTGGAAGCCTTCGCGGTCAGTGAGAACGGTGAGATCGGGGGCCGCTAGCTTGCCGCCGGATGGGGGCCGCGTTCGCGGACCAGTTTCTCGACGCCGTCGAGGATGCGGTCGAGCCCGAACCCGAAGTGGGAGGCGGGGTCCTCCACGGGCCCCTCGGTGTCGTATTCGTCGAAGACGCCGTCGTGGAGGGCTTCGGCCAGGGCGGGGAAGCGTTCGTCGATGAGGCGGGCGAGCAGCTCGCCGTACGACGGCGCCGCGGGTTCGTCCTGGCCGGGCGCGGTGCCGGGGTCGCTCGTGGACAGCTGCGTGTCTCCGCGCACGTAGTGCAGGACCAGCAGCAGCACCGACATCTTCTCGCGCGGCCGCAGCGCGGTGCCGCCGAGGGCGCGCAGCCCGGCGTCCAGCCAGGCCAGCTGCCCCGGGTCGAGCGGCGGTGCCCCCGCGGTGGTCACCTGCAGGATCCACGGGTGCCTGCGGTAGACGCCGGTCAGCTCCACCGCCCATCGGCGCAGCTCGGCGCGCCAGTCGGCCGGCGTGGGCGAGATGTCGGGCGCCGGCCCGGGTGCGGCGTCCAGCATGAACGTCCACAGCTCGTGCTTGTTGGCGACGTGCCGGTACAGCGACATGGTGGCGCACCCGAGCCGCTCCGCCAGGCGGGCCATGGACAGCGCCGCGAGGCCCTCGGTGTCGGCGATGGCGATCGCGGTGGTGACGATGCGGTCGAGGCTCAGCGCCTGCGCCGGGCCCCGCGCGCGGCGTTCGGAACGACCCCACAGGACTTCCAGTGTGCGGGGCAGCTCTCCGCCGGTCTTCTCGCTCATCGGCGCCATCCTACCGTTCTGCGTAGGGCATACGCGATGTGTATGACATACGCTCAGCGTATTTCCCACGCTCTGCGTATCAGATACGCTTAGCGTATGTCATACGCACCCAACCGCCCTTCCGATGAGGAGCCGTCATGGTCATGACCACCGAGAGCCCGTCCTCCCCGCCCTCCGGTCCCTCGGCCGGCTCCGTTCCGTCCCGCCGCTGGTGGCAGCGGCCGTGGATGGCTCCGCTCGGCTTCATCGCCGTGGTGTTCCTGGTCTACTCGCTGCCGCGGTACCTCACCGGTGACCCGGCCCTGTCCCGGGTGCCGCAGCCGGCGGGCTTCTCGGCGCACTATCCCCTGCTGGTGGCGCACGTCATGTTCGCCTCGGTCGCGATGCTGACCTGTTTCCTGCAGGTGTGGCCGTGGTTCCGGCAGCGGTACCCGGTGGCGCACCGGTACGTCGGCAGGGTCTACGTCTTCGGCGGTGTGCTCCCGGCCGGCCTGGCCGGCCTGGTCATCGGGGCGGGCACCCCGTTCGGGCCGGTCATCGCGGTCAGCAACGTGATGCTGGCGCTGCTGTGGCTGTCGTTCACCGTCGCGGGCTACCGGATGGCGCGGCAGCGGCGGTTCGTCGACCACCGGCGCTGGATGCTGCGCAGCTTCGCCCTGACCTATTCGATCATCACCAACCGCGTCTGGGGCGTCATCGTCGCCATCGTGCTGACGCCGCAGTTCGAGACCACCTTCAAGGGGGACGTCACCATGTTCACCTGGACGCTGGCCGGCCTCGGCGGCTGGCTCGGGTGGACGGTGCCGCTGCTGGTCGTCGAGTGGTGGCTGGAGCGCGGCGAGGCGGCCAAGCGCCGCGCGCGGGCGCGCTCCCGCGCCGCCCGCCCGGCCGCTGTGCACGGCGCGTACGAGTGACCGCTCCGCCTGTACGAGCGACCATGTCAGGCGGCGCGTACGAGTGACCGTCTCAAGCGGCGCGTACCAGTGACCGCCTCAGGCGGCGACGTGCTCCGAGACCGGGGCGACGGTGGCGCGGCGTCGTGCGGGCAGGGGACGGCCGCGCTCGCGCAGGATGGTCTTGAGCACCCGCCAGCCGTCGCGCACGGCGTGCAGGTTGCTCGTGCCGTGGATGCGGCAGCGCTCGTGGCTCGGGATCTCCTGCACGGCGAGCCCGGACTTGGCCGCCCGGACGTTCATCAGCGTCTCGATCTCGAAGCCGTCGCAGTCAAGGGCGAGAGCGTCCAGGTGGCGCGACCAGAAGGCGTTGTAGCCGTAGCACAGGTCGGTGTAGCGGGTGCCGTACAGCCAGTTGGTCAGCGTGGTCAGCACCGTGTTGCCGAGCGAGCGGGTGACGCTGATGTCGTCGGATCCCGCGCCCGAGGTGAAGCGCGACCCCTTGGCGAAGTCCGCCCCCGCGACCAGGGCGGAGACGAAGCGGATGATCTCGCGTCCGTCGGTCGAGCCGTCGGCGTCGATCATGACGATGATGTCGCCGGTCGCCGCCGCGAAGCCCTCGATGAGGGCGTTGCCCTTGCCGCGCCCGGTCTGCGGGACGACGCGCAGTTCGGGGCGCAGGGCACGCGCGACGGCCACGGTGTCGTCGGTCGACCTGCCGTCCACGAGGATGACCTCGTCGATCCAGCGTGGCAGGGTGGCGAACACGTGCGGCAGGTTCTCCGCCTCGTTCATGGCCGGAACCACCACGCTGACCGTCGCTCCGATGGCCAGGTCGTCGCTGACGGCGGTGTACTTGCCCTGGGGCGCGATGATCCCGTACGTCGTCATGGGCACATATTGGACCAGCCCGCCTGCAGGTGACTTGACAACCCCTTGCAAACCCATGGTCATCGACGCTTCCGGACTGGTCAGAGGCGGTACGTCCGGCAGAGGGGCTTGACTGCCGCGCCGGGTTTCGGTCGGGGGATTAGGGCGGCTATATCGGACATGTGCCTTGATCCGTGACCGCCGGTTCAGGCCGGCCACGTCCCGGGATACCTGGTTCACGGTGCCTTCTCCCGGGCGCCGGTCAGGACGGCCGAACCGCTCACGCTCGCCTGACGCCACGCGTGGGAGGCTACGCGCGTGCAGGATGTCAGTACGGGGAAGACCGGCCTCACTCCGCGGCTGGTCCGGGCCGAGCTCATCGTCGTCTTCGCCGTCTCGCTCGGCGCGAGCGCCCTGCGCTCCCTGATCTCGCTGATCGGCTCGCTCACCGTCCCCGCGGAGCTGAAGGCGCAGCACGCGGTGCTCGTCGGCACGAGGGCGCCCGGCCGCCCCTGGCTCGATCTGTCGCTGCAACTGGCCGACATCGCGATCGCCCTGGCCCCCGTCGCCCTGGTCGCCTACCTGCTGGTGCGGTCCGGGGAGTCGGCGCGCACCATCGGAGCCGACCTGCGCGAGCCGGGACGCGACCTGCTGCGCGGCGCGCTGCTCGCGGCCGTGGTGGGCGGCACCGGGCTGGCGTTCTACCTGCTGGCACTGCGGTCGGGCATCAACCTGGACGTCGTGCCCGACCGGCTCCCCGACGTCTGGTGGCGGGTGCCGGTCCTGCTGCTCGCCGCCGCGCAGAACGGCGTGCTCGAAGAGGTCATCGTCAGCGGCTACCTGCTGCACCGCCTGGACGCGCTGGGCTGGCGGCCCTGGCGCGCGGTCCGCCTGTCGGCGACGCTGCGGGGCTCCTACCACCTGTACCAGGGGTTCGGCGGCTTCGTGGGCAACGTCGCCATGGGCCTGCTGTTCGGCCGTCTCTACCAGCGGTGGGGCCGGGCCATGCCGCTGGTCGTCGCGCACACGCTCATCGACGCGGTGGCCTTCGTCGGGTACGGCCTGCTCCGCGGCCGGGTGAGCTGGCTGCCGTGACACCACGGGCACGGGCGACCGTCTGATGGGAGGTGACTTTCACAAGTCGCCGGAGTTCATTCCTGTCGGTCCGGCGCCTTTCGCACCGGAGTGGGTACCGTGACCTCGTGGATCAAAGCGAGGCCGGCCGTCGCCGCGCGCTGTGGGCCCTCGGAGCCCTTGCACTGGCGGGTTCGCTGGGTTCGCTGGCCGGCGACGCCGTGCGGTCGTCCTCACGCGCGCCGGGGGCCGCTCCGGCCCGGCACGGGCGGCGCAAGGCGCACCCGCGGGTCGCGCCGCCGCCCGCCGGGTGGACGGCGCACGCGCTGAAGGCCCGCCACCAGCCCGTGCGCAGCCTGCACGACCTGGCGCCGGCCGCGCCGCGCAACGCCATCGCGCTCACGATCGACGACGGTCCGCACCCCGAGTGGACGCCCCGCATGCTCGACCTGCTCGCCGAGCACGAGGTCAGCGCGACGTTCTCGCTCATCGGCCTGCAGGTGCAGCGCTACCCGCGGCTGGCCGAGCGCATCGTCCAGGCCGGGCACCAGCTCTGCAACCACACGATGCACCATCCCATCCCGTTCAACCGCCTGTCCGCCGGGCGCGTCAAGGCCGAGATCACCGAGGCGCAGCGGCGCATCTCCGACGCCACCGGCGTCCACCCGAGGTTCTTCCGCTCACCGGGCGGATCGTGGTCGCGGCAGGTGGTGCGCGCCGCCGGCGACCACGGCATGATCCCGATCGACTGGGACGTCGACCCGCGCGACTGGTCCAGGCCGGGCACCCGGCGCATCGCCCAGAGCATGCTCGCCTGCCGGCCGGGCGCCATCCTGCTGTGCCACGACGGGGGCGGCGACCGTTCCGAGACGCTCAAGGCACTGCGCACGGTCATCCCCCGCCTCAAGCACCGCGGCATGGCGTTCGTGGCCCTCTGACCCTGTCCGGCCGGGACATGGCGGTGTCGATCACCGGATTTATGGGGATAGACAGCTCGACGAGTCTTCACCCGTCCGGCCCGGGAGGCGGCACTGAGCACGCGCGGGGTGGTCGCCGTGGCCGGAGTCGCCATCGTGCTCGTCTCTCTCGCCGGTCACGCCGCGACGAAGGACACGACGCGCGTCACCGAGCGCGCCGGCCCGCTGGAGAACCCGGACGGCACCAGGCCGGGCCTGGTCGCCATCACCTCGCGCATGGACCGGGCGGCGGCCGTCGACCTGATCCGGCGGGTGCGGGTCGGCCGCCAGGGGTCCAAGCGCGGGTACACGCGCATCCGGTTCGGCGAGAACTGGGCGGACACCGCGCGGGGCGTGCCGTACGCGCGCAACGGCTGCCGCACCCGCGACGATCTGCTCGCCCGGGACGGCGAGGAGGTGGCCTACCGCCGCGGGTCCCCCTGCGTGGTGGTGGCGATGAAGCTGCGCGACCCCTACACCGGCAGGACGATCCGGTGGCGCAAGCGCGACGCCGACCGTGTGCAGGTCGACCACGTGGTGCCGCTGTCGTACGAGTGGCGCATGGGCGCCTCCCGATGGAGCATGGCCAAGCGGGTGCGCATCGCCAACGACCCGCTCAACCTGATCCCGGTCTACGGCCCGGCCAACGAGGACAAGGGCGGCGCGGGGCCGGCGTCCTGGCTGCCCCCCGTACGGAAGGTGCGCTGCGCGTACGTGACCCGTTTCGCGCAGGTCGCGGTGAAGTACGACCTGCCGGTCACCAGGTCCGACAAGTCCGCCATGCTCGCCCAGTGCCGCTGACCCGCGGCCGGTCGGTTCCCCTCGCCCGGCCTGCGACCCCGGCCCGTTCCCCCCTCGGCCCGCAGCCGCGGCCGGTGGCCGGTCGGTCGCCTCCGCCGGTCGGCGGCCCGGTCAGTTCCTCGCGCCGACCGGGTGGCGGTACTGCTCGGGCGCCATCGGCGCCTGGTTCACGTGCTGGTTCACCTGCGGCTCCTGCGGCGCGGGCGCGACCGGAGCCTGAGGGCCGGCGACGAGCCCGCGCACGGCGGCCTCGAGCTCCTCGGGGGTCTCGCCCTCGGCGAGCCGCGGGTCCGCCTTCGCGGCGCCCTTGGGCGTGGCCCAGAAGCGCCCGGTGTGCTCCCCGTACCACACCGTCCATCCGGGCAGCCGTGCCGCCAGTTCGCGTGCGACGGCCTTGCCGTCGGTGACCTCGTTCGCCATCACGACCCTCTTCCGTGGTTTCACCCGTCATCGACAGCCGGGACGGTCACCATCTGACGGAGCACACTGCCCGCGAGCTTCCTCGACGGGTGAGGCTCTCCCTTTACGGACGGTCGATCGGCCGGCTCGAACCAGACCGGACTGCCCGCTATGTCGCCGTGAAAACCCCCGGGACCCACCGTACGTGAGAAAAGCCGTTTATGGCCGTGAACCCGCTCGTAAAGGTGTGTGTGCTCCGGAGTCAGGCCCGTGACTACCCACCCGTATCGACCCCTATCCCACCGTTTGCTGGGGTTCCCCCCATCTCCCGCGCCTGCTCATCATGGGTCCAATCGACGATCTCAGGGAGTGCCGATGAGAACCGCGCACCGGACCTGTCCCCTATGCGACGCCGTCTGCGGCCTGCGGCTCACGCTCGACGACACCGGACGCGTCACGTCGGTCAAGGGCGACCCGGACGACCCGTTCTCCAAGGGCTTCATCTGCCCGAAGGGCGCGAGCCTCGGCCACCTCGACCAGGACCCCGACCGCCTGCGCGTCCCCCTCGTGCGCAAGCAGGACGACGAATGGCACGAGGTCAGCTGGCAGGAGGCCTTCGAGACCGTCGAGCAGGGGCTCAAGGGCGTCATCGACCGGCACGGCCGCGACGCCGTGGCCCTCTACCTCGGCAACCCGACCTTCCACACCATGGGCGGCATCCTGTACCGGGGGGCGCTGGGCCAGGCCCTCGGCACGCGCAACGTCTACTCCGCCAGCACGATCGACCAGATGCCCAAGCACGTCGCCTGCGGCTACCTGTTCGGCGACCCGCTCGCCATCTCGGTGCCCGACGTCGACCGCACCGACTACTTCCTCGTGCTCGGCGCCAACCCGGTGGAGTCCAACGGGTCGCTGTGCAGCGCCCCCGACTTCCCGAGCCGCCTCAAGGCGCTGCGCGGGCGCGGCGGCCGGCTCGTGGTCGTCGACCCGCGCCGCACCCGCACCGCCGCCGTCGCCGACGAGCACCTGTTCATCCGCCCGGGCACCGACGCGTTCCTGCTGTTCGGCATCGTCCACACCCTGCTCGCCGAGGACCTCACGACGATCGGCCTCGACGTCGCGGGGCTGGACGACCTGCGGCGGCTGTCGGAGGACTTCACCCCCGACATCGTCTCGCCGGTGTGCGGCGTGGCCGCCGCGGACATCGCCCGCATCGCCCGCGAGCTGGCGGCGGCGCCCACGGCCGCCGTCTACTCGCGCATCGGCGGCTCCACGGTCGAGTTCGGCACCGCGACGCAGTGGCTCGTCGATGTGATCAACATCCTGACCGGCAACTTCGACCGGCCCGGCGGCGTCATGTTCACCCGCACCGCCACCATGGACCTCGGCCGCACCGGCGAGCCGTACACCACCGGGCGCTGGCACAGCCGCGTACGCGGGCTGCCGGAGTCGCTCGGCGAGCTGCCGGTGGCCACCCTCGCCGACGAGATCGAGACCCCGGGCGAGGGGCAGGTCAGGGCTCTGGTGTCCGTGGCCGGCAACCTGGTGCTCTCGGCGCCGGGCGGCCCCCGCCTGGACCGCGCGCTGGCCGGCCTCGACTTCGTGGTCTGCGTCGATCCCTACCTGAACGAGACCACCAAGCACGCGAACGTCATCCTGCCGCCGCCGCGCATCCTGCAGATGCCGCACTACGACTTCCTGCTGCTGTCGGTCACCGTGCGCAACTACACGCGGTTCTCCCCGGCCATCCTGCCGCTTTCGCCCGAGCAGATGTCCGAGGCCGACATCCTGTCCCGGCTCACGCTCATCGCCTCCGGCCAGGGCGCCGACGCCGACCCCTCCGCGCTCACCGAGATGATGCTGGACCAGATTCTCGGCGGGGCCACGCAGGCGCCGGGCTCTCCCTTCGAGGGCAGGGACGTCGCCGAGGTGCGGGCCTCGCTGCGGGGCGACAGCGGGCCCGAGCTGCTGCTGGACGCCTTCCTCCAGCTCGGCACGCACGGACTGTCGCTCGCCGACCTGCTGGACAACCCGCACGGCATCGACCTCGGGCCGCTCACGCCCCGGCTGGCGGAGCTGCTGTGCACCGAGTCGGGCCGGGTGGAGCTGGCCGCGCCGCGGCTGGCCGAGGAGGCCGGACGGCTGCGCGAGCGGCTCGCCGCGCCGGCCCCCGAACTGCTGCTCATCGGACGCCGGCAGCTGCGCTCCAACAACAGCTGGCTGCACAACGTGCCCACGCTGGTCGGCGGGAGCAACCAGTGCACCCTGCACGTCAACCCGGCCGACATCGCCCGGTACGGCATCGGCGGGCAGGCGGTGATCCGGTCGGCGAACGGCGAGCTGGTCGTGCCGGTCGAGCCGAACGACGCCATCATGCCGGGCGTGGTCAGCCTGCCGCACGGATGGGGCCACGCGGGCAGCACCCAGCGCGTCGCGGCCGAACACGCCGGGGTCAACGCCAACGCCCTCACGGACGAGTCGGTGGTGGACGTGCCGTCGGGCAACGCCGTGTTCAACGGCGTCCCGGTGACCCTCGCGCCCTACGAGCCCGAGGAGCCGGCGCTGACCGGGTCGTTCCCGCTGTCCTCCACCGCCGCCGTCTGAGCGAGGTCCCCACCGGCTCCGGCCGCGGCGGGGTCGCCGGGCGGGGACAGCAGGAAGTGCAACCGCACGGAGGTGCCCGCGGGCCGGTGGTGGATGCGCACCAGGTCCGCCAGCTCGTTGGCGATGAGCACGCCGCGCCCGCGGGTCGCGCCGTCCGCCGGCGGGATGCGCCCGGTCATCGGGTCGGCGATGTGCCCGGTGTCGTCGAGCTGGCAGGCGAGCACGCCGTCCTCGGCCCACACCGTCAACGTGGCGGGCCCGGTCGTGTACTCGGTGGTGTTGGTGGCCAGCTCGTTCATCGCCAGCAGCAGCTCGACGACGCGCTCCCCGGCCAGGCCCTCCGCCATCGCCCGCACGGTGAGGAAGTCACGCACGCCCGGCAGCGCGCCGACGCCGGTGAAGGTGTACCGCTCGGCGTCGTCCGGCGGCGCGGGCAGCGGCCAGTCGAACGCCGCGGCCGTCTCGAGCGGGTCGCCGTAGGCGGCGCTGGCCCGGCTCCCGTCGGTGTCCTGCAGGGTGGGGTGGGTGCGCTCGGCGTCGGCCAGCGCCGAGGGGTCGAGCGCCGAGGCGTCGTACGGGCACAGGATGGCGGCGTCCCGGCCGGCGAACGCGGCGTTGATCAGCGCCTCGTGCGCGACGCAGGCCGGGTACTCGACGGCGCTGCGGCCCTTCCAGACGGGCTCCCCGATGATCCACACGCGACGGCCGGGGTGGGCGCCGGCGAAGGCCAGCAGGACCGAGGGGATGATGCGCCCCGGATTGCGGCCCGCGAGGGCCATGTCGGCGAAGGTCACGGCGTCGCCGTCGGCGCCGAGCCGCGCGCGGACCAGCTCGCCGTTGCCGCCGGGGACGGCGACCAGGGCAGGGTCCCCGGAGGCCAGCGCGCGCCGGACGAACGCCGCGCAGCCGGACGCGTACTGGTCCGGGTCCCGGTAGAACAGGCCGATGTGCTCGAACGGGCCGGCCGCCCGCGTGGACGGTGCGTACTGGTTCATGCGACGGCACCCGCGCAGGGATCGCCGCCCAGCAACCGCATCAGCTTGACCAGCGACACCGAGCAGCCGGTGATGCGCACTTCGGGCGGGGCGGTGGTGGCCGCGCCCATGAGCAGCCTGGCGGCGCCGGCGTCGGCGAACCGCAGCCCGGCCACGTCGAGGGTCACCGTGGCGTCCGGGCGGGACATGTCGTCGATGACGTCGGCCAGGGTGGCGGCCAGCGCGTCACGGTTGGAGGCGTCGGCCTCGCCGATCAGCCGCAGCCCCGGCGGCTCACCGGTGCGTTCCATGCGCAGCAGGGGCCGCCAGTTCCAGTCGGTGCCGGGTTCCATGCGGGACGGGTGCGCGGCCGAGACGCGCAGGAGGCTGACCTGGTCGAACAGCCGCCGGTCGTACAGGCAGAGGGCCATGGCGTAGCCGTCGGCGAAGACGCGGTTGACCTGGGCCTCGTACCAGTGGAGAGGGTCGGCGCCCACTACACCGGCTCTCGCCCACGACATGTCGCCGATCATGCGCAGGGCCGTGTATCCGCCGCCGCGCGCCACGGCGATCTCGCGCTGCCAGTCGTCGAGCACCACCATGGGGTCGAACAGGCCGTTGGTGAGGTAGTCGTCCCGCGGGTGGCCCATCTGCAGTTGCCCGGTGCGGACCAGACGCCAGGCGTCCACGCCGTTGTCCGTCAGCTCGCGCAGCAGGAGGTCCGGGGACGCGTCGGAGAGGTAGATGATCTTCTGGTTGGCGTCGGCGCCGGCCTGCACGTAGCCCGTTACGGCGGCCAGCCGCTGGTGTTCGTCGTCGAAGGTCCAGCACACGTGGTCGCCTGGACGTATCCGATCCACAACCGATGGATCCATCGGCCTCCTCATTTCTGGTGGACGCCTTCCCGTTCCGGTTCTGCTGACCACCGGACCGGGCCGCCGTCCGCCGCGCTGCCGGTCAACCCGACTGCACCGGGCCGCGATTCAGGCTACCAGCCGCATATCGACCGCCGTAGGTGATAACCCCGCACCTGGTTGGCCCGGTGGCCTCGGCCGCTCCCGGGGTCCCCGGCGGCGAGCGGGGGCGGGCGGGGGCGGGTCGCCGCTGCCGGGAATCGGCCGCCTACCTGGAGGAGGACGGCTGATTCGACGATCTATATCGCTATATTCATGGCCATGCTGCTCCCGGCCCCCGAGGTCGCCGCTCTACCGGTCGTGCATTCCGTCCGGCCACGGCTGCGCGTTCTCGATCTGCTGCGCTTCTGCGCGGCGTTCGCGGTGGTGCTCTTCCACTACGGGCACACGCGGGCGTGGGGGACGCCGAACGCCTTCCCCACCCTGAGCGCGGTGACCATGTTCGGGGTCTACGGGGTCCGCATGTTCTTCGTGATCAGCGGCTTCGTGATCCTGATGAGCGCGTGGGGACGCACCCCCGGCGAGTTCGCCTCCTCGCGGATCGCCCGGCTCTACCCGGCGTACTGGGCCAGCGTGATCATCCTCGGCGCGCTCGCGGTCGTGGGACTCACCACCGACCACCGGCCGACCCTGAGCGAGCTGATCGCCAACCTCACCATGCTCCAGCACGGGCTGCGGATCCGCGATCTGGAGCTGGTGTACTGGACGCTCTGGCAGGAGCTGGTCTTCTACGTGCTCATCGCGGTGTTCGCCGCGATCGGCTTCACCTACCGGCGCTGCCTGGCCTTCCTCGGCGGCTGGCTGGTGCTCCTGGCCATCGCCGAGCGGGTGGACGCCGACCTCCTCCAGGCCGTCCTCGTCCCCTTCAGCGCCCCGTACTTCATCGCGGGGATGGCCCTGTACCTCGTCCACCGCTTCGGCGGGTCACTGTTCCCCTGGCTGTTCGTGGGCGCCGGCTGGGCGGTCGCGCTCGTGCAGGTGCTGGGGGAGAACCCGCCGGCCGTCCAGCGGTTCGGGCAGGACCTCGGATCCGCCCTGGTGGTCGGCGTGATCTCCCTGATCTTCCTGGTGATGATCCTGGTCGCGCTCGGCACCTTCGACGGGGTCGACTGGCGCTGGCTCACCGTGCTGGGCGCGCTCACCTACCCGCTGTACCTGTTCCACCACCACGTCGGGTATCTCCTCATCGGGTGGCTGCACGCGCCGCTGGGCAGGTGGCTCACCCTGCCCGTGGTGCTGGCCGCCGCGCTCGTCCTCGCGTACGGCGTGCACCGGCTGGTCGAGGTGCCCCTGCAGGACCGGCTGAGGTCCGCGCTCAACCGGTCCCTCCGCGCCGACGACGGCTACTCGGACCGCGCGGGGTAGACCTCGCCGCCCTTGAGCTCGCGTCCCTGCAGCAGCGCCGTCACCGTCACGAAGTGGTAGCCCTGCTTCTCCAGCGTGGTCAGCACGGCCGGCATCGCCTTGACGGTCTGGGGGACGATGTCGTGCAGCAGGATGACGCCGTTGCGCTTGGCCAGCTTCAGCGTCCGCGCGGTGATGACCTTGGTGTCGCGCGCCTGCCAGTCGAGCGTGGAGCCCGTCCACAGGATCTGCGGCAGCTCCAGCTCGGCCATCAGGCGGCCGACCCGGGAGTCGGTGGCGCCGTTCGGCGGGCGCATCATCGTCGGCCGCTCGCCGATCGTCTGCTCGATCACCTCGGAGGTCGAGTTGACCTCCTGCATGATCTCGTCATCGGTCAGCTTGGTGAGATCGGGGTGGGTCCAGGTGTGGTTTCCCACCTCGTGGCCCTCCGCCACGATGCGCCTGGCCAGCTCGGCCCGGCCCTCGACCTTGCGGCCGAGCAGGAAGAAGGTGGCCTTGGCCTTGTGCTTCTTCAGCGTGTCGAGCAGTTCGGGGGTGTAGGGCCACGGCCCGTCGTCGAAGGTCAGCGCGATGCACTTGTACCGGGCGCAGTACGGCTTGGCCGGCTCGTCCGCCTTCTTCCCCGTCTCGGCCGCCGCCGGAACGGTCAGCAGGCCCATCGCACACACTGTTGCCACAAGTACTCGGACTTTCCGCCACATGGCCCCGAATCTTAGTGAAACGGCGCACTAGTAGCGATCTCTACGCACGGTTCCGTGCGATCGGTCCCCGGCGGGCTCGTGCGCCCGTACCGCGTCGAAGGGGACCCACCGGCGGTCGCGACTCTCTGACCTGGTGTTCCTGGGGAGAACGACGCCGACGAAAATTGTCCCGAAGAGAGTGTCGAAACGGCGTGCAGGCGTTCGACGCGTGTGTGACGGCTGGTCGACGCGTCCGGGATCCGCCGGACCCAGCCCGAGACGACAAGGGAGCGACAATGCGATTTCTGATGATGCACCGGCTCGACGAGCGTGCCCCCGAGGCCTGGAACCCCAGCCAGGAGTTCATGGAGAAACTGGGCGCGTTCATCCAGGACTCGATGGAGAAGGGCATCCTGATCACGGCCGAGGGCGTTCACCCGTCCGAGCGGGGCGCGCTGGTCCGCAAGGCCCGCAGCGGGGGGATCACCGCGATCGACGGCCCGTTCACCGAGGTCAAGGAGGTCATCGGCGGCTTCGCGCTGCTCAACTTCGACGACCGCGCGCAGGCCGTCGAGTACGCCAAGCGGTACGCCGACCTCTTCGACGACGTCGAGGTGGAGGTGCGCCAGGTCGCGGAGGCCGAGGACTTCCCGGCCTGACGACACCGGCGGGGCCGGCCCCATCGGGACCGGCCCCCGCCGGCGTCTCCGCGCCCATCAGACGCGGCGGGCGAAGAACGGTCCCGCCCGCCACGCGTCGGTCACGCGTCCTCACCCCAGGACGAGCGGGAGGCGGCGCACTCCTGTCAGAGACGGCGTGGGGATGAACCGCACGGGGTCCTGCGGGTCGGTGCGAAGGACGTCGAACCGGTCGAGCAGGATGTTCAGCGCGACCTGTCCCTCCAGCCGGGCCAGGGGCGCGCCCAGGCAGAAGTGGATGCCGCGGCCGAAGCCGAGGTGCGGGTTGGGCTCGCGACCGGGGGCGAAGACGCCGGGGTCGCGGAACTGGCGCGGATCCCGGTTGGCCGCCGCGAGCCAGACCATGACCATCTGGTCGGCCGGTATCGTCGCATCTCCGAGCCGCGCCTCCCGGGTGGTGGTGCGGCCGAGGAGGGCGAACGGGGTCAGGAACCGGATGGACTCCTCGATGACGGCCGGGATCGCCGAACGGTCGGCGCGTACCGCATCCTGCTCGCCGGGGAAGGCGTCCAGGCACAGCACCGTGTTGCCGAGCAGCATCGTCGTGGTGATGTGACCGGCGAGCAGCAGCACGATGGCGAAGTTCACCACCTGCTCGTCGGGCAGGCGTTCGCCGTCCACCTCCGCCTCCACCAGCCTGGTGAGCAGGTCGGCGCGCGGCCGCCGCCGGCGTTCCGCGGCGTGCGCGGCGAGGTAGGCCGACATCTCCTTCCACGGTCCCATCGTGGCCTGGAGGTCCGCGCTGCGCTCCTCGGCGGACCGGTTGAGCGAGATCTCGGCGTCCCGCTGGAACAGCGCGTCGGCCCACTGTTTGAACAGGTCGCGATCGCTGCTCGGCACCCCGAGCAGCTCGGCGATGACGATGACCGGCAGCGGGTAGGCCAGGTCGGTCACGAGCTCGAACCGCTCGCGCTCGCGCGCCGCGTCGATCAGCTCGCCGGTGAGCGCGGCGATCCGTGGTTCGAGATCGGCCACGACCTTGCGGGTGAAGGCGCTGCTGACCAGCTTGCGCAGTTTGCCGTGCTCCGGCGGGTCGATCTGGGTGATGAAGCCGTTCAGCGAGAAGTCGTCCTCGCTGGGCAGCAGCTCCTTGGGGACGACGCGCATGGTGTCGGAGGAGAACGTCGCCGGGTCGCCGAGGACCTCGTGGGCCTCCGGGTATCCGTAGACGTTCCACAGCCCGGTGCCGGCGTCGAACTCGACCGCCGGGCCCGAACGGGGCCCGTGCAGCCAGAAGTGCCGTTCGGGGATGTCGTACCGTTCGACGATGTCGGACATCGCCTCTCCTTGGTTGAGGATCCCTCTGCCGATGTGGGTCAGGACGACCTCTCGCGGTACTCCTTCCAGCGCTCGAACATCCCGTCCGAGTCCTGCAGGATGAAGGCGAAGAACTCCCGGGTGTCCTCCAGCCGGCCGCGCTGGCCGGGCCGGTCGTCACCGATGACGGACAGCCCGAAGTCGAGCGTGTCGAGGCTCTGCCTGACGATGGCGAGCTGAACCCGCATGACCTGGTCCCATCCGCCGCCGACCATCCGGTAGCGGTGCTCGCGGGCGGAGGTGGGGACGCGTTCCACCATCCCGCTCAGCTCGAGCTGCCTGGCGACCGTGCTGACCGCGGTCTTGCTCACCCCGAGCGTCGCCGCCAGGCCGGTGAGCGACTGGTCGGGCGGGTCGCAGATCATGAGCCACCCGTACAGGCGGCCCATCGTGCGCGTCCCGCCCAGCCGCTCCATGATCAGTCCCATGCGATCGACGAACTCGGCCTCCGAAACTTTCACCCGCGCCAACTCCGCAATGATCGTCAACTACGTACTTGACGAAGTGTACGTCGGTCGGCTCCGGACGTGAAGAGCGGCACGGACAGGACGGACCTCGCGTCCACGGAGAGGCGGCCGGGCTCATCGGGCGATCTCGGAGGTCTCCCGCGGTGACGGCGCACCTCTGAAATTTTCTTGCCGACTTGACACATTTCGGCAGGGTTTCCAGACTGTGTTTCCGAGGCGGCCCCTCCTGCCATGTGGTGGTGTGCGGTGAGGACCGCCATTCATGACGCCCTAGTGGTGTGCGTTCCCTGATCACGGGACGCGGCGTCGATCGCGCGGGGTGACCCCAGCGTGTCCGCATTTCCGTGATTCAGTCTGGAGCACTCAGTCATGGGCATTAGAGAGATGCTTCCGCCGCTGCCTTTCAGGCGGCCGCGGGTTCTGATCGCCGCCGCCGCCGGCCTGCTCGGCGTGGTCGCCGCGGTGACGGTACCGACCATGCCGGCCGGTGCGGCGGCGAGCACGCTCGGCGCGGCCGCCGCGCAGAGCGGGCGGTACTTCGGTACGGCCATCGCCTCAGGGCGGCTTGGTGATTCGGCGTACACGACCATCGCGAACCGTGAGTTCAACATGGTGACGGCCGAGAACGAGATGAAGATCGACGCGACCGAGCCCAACCAGAACCAGTTCAACTTCACTGCCGGTG